>NZ_DAGX01000002.1:624066-952782 GCF_002498315.1 Methanofollis sp. UBA420
GCGAAGTACGCACCGCCGCCGTCCTGTGTTGCATTGTTGTTCATGAAGGTGGTGTCAGTCAGGGTGGTGTCCGTCGGGGTGGCACCGAGGGGCCAGGAGAAATACGCACCGCCGCCGTTCGTTGCCGTGTTGTTCGCAAAGGTCGTGCCCGTCAGTCTGGCTCTGGAACAAATAGAGTCGAAGTACGCACCGCCGCCGTAATCTGCTGCCGTGTTGTTCACAAAGGCCGTGCCCGTCAGTCTGGCATCGGCGGAAGCCTCGAAGTATGCACCGCCGCCGCAGTTCGTTGCCGTGTTGTTTGTGAAGGTGGTGTCCGTCAGGGCGGCATCGGTGGAACTGCCGAACCACGCACCGCCGCCGTCGTTTGTTGCCGTGTTGTTCGTGAAGGTCGCGCCCGTCAGAACGGCACCGGCGGAATTGAAGAAGAACGCACCGCCGCCACCATAAACTGCCGTGTTGTTCGTGAAGGTCGTACCCGTCAGGTCGGCATCGGTGGAATCGACGAAATACGCACCGCCGCCGTTGTTTATCTTTGCCATGTTGTTCACAAAGGTCGTGTCCGTCAGGGCGACATAGTTAGAACTGTCGAAATACGCACCGCCGCCAGAGTCTGCCGTGTTGCCGGTGAACACCGTCCTCTCGACCAGGATGTGGTCGACGCGCTGGGCATGGAGTGCACCGCCGAGGCCAGAGCCTCCCGTGTTCCCGGCAAAAGTGCATTCGGAGATGGTGAGACCCTGAATCCCGTAGGCGTCGATGCCGGCGCCCCCAACATAGCTCAACGTGTTCCCGGAGATGTTGAGGCCGCGGAAGGTGGCGTTGTCCGCGCGGACGGTGAACGCCGGGGCAGTGCCGGAGATGCGGGGTTGGGCGGGCGACCCTTCCCAGCGTTCGACCGTCACGTTGGGCGCGTTGATGGTGATCCCGCCCTCGTAGGTGTAGCCTTCCACGCCCCAGATGCGGATCGTGTCGCCGTCACCGATCTCAGGGATATCCAGAAGACGCGTGAGGTTGTCCGCCCCCGTCACCACGGAAACATTCCAGGTGTGGGGGTGATCGGTCACCGCAGAAGCGGCAGCGGGGAGGAGAATGCACCCCGCAATCAGGCACAAAATTGCTATCCTGGCCCTACTGTTGCACATATGATCTTCAGTCATAATACTCCATATCGTCCCGTTCTTTTTTTCACGGGATGTGATGACAGCCTTATAGATGGCGATGAGACGACATATCAAAAATGCGGATTATTAAAAGTAATATAGTATATTCTGAATTTACTAATCGCGAGCACATACAAACCATGAGGGCAGATTCGGGCTGGCGGAACACATATGGGGTTAATCTGTACTCCAAGAGTTCCATGAGGGCCGGATAAGGGACCGGGATCTCGAATGCGGCGCGCAAGAGAGTGCACCGCCAACGGCACCCGAATAGAAAGAGAACAGCCTTCAGGTGAATCGCTCATGAAACGAAGTTTCAAGCGGTTCTTTGAAAACCACCCTGGGGGTTTTCATGGTATCCGCACGGCAACCCTGCCGCCTTCTCGAAAACCCTGAGGGGTTTTCTCGAACCATGCGTGACCTGTAGGGGCAGGCATGGTGCTCTGAAAAAAGAACCGGCGCCCCCATTCCGGGGCCGCCACTCACTCACTCACTCCTCCCCGCCCTCGGGCACGGAGAAGTGCGTCTGGACAAAGCGCCAGCCGTCCCAGGTGTTCATCAGCACCGCGGTCAGGCGGCCGTTCAGGTGCCGCACCCTCCCCCCGGCCGTGACCGTCATCTCGAAGGGCGTCGCCACCCAGGCGATGATCCCGTCCGCCGCGATCCTGAGGTCGCCGTATTCGAGCGAGATGTCGTCGAAAGCTGCAAATTCGCGGGCGATGGCAGAGACGTACCCGTCGCGCCCCTCCACCCACTCCCCCTTCTCCGAACCGATCCCGATCACCTCGGGCGCCAGCAGCGCCGCAACGCCGTCCGCATCCTTTCGTCCGTACGCGGAGGCGTAGGCGTACATCGTCCTCGTCACCGCATCCCGCGTCTTTGCACTGAGAAACATCTGTACAGAATAGAACAGAAAGGAGTTAGCCTTTCCTGATCCTGCGCCATCTGCGCTCCCTGCCGGCGAGATGAGATCAGGGAACAGGCCTGGAGCGGCAGGTTACGACAGAGACATAAGAAGAAAAAATACGATGCCCCGGCCAGACAAAACCGGAACCAATTAATATGATTATTGAAATGTCCGGCCATCCCCTTTTCCTGAAAATCCCCTCGTCCTGCCCCTTAATAGGAGAGTCTTCAGACATGTACAGAGACGATTTGCATTGTTGATCGCAGGCCAGAAAACAAGGGGGGTTTATCATACCGCATCAAAAATTCCAGAGACCATCATGTGGAAGCCATGCTTCCGGAGAAAGTATTCTGAACGCCCCCGGACGAGGAGATATATCCTCGCCGTCCCCCGAAGCCGAATATCTGCTGCTCCTCGATGCCATGCCGGTGCAGGCATGGTTTCTCCCTGACCCCGTAACGTACGGGGCGGTCAACACCGCCAGGGCCGAGTACCTCGGGCTGAAAAAAGAGGGCCTGGAAAGAAGGGCGATCAGGGACATCCTCCCCGAAGAAGAGGCGGCGATCTGTATCCAGGGGAACGAGAAGGTCTTCCAGGGCAAAAAAACGATCCGTACAGAGGAGTGGGTCAGGAACGCCTGCGGGGAGGAGCGGTTGCTTGCCATCACAAAAAAACCCGTCCTTGACGATTGCGGCAATGTCATCTACGCGGTCTGCACGGCCGAGGACATCACCGAACAGAGACGTGCCGAAGATGCGGTGCTCAGGCGGGACGCAATCCTCGATGCCGTGGGTTTTGCCGCAGACAGACTGCTGAAAAAGACCGGGTGGAGCGACGAGGTTCCTGAGATCCTCCGGCGGCTGGGAGAGGCGACCAGGGCGGGCAGGGTCCACCTCTTCGAGAATAGCGGGACTGCAAGAGACGGGCCCTGTCCCCCGTGCCGGGAATGGACCGCGGCAGGGATCATGCCCCTCGGGAAACAGCTTCCCCACCATGCCGGCATCTTCTCCGCGGACGGGACGCCGCAGTGGTATGCCGACCTTGCCGCAGGACGCCCTGTCGCCGCAAGAGCAGGAGAATTCCCGGAAAAAGCGCGGCAGTATCTTTTTTCAGGACAGATCCTCTCCCTCGCCGAGGTCCCTCTCCTGGTCGAGGGGGAGTGGTGGGGATGCCTCGGCCTTGAAGACTGCCGCGAGGAGAGGAAGTGGTCGGGGGCGGAGATCGACGCCCTCAAGACCGTGGCGCGGATCATCGGCGCTGCCATCGAGAGACAACGTTTCGAGGACCTCTACCGCCTCCCGGTCATGTACTCCTCCTCGGGGATCTACCTTGTACAGGACGGCACCATCAGATACGTCAACCCTGGATTCGGCAAAATTTTTGGCTACACAGAGGAGGAGGTCGTCGGACAGATGGGCCATGCAGACATCATTCTCCCGGCCGACCTGCCCCGCTTCCAGAAGACCATGCAGAGTCTTCTCTCCAGGGCGACGGCCATGGCACGGGACGATTTCAGGGGACTCGGGAAAGACGGTCGCCTGCTCTTCCTCGAACACTTCGGGACAAGAACGCTCTATCACGGGATGCCGGCGGTCCTCGGCACATTCATCGACAGGACCGCACAGAAACAGGCCGAGAACGCGCTGACCGAGAGCGAGGAGAAGTACCGCGAACTCTTCAACAATGTCAAAGATGCCATTTTTCTCATAGAAATCACGCACGACAACCATCTGGGACGACTGATCGAGGTGAACCCGGCCGCCTGCACCTACCTGCAGTACCCCAGAGAAGAACTCCTGCTCATGTCGCCCGGCGAGATCGAAGACCCGAAGACACGGGCCTCCCGTGCCCGGAGTATGGAAAGACTCCTCTTCCACGGTGAAACCGCCTTCGAGTCCGCCCTGGTGAGAAGGGACGGGTTCACCGTGCCGGTCGAGATGCGGTGCAACCTCTTTGAACTGGCCGGAAAGCCGGTGGTCCTTGCCGTCGCCCGGAACATCACCGAGAGGATAGAACAGCAAAAGAAGGAAGCCGAGGCATTCAGGCAGATCGAGAAGAACATGGAGCAGTTCGCCATCCTCAACGACCATATCAGAAATCCCCTGCAGGTGATCCTGGGCCTGGCATGCCTGTACGACGAGACGGTCGGGGACAGGATCGCCACAGAGGTCAGGGAGATCGACGCCCTGGTGAACGGCCTCGACCAGGGCTGGCTCCAGTCGGAGAAGATCAGGGCGGTGCTGCGCCGCCACTACGGGATGATTCTGGACGGCACGGCAAGGCATCAGGCAGGGTGAGGGAAGGCAGTCCGCGATCATGCCTATCTATATCATGCAGCCCTAAACCCTGTACCTGATCATGGGTTACCTGCACACACACCAGACAGTGCAGGAGGGGCGGCGTGGCTGAACTCCTCCTGAAGGGCTGGATCGAACAGGGCGGACGGCGCCTCTCCGGGGACGAGGTGCTGACCGTCCTGACGGAGAAACCCCGCGACGTCTCTCTTTTCGGCGGGGAGTTCTATCTCAGGTACGGCGAGTGGCAGGCGCGGGACCGCTTCGGCATCATGTCCGGCCCCTGCCCGGCAGGGACGGTCACCCGCGACGGCGAGGTCGTCGGGAGAGTCGGGCCGGACTACCCTGCCGGCGACCTCGAAGAGGCGATCGTCACCGCCGTCGGCCTCCGGGCCGTCGACGGCGCCGCAGTCGCCCTCTCCGGTGGGGTGGACTCCGCCCTCGTCGCCGCTCTCGCCCGCCTCCCCGCGGTCGTCGTCGGACTCGAAGGCTCGCACGACCGGAGGCGGGCCCTCGCCCTTGCGGAAAAACTCGGGATCCCCTGCGACGCCGTCTCCGTCACAGAAAGAGAGGTGGAAGGGGCGCTCCAGGAGGTCGTCGCGCTCCTCGGCAACCCGAACCCTGTGGACGCATCCATCGCGGCGACCGAGGTCTTCGTCGCACGCTGGGCAGAGGAGCAGGGCATTCACCGGGTGCTCACCGGCCAGGGCGCCGACGAACTCTTCGGCGGCTACGCACGCTACCTCGAAACCGACGATCTCGCCGACGCCCTTGAGAGGGACGTCGCCGACCTCCCGCGGCAGGTCGCACGGGACGGGGCGGTGGCCGCTCATTATGGTACCGCGTTCTCCCCGCCGTACCTCGACCTGCGCGTCGTGGCGGCGGCCCGCGCCATCCCCCCGGGTGAGAAAGTGGGGGACGGGGTGCGGAAGGCGCCGCTGCGGAAGGTCGCAGAGAGGCACATCCCGCCTGAATTCGCACGGGCCGAGAAGAAGGCGATGCAGTATGGGAGCGGGATCTGGAAGACCATCCAGAGACTCGCGTGTCACAATGGTTATAAAAAGTCGGTACAAGGGTACTTAACTGACATGGGTAGGGACATGCATGGTTTCTGAATCAGACGTGGCACACATTGCCATACTTGCAGATATCGGGATAACCAGCGACGAACTGGCCGAGTTCACCGGGCAGTTCAATGCAATCCTGGAATACTTCGACCTCCTGGACCAGGTCGAGGCGAGCGAAAAACCAGAGGCGGAAAAGATCAATATCTTCAGGGAAGACGAGGTCGTGCCGTCCCTCGCCGTCGCCGCCGCCCTCGATAACGCCGGAGAGTCGGAAGACGACTATATCAAGGCCCCGAAGGTGATGTGAGTGGGAAAGATCACCTTTGACGCGGACGACCGCTGGAACGCCTTCATCGCCATCTGCCGCGAGGCAGAGCACGGCGACGGCCCCCTGGCCGGCGTGCCCGTGGCGGTCAAGGACAACATCTCGACGGCCGGCATCCAGACCACCTGCGGATCGGCGATCCTGAAGGGCTATGTCCCGCCGTACGACGCGTATGTCGTCGAGCGCCTGAAGGCCGCCGGGGCCGCCATCGTCGGCAAGACCAATATGGACGAGTTCGGCATGGGCACGACGACCGAGTCGAGCGCCTTCGGGCCGACCACCAACCCGGTGGACACTGCCCGCGTCCCCGGCGGGTCCTCGGGCGGGAGCGCCGCCGCCGTCGCCGCGGGCATGGTCGATATGGCCCTCGGCACCGACACCGGCGGGTCGATCCGCTGCCCCGCCGCCTTCTGCGGCATCGTGGGGCTGAAGCCGACCTATGGCCGCACCTCGCGGTACGGCCTCATCGCCTATGCGAACTCCCTCGAAGGCATCGGCCCGATGGGGAGGACTGTGGATGACGTCTCCCGTCTCTTTGCGGCGATCGCCGGGCACGACCCCCGCGACGCCACCTCCCTGGACCGGCCGTATACTCACACCCCCTCCGCGGAGATCGAGGGGATGCGAGTCGGCGTGCCGCATGAGTTCTTCGGCGAAGGCGTCGACCCCGCCGTCGGGAAGACCGTCAGGGCGGCGATCGACAGGTTCGCCGAACTCGGCGCCGAGATCGTCGAGTGCTCCATGCCGAGCATGAAGTACGCCCTCGCGGCCTACTATGTCACCTGCACGAGCGAAGCATCCTCGAACCTCGCCAGGTTCGACGGCGTCAGGTACGGCCCTGAAAACGACATCATCCCCTCCTGGCACGAGTCGTACCAGGAGCACCGCAAGACACACTTCGGCAAGGAGGTGCGCCGCCGGATCATGCTCGGCACCTTCGCCCTCTCTGCCGGGTACTACGGGAAATACTATGCGAAGGCCCAGGCGGCACGCAAAAACGTCCGCGACGACTTCGCCCGCCTCTTCGCCGACGTGGACGTCGTCGCCGGCCCGACCATGCCGACGACCGCCTTCGGACTCGGCGAGAAGACCGACCCCCTCTCCATGTACCTCGCCGACATCCTCACCGTGCCGGCAAACCTCGCCGGCGTCCCGGCGATCTCGGTCCCCTGCGGCACCGTGGAGGGCCTGCCCGTCGGGCTGCAGCTCATCGGCAGACACTGCGAGGAGGAGCGGATCATCGACGCCGCCCGTGCCTACGAGGAGGTGAGGGCATGAGCGACACGACAGACGTGATCATCGGGCTCGAAATCCACTGCCAGTTGAACACGAAGACGAAGCTCTTCTGCGGGTGCTCGACCGACTACAAGAACGACGGCCCGAACACCCATGTCTGCCCCATCTGCCTCGGCCTGCCCGGCGCGATGCCGATGATCAACAAAAAGGCCGTCGAGTACGGCCTGAAGGTCGCTCGCGCCCTCAACCTGGAGATCCCCGAGGAAGGAGAGTTCTCACGGAAGAACTACTTCTACCCCGACCTCCCGAAGGGCTACCAGATCACGATGTACGACAGGCCCCTCGCGGTGAAGGGCTACCTCGAGATCGAGGACGACAACGGCATCGACAAGAAGATCGAGATCACCAGGATCCACCTGGAAGAGGACCCGGGCAAACTCGTCCATGTCGGCGGCACCGCCCGCGCCCATTACACCCTCGTCGACTACAACAGGAGCGGCATCCCTCTCATCGAGATCGTCACCGAACCCGACCTCAGGTCGCCGAAAGAGGCGCGCCGGTTCCTCACCAAGATGCGGGCGACCCTCGAGTACCTCGGCGTCTTCGACGGCGAGCGCGAGGGCGCCCTCCGTGTGGACGCCAACATCTCCATCAAGGGGTCCGAACGGGTCGAGATCAAGAACATCACCTCGTACAGGGGCGTCGAGAAGGCGCTCACCTTCGAGATCACCCGGCAGAAGGGCATGATCAGGCGCGGCGGCAGGGTCGTGCGCGAGACCCGCCACTTCCAGGAGGCCCGCGGCATCACCACCTCGGCCCGGTCCAAGGAGACGGAGACCGACTACCGCTACTTCCCCGAACCCGACCTCTGCCCCCTGCGGGTGCGGGACTGGGCACGGGAAGTCGTCCTCCCCGAACTCCCCGACGCACGGCGCGACCGCTTCATGGCCCAGTACGGCCTCTCCCTCAACCATGCCCGTACCCTCACCGGCGACCTCCGTCTCGCCGAGTTCTACGAAGCCCTGGCGGCGAAGGCCGACCCGGCCCTGGCCGCCACCTGGACCGCGGACACCCTCCTCGGCGAACTGAACTACCGGGACATGCCTGTGGCGAAGGTGCCACTCGACCACGTCGCCGACCTCATCGGCCTCGCCGGCAGGAACGAGATCACCGACAGGGTCGCCGTCGACGTGCTGCGGGCCATCCTCGACGCCGTCATGAAAGGAGAGACGCCACAGATGCCGACAGACTATGTCCGCACCCACAACCTCGGAAAGGGCGAGGCCGACGCCTTCTCCGCCGTCATCGACGAGGTGATCGCGGAGAACGAACAGGCGGTCGCGGACGTCCGCGCCGGTAAGAACGCCGCTCTCAACTTCCTTGTCGGCCAGGTGATGAAAAAGACCAGGGGCAAGGCCGACCCGAAGGAGATCACGCCCCTTATTGCCGCCCGTATCACCCCAGAGGGGGGAACATAGGCCGTGCATCTCATTGTCGCAGAAAAGAACATCTCGGCGCGGCGGATCGCCGCCATCCTCGCCAGAGACCAGAAGGTCACCACCAGGAAAGAGGGGGGCGTCGACACCTACGCCTTCGGCGACACCGTCATCGTCGGCCTGAAAGGCCATGTCGTCGAGGTCGATTTCGAGGCAGGATATACCAACTGGCGGAGCGAGGAACGCCCGCCGCGTAGCCTCATCGACGCCGGGATCGTCAAGAAGCCGACAGAGAAGAAGATCGTCGCCCTTCTCCAGAAACTCGCGAAGAAGGCCGACCGCGTCGTCATCGCCACCGACTTCGATGCGGAGGGCGAACTGATCGGCAAGGAAGCCCTCGAACTCGTCAGGGAAGTGAACACGGGCGTGCAGATCCTGCGGGCGAAGTTCTCGGCAATCACCCCGCAGGAGATCGGGCGGGCCTTCTCCGAACTTGCAGAACTCGACTTCGCCCTTGCAGCCGCGGGCGAATCGCGCCAGGTCATCGACCTGATGTGGGGTGCGTCCCTGACGCGGTTCATCTCCATCGCCGCGAAACGCGGGGGGGAGAACATCCTCTCGGTCGGCCGCGTCCAGAGTCCAACCCTTGCGATGATCGTCGACCGCGAGAGGGAGATCGAGGCCTTCGTGCCCGAGAAGTACTGGATGCTCACCCTCGACACGAAAAAGGGCGCCGACTCCCTTGAACTCCGCCACACCCACGGCCGGTTCACCGACCACGCGGAGGCCCTCGCCGCCGAGGCGCGGACACAGGATCCCCTCACCGTCACCGAGGTGCGGGAAGGGGTCAAGAACGACCGGGCGCCGACACCCTTCGACACCACGGCCCTCCTCGTCGCCGCAGGCAGGATCGGCTTTTCCGCATCGAACGCGATGCGCATCGCCGAAGACCTGTACATGAACGGTTTCATCTCGTACCCGAGGACGGACAACACCGTCTATCCAGCAAGCCTGAACCTCGGCGAGGTGCTCGACACACTGAAAAACACGGTCTTCGCACGGGACGTCGCCTGGGTCGAGATGCACAGGCGGCCCGAACCGACGCGGGGGAAGAAGTCGAGCACCGACCACCCGCCCATCCACCCGACCGGCGCCGCAAGCCGCGAGCAACTCGGCGACGATCGGTGGAAGATCTACGAACTCGTCGTGCGGCGGTTCCTTGCGACCCTCTCGCCCGACGCCGTCTGGAACACCATGAAGGTGAACTTCGACGCCGGCGGCGAACCGTACACCATCACAGGCGGACGCCTGAAGGAAGAGGGATGGCGGCGGGTCTACCCGTACAGCGAGGCCGCGGAACACGTGATCCCGGCCTGCACCGTCGGCGAACGCCTCCCCATTCTCGGAAAGGACCTTGAAGAGAAGGAGACCACCCCGCCGCCGCGGTACACCCAGAGCCGGCTCATCCAGAAGATGGAGGAACTCGGCCTCGGCACGAAGTCCACGCGCCACGAGGTGATCCAGAAACTCGTCTCCCGGCGGTACGTGCAGGGCAACCCCCTGCGCCCCACCCTCGTCGGCATGGCGGTGATCGAGTCTCTGGAGGGCCACGCCGATACGATCACGCGGCCCGACATGACCCGTATCCTCGAGTCCCACATGCAGCAGATCAAGGAGAACAGACGGACAAAGGACGACGTCGTCGGCGAGTCGCGGGAGATGCTCCACTCCGTCTTCGAAGACCTTGAGGCGCACGAGAACCAGATCGGGGACGAGATCATCAGCAGGACCGTCGAGGAGAAGACCGTCGGCCCCTGCCCGGTCTGCGGGAAAAAACTCCAGATCAGGCAGGCACACGGGGCCTCCCAGTTCATCGGGTGTTCCGGATACCCCGAATGCTCCTTCAACATCAGCCTCCCCGGCGTCCAGTGGGGGAAGGCGATCAGACTCGACAAAGTCTGCGAACGCCACGAACTCAACCACATCAGGCTGATCAGGAAAGGCGCCAGGCCCTGGGACATCGGCTGCCCGCTCTGCTCCCACATCGAGTCGAACACCGAGACCCTGCGCATGATGCCCCACATGACAGACGGCCTCATCGGACGTCTCCACACCCGCCACATCTACACGGTCCCCGACCTCGCCCATATGCCGGCAGGGGACCTGGCGCAGAAACTCAATGTCGACGAGAAGATGGCCGGGATACTCGTCTCCGAGGCAAAAGAGGTGCTCGACCGCCTCCGCAGGCGTTCCGAACTGAAGAAGTTCATCAGGGCCGAGATCCCGCCGAGGCGCGGGAGAAGCCATGCGAAGATCGCAAAGAAACTGCTCGAAGCCGGTATCGACGACATCACCTCCCTTGCCGCGGCGAACCCGCAAAAAATCGCCCAGGTCGGGATCTCCGCGGAGGAGGCAGACGGACTCCTGGCAAAGGCCCGGGCCCTCTGCAGTGAGCGCCGGTTGCGGGAGGTCGGTCTCCCCGCAGTGAGCATCAAAAAATATGTCGGCGCAGGGTTCCAGGGCCCCGAGGACTTCGCCACCCTCCACCCTGCGTACATCAGCGCGGCGAGCGGGATCAGGGTCGAGACGGTCTGCCGCCATGCCGAGGCGGCCTGCAGCGCCATCGGGCTGAAAACCCCGGCAAAGATCACCCAGAAGAAACTGGAAAAAGGGCGGGAAGAACTCCTGGCAATACCGGGCATCGGCGAGGCGACTCTCGAAAAACTCTACAGGGCCGGGATCACCGACGCGGCCAGCCTCGCCGCCGCCGATCCCGAAGAAGCCGCACAGAAGAGCGGTATCCCCACAGCAAAGATCAGGGAGTACAGCGCATCTCTATCGACAGGACACACACCACAGGAGTGAACACATGACAGACATGCATCAGAACTGGAAGAACTGGGCACATGTGACAAAACTCGATCCAGACAAGCACCTCAACCAGGAAGCGATCGAAGGAGTCGCCACGAGCGGGACCGACGCCATCCTCCTCTCCGGCACCCTCAATGTGACGCCGGAAAACCTTGCCGAACTCCGCAAGCAGGTCGAAGACTACGGCATCCCCCTCGTCGTCGAACCGGCCGACCCCTCGGGGGCCGTCTTCGAGGGCGTCGACATGCTCTTTGTCCCGAGCGTCCTCAACACCCCGGACGCCCGCTGGGTCGTCGGCAAACACCAGCAGTGGGCGCTCCAGAACCCCGACATCCCCTGGGACCGCGTCGTCCCCGAGGCCTACGTCGTCCTCAACCCCGCCTCCTCGGTCGGGAAGGTGACGAAGGCCGTCTGCGACCTCGCACCTGCGGAGGTCGCGGCCTATGCCAGGACCGCCGAGCACTACTTCCACTTCCCGATCGTGTACATCGAGTACTCGGGGACCTACGGCAACCCCGCCGTCGTGAAAGCGGCGTCCGAAGCCGTCGATAACGCGGTGCTCTACTACGGCGGCGGCATCGACTCCGCGGAGAAGGCCGCGGAGATGGGGCAGTACGCCGACACGATCGTCGTCGGCAATGCCGTCTATGAGAAGGGCCTCGATGCCCTGAGGGCGACGGTCAGGGCCGTCCAGTGACGACCATGCCCGAGATCGCGATCGTCCTTGTGGAACCCCTGTACGAGGGGAATGTCGGTTCCGTCGCCCGGGCCATGAAGAACTTCGGGTTCACCAGACTCGTGCTGGTCGACCCCTGCCCCCTCGGGGACGAGGCCCATGCCCATGCCTCCCACGCGCTCGACGTCCTCGAAGGCGCGGAGAGAAAGACTCTCGACGAGGTTTATGCGGAGAGCGACCTCGTCGTGGCGACGACAGGCGAACTCTCCAAGTCGGTCTGCACCTCGATGCGGATGCCCTACTACACGCCGTCCGAGATCAGGTCGATCGTCGCGGAGGTCGACGGGCGGGTGAGCATCCTCTTCGGCCGGGAGAACTGGGGACTGAACAACGACGAGGTCTCGCGCTGCGACCTCATCTGCACCATCCCGACCGCCGAGATCTACCCGATCATGAACCTCTCCCATGCCGTCGCCGTCGTCTGCTACGAACTCGCCCACCTGCCGCGCGGCACCTACCGCCTTGCCGGAAAGACCCAGCGCGAGGCCCTCATCGAGCATTTCGGAAACTTTCTTGCCAGGATCGAACATCCCGACCACAAGCGCGCCAACACCCTGCTGATGCTCCGCCGCGTCCTCGGGAGAACGGCGCTGACCACGCGCGAGGTCACGACCTTCCACGGCCTTCTCCGCAGGACAGAGTGGCACCTCGACCACCCGGGCGAGGAGCAATCACCTTAATTCCCCTGACAACGTACTCCTACCCAATGATCCTTGTTGACTGGCAGATCGAGGACCGCATCAGGCGGGGGCAGATCAGCATCGACCCCTATGACCCGGCCCTCATACAACCCAACTCCCTGGACATCAGGCTCGGGGACCATTTTGTCTGGTACGAACCGGGCGAGGACGTCATCGATCCCTACGAGAAAGAGAGCGTCACCTCCCATGTGCGCGAGACCCGCGCCGCGTCGGTCGTCATGAATCCCGGCGATTTCATGCTCGCGGAGACGCTCGAAGCCGTGACCCTCCCCGACAACGTCGTCGCCAGCATCGAAGGGAAAAGTTCCATCGCCCGTCTCGGAATCGAACTCCACCAGACCGGCGGATGGATTGACGCAGGTTTCCGGGGCACCATCACCCTGGAGATGTGCAATGTCAACCAGCGGCCTGTGCGCATGTATGCCGGGATGCCGATCGGCCAGCTTGTCTTCTACACGACCGAACGTGCCGAGAACCCGTATAACCTGAAGAAGGACGCAAAATACATGGACCAGCGCCAGGCAACTCTCTCGCGGTACCACGAGAACGAGAAGAGTGTTTGAAGATAAATAGAGGGAACACGTACAATTACGGAGATTATAGATCGTAAAGAAGGGGTTTTCCATGCGGCTTCTCTTAATTCACTCAGACCACATTGATTATAAGGCGCAGAAGAAGACGTCGATCGCCGAGGAGGGGGCAGTTCTCTCCGACGCCCTTGACGAGGCGCTCGTCGCCTTCTGTGCCATCGAATCGGCAGACGAAGAAGATATCGACGACGTCGTCGCCCAGGCGGCCGCCGAGATCAGGAAGACCGCCGGCCAGCTCCAGACCGACCGGGTGCTCATCTACCCGTACGCCCACCTGAGCTCCGACCTTGCGGCCCCGGATGTCGCCAAAAAGGCGCTCACGGCCATCGAAGAGGACCTCAAGGCCTCGGGCGACCTGACCGTAAAGCGCGCTCCCTTCGGCTGGTACAAGGCCTTCACCCTCTCGTGCAAGGGCCACCCCCTCTCCGAACTCTCCAGGACCATCCTGCCGGGAGAAGGGGAAGAGGGTGCAGCAAAGCCTGCGAAGAAGCAGGTCACCCACACGTTCTTCGTCCTCACCCCCGAGGGCAAGCGGCTGGACGCCGAGTCCTGCTGCGACGACTCGGCTTTCGGTTCCCTCGTGAAGAAGGAACTCGGAAAGCCGACGGCTGCCGGCGGCGAGCCGATCCACGTCGACCTCATGCGCTCCAAGGAGCTCGTCGACTACGAACCGGCCTCAGATGTCGGCCACCTCCGCTGGATGCCCCGCGGCAGGCTGGTGCGCGACCTCCTTGAGGACTATGTCCTCGGCCTCGTCCTGGACTACGGCGGCATGCCTGTCGAGACGCCGGTGATGTACGACCTCGGCGACCCCGCGATATCCGAGCACGCGGCAAAGTTCGGCGAGAGGCAGTACCGCTTCAAGAGCGGGAACAGGAACATGATGCTCCGGTTCGCGGCCTGCTTCGGCATGTTCTCGTTCATGCGCGACATGCACATCTCCCCGAACACCCTGCCGATGAAGATGTACGAACTCTCCACGTACTCGTTCAGGCACGAGCAGTCGGGCGAGGTCATCGGGCTGAAGAGGCTCCGGGCCTTCACGATGCCGGACATGCACACCCTCTGCCGGGACATGGACAACGCCCTCACCTGCTTCGAGGAACAGCTCCGCATGGGCTGGCAGACCGGTTCGGACCTGGAGACTCCGCTCGTCGGGGCGTTCAGGTGCACGCAGGAGTTCTACGACCAGCACGAGGACTGGATCAAGAAGATCGTGAAGGAGTCGGGCGTGCCCCTCTTCATCGAGGTGCTCTCCGACCGCGTCCACTACTGGATCGCGAAGATCGACCTCGCCGCCATCGACGGTCAGGGCAGACCGATCGAGAACCCGACCGTCCAGATCGACGTGGAGAGTTCCACCCGGTTCAATATCAGCTACCGCGACGTCGAGGGCACCGAGGTCCACCCGCCGATCCTCCACTGCTCCCCGACGGGCTCGATCGAGCGCGTGATCTGCGCCATGCTCGAGAACACCGCCTACCAGCCTGTGCCGCACCTGCCCACCTGGCTCTCCCCGACGCAGGTCCGCTTCATCCCGGTCGCGGAGAGGCATGTGGCCTATGCCGCCGACCTCTGCGAAAAGTTCAACGCCGCCGGTATCAGGGCCGACCACGACGACCGCGACGAGTCGGTGAACAAGAAGATCCGCGAGGCCGGGACCGAGTGGGTACCCTATGTGGCCGTCATCGGCGACCGCGAGATGGACGAGGGGAAGCTGACCGTGACTGTCAGGAAACTCTCCGAGCCGAAGAAGCCGCACAAGGAAGAGATGACAGCCGACGCTCTCATCGCCGCCGTGAAGGAAGAGTGCACAGGCAAGCCCTTCCGCCCGATGTACACCGCAAAGAAGCTCTCTATCAGGCCGCGGTTCATCTGAACCCCCCACACATGGGTGAAAATTTCAACATCTCTTTTTTTCTCCGGCCGTAAAAATTTCCTCAACCCTGACCACACATGACAAAAACTCGCGGCAGTGCCGACTTTTCATATTCACATAATTAGATAAATTATATATAATAATCTGCCGTGTATGGATATCACCGGACGCGTAGCCCAGAGAAAAACATCATCGAAGCGCAACATCGAGCCATTACATCCATGCATACCAGAACCGCAATTTATACACATTATTCGCGGGCAACCGTCGGTCCCGCAGGGATCGGGGACGTCGCCTCCCGATCTTGCAGGTACGGCCGTCCTTCGTGAACGGCAGATACAACCAAAATGTACCGCAGACCCCGGAAGGGTTGGCAATGCGGTGATCGCCCTCTCCGGGATGGTGAGAGAATGATACGACAGATAGGCATCTCAGCAATAATCCTTGCCGGCCTCGTTGCCGTTGTTCTGGCCGGGCCCGCGCTCGATGCGGGCGAAAACGTGGCCATAGACGTTGGAAAGACCGTAGAGATCCCGATCACCCTCACAGGGGTCGATGCAGGGATTTCGGGATACAACATCACCCTTGCTCTCACCGAACCCGGGGTTGCAGAGATCACCGACCTGTCCTTTCCCGGGTGGGCCGGCCTCCATACGGCAGGGGTAGTCCCGGCCGACACGACCTGGATGCAGGCGGTGGACCTCGGCAAAAAGGCTGAAACAGGGGAAGGCACCGCCCTCGTCGGGACCGTCACCATCAGGGGTGAGAAGGACGGTCTGACCGGCCTCATGATCAGACCTGTACAGGTGCAGAACGACAGAGGCGAGGACTACCAGGTCGAAGACCTCAGGACAGAGATCTCGGTCGGGACAACCGGCAGTGCATCATCCTCGTCTTCGTCGGATGGGAGCAGCGTGACCCCGCTCCAGACGGAGACCATCGCATCGGCGGCGACACCAGCACCGGAATCGACGACCGCATTACCGGCGACGCCGGAAACACCGGCACAGGTTTCGACGACCGCATACGGGACCGACGCAGTCGCGGTGACCGGGACCGCGGGGGAACCGACGCCGAAGCCTGCACCGCTCTGCCCGGTGCTCCTCGTGGCGACACTCGCCTGGGTATTCTGGCTCAAGAAAAGGAAGTGAAAGACATATGAAATCAATACATTGGATGCCTTTGATCGGCATCGTACTGCTCGCCTGCATCTTTCCGGTGCAGGGGGCTCCGGACGACGGTCCGGGATTCGTAGCGAACCAGATGGACATTACTCTCAGCCTCATGCCCGCAGAGGCAGAGATCGGCATGAACGAGACGACGACCTATGACGTGGTGGGGGTCTGCAACCCGCCGGGAGCGATGAACGAGACGGCATGCATCGACAGTTACAACATCACCGTCAGCCTCGACGACGGTATGGTGGGCGAGATCATGGAGATCGCCTTCCCTGAAGATGTAAGCATGGGTGAGAGCGGAACGGTGCCCGGCGACAGCGTCTGGGTAACGGCCCAGAACCTCACTCCGCCGGCTGCCGCCGCTGAGAACCAGACCCTCTTCACGGTGACGGTGCGCGGCGACGCCGCGGGCACGACCGGGGTCACGCTGACGCCCGACATGGTCGTTGACGGGCAGGGCGGCACGCCGACGGTCACCACCGTACCGGCAAACCTGACGGTCACCGGCGAGGCAGGCCAGACCATCTACGAGACCGCGGTCGCCGACGGGAACTTCACGACTCTCGTTACCGCCCTCGACCTCACGGGCCTGAACGCCACGCTCGATGAACCAGGCACGTACACAGTCTTCGCACCGACAGACGCCGCATTTGCGAACCTGCCGGCAGGCGTGCTCGACAGCCTGCTCAACGACACCGGGGCGCTCGAAAACGTCCTCCTTTACCATGTGGCCGGAGAGACGTACACCGCGGCAGATATTGCCGGGATGACCGAACTCCAGACGCTGCTCGGTGAGAACGTCACCGTCACCGTGGACGAGGCGAACGGCACCGTCATGATCAACGACGCCATGGTGACAGCTGCAGACATCGAGTGCACGAACGGCATCGTCCATGTCATCGACACGGTCCTGATCCCGCCCGAACCCGCAGGGCTGGAGGCTAATTTCTCGGCCGACGTGACAGAGGGTGAAGCGCCGCTGAACGTCCAGTTCACCGACCTCTCCACAGGCGACGTGACCGTCTGGTACTGGGACTTCGGTGACGGTGCGTTCTCGACCGAGCAGAACCCTGCTCATATGTATAACACCAGCGGGACCTTCAACGTCAACCTGACCGTGTCCGACGACACCGGCGCCAGCGACAGCCTTGAAATGCCCGACTACATCAATGTCAGCGAAGCGCCGCCGGTCATCGTCCCTGAGATCTTCTTCGAGCCCCAGAACGCATCTGTCGACGTGGGCGGCACGGTCGAATACGCCCTGATCCTCAACACGGCCCCTGACGGCCTTGCCGGGTACACCCTGAACGTGGACTCCGGGACCGAAGGTGTCGCCGAGATCGTCAATGTCTCCTATCCTGACTGGGCGATGCCGACCAACACCTCGGCACTGCCTGACACGACCGTGGAGATAAAGGCCGGCGACATGATGGACAATATCACGGCCGGGGCCACGAATGTCAGTCTCGCAAACATAACGGTCCTCGGTGTTATGGAGGGCCAGGCCAACCTCAGCGTCGAAGTCGTCAGGATGACGGCCGACGGAGGAGGACCGATCATGCCCGACATGATGACCGCTGCGATCAACGTGACGCCGATAGCGACGCCACCCACGCCGTTCCCGGGATACGAGAACCCGCCGACAGACCCGAATAACGACGGGAAGTACGAGGACGTCAATGGGAACGGGGAGATCGAGTACGACGACGTCATCGCCCTCAACACCAACATGCAGTGGGTCGAGGAGAACAACCTGGTGCCTCTCTTCGACTTCAACAACAACGGCAAGGTCGACTATGACGACATTGTCATGCTCTTCGACATGATCTAAACCCCAAATTTTCTTTTTTAATCATAAAAGCAGCATTTACAGAATTATTTTCGAATTAGATACATAATTATCAGCATATGATATTAGAACGCCATAAAAACGAGAAATAGTGATCTGTGGTATGAGGAGAGTATATATCAACAGATGAACGGGTAAGAGATTCATTTAAAAAGGAATATATTATATCGGGGCACTATTTTTCAATATTACCCCGTGATGAGATCTATGAACATACCAGGAATTTTACCGGGAAAAAACAGTTCCTTCCATAAAAATCTCCTGATCTGCGTCCTGTTCATTATCGTCTTCGTCATCGCTCTCCTCTCATCAATTTCGTACATCGAGGCGCAGAACGAACTCATCGACAAGAACCTGCTCCTCAAGGAAGAGACCGAGATCAGCGTCACGCAGTGGATGACCCTCGTCGACCAGGGACTCAAGATGTACGACGATACCCTGAACACGCAGATGATAGAGGGTTTCAGAGGGTTTATCGACGAGTACGAACGCACGGGGAGAGACCCTGCACAGATGGACCTCATCGCGCTGAAGGAGAGACTCGGCGGGACGATGGACCTGTACATGATCAACAGCACGGGGGTCATCGAGTACAGCACCTACGCGCCTGAAGTCGGCCTCAACTTCAAGAATGTCCCCTACTTCTACGAATACATCACAGATCTCCGCAAAGGAGACTCATTCTCTGCCGACCGGGTGGTGCGGGAGCAGTCGACCGGGGCGATCAGGAAATATGCCTACATGCCCTCGCCCGACCACCGCTACCTCTTCGAACTGGGCCTGGTCCCCGACCAGTTGAAGGACCGGAAGCTCGGGCTTTCCTATGTCAAGACCGCCGAGGCCCTCAAGAACCTCAACCCCGACCTCGAAAGCATCAGGATCTTCGACACGATGGGGAAGGTCGTCGGGAACAGGAGTTATGTGCCGGACCCCCTCCAGAAGACGCGGGTCATGAAGGCACTTGCCGGGAGAGAGAGCGACGTCTACCCCGACCCCGGGCAGAAGAAAGAGTACCGCTACCTGTACGTCGACCTCTACGATCCAGAATATGCCTCAGATATGAGCATGGTGATCGAACTCACCTACACGACCGCCCCCATGGAGAGGAAACTGGCAGGCCTCTTTTTCTCGCACCTGACGATCGCCCTCCTCGCGATCCTCGGCAGTGTCCTTGTCTCCTATGGCGTTGTCAGTTATATCTCCAGACCGGTCTCCGAGGTGGTCGAGGACATCGACCGCATTGCGCGGGGCGACTTCGACCACCGGATCAGGCACACGAATGGTATCGAGTTCTGCCGCCTCGAAGACAGCATCAACGCGATGGTCGCATCGCTCAAAGAGAATATCCAGAGAGCGAAGGAGTCCGAAGACGCACTGAAAAAGACAAACGAGAACCTCGAAGAGATCATCGGCCGCCGCACCGCCGCCCTCACCGAGGCAAACGAGGAGGCAAACCTCTACCTCGACATCATGTCTCATGATATCAACAATACAAACACCGTCGCCCTCGGGTATGCCCAGATGCTGCTCATGCACCTTGTCGAGAAAGAGAGATACCAGGCCGACAGGATCAGGCAGAGCATCATCAGGAGTTCGGAGATCATCCAGAATGTGGCAACGATCAGGCTGATCCACCAGAAAAACTTCCCCCTCGAAAGGGTGGACCTGGACGCCATGATCAGGGAGGCGATCGATCACCACCCCGAGGCCGCCATCCACTACGAAGAGAGGAAGGTGACGGTCTGTGCCGACACTCTCCTGCCCGAGGTCCTCTCGAACCTGATCGGGAACGCGGTGAAGTTCATGGACGGACAGGGCGAGGTCTTCGTGAGGGTCGAGGAGGAGGAAAGAGAGGTCCGCGTCTCGGTGGAGGACACGGGGTCCGGCATCCCGGACGAGATGAAGGGTGTCATCTTCACCCGCTTCAGGAAGGGGACGAACAAGCGGAGCGGGAAGGGTCTCGGTCTCTATATCGTGCGGTCCCTGGTGGAGAGGTACGGCGGCAGGGTCTGGGCCGACGACCGCGTGCCCGGAGAGCCCGGCCTCGGGGCGGCGGTCCGCTTCACCCTCAGGAAGGCGCCTGACGAGCGGCAGGAATAAGTGGGCCAGGAGGGGATCACCCCTCGATGGACCCCCTGCTCCAGGTGATCCTGGTCCTTGTCGTGGCGAAGGTCTTCGGGGAGATCGTCGAGAGGACGGGCTATCCGGCCCTGATCGGGGAGATCGGCGCCGGGGTCCTGCTCGGCCCTTCGGTGCTCGGCCTCGTGGCGTATGGCGGGGCCATCGAGTTTTTTGCCGATATCGGGATCATCGCGCTGCTCTTCATCAGCGGGGTCCAGATGAACATGAAGTCCTTTGCGGCCTCGGAGAAGGCGGCCGTCTCGACGGCGCTCGCGGGGGTCGGCGTGCCTCTCGCCCTCGGCATCCTCCTCGGGGTCTTTGCCGGTTTTTCTCCTGTGGAGACGCTCTTTGTCGGCATCGCCCTCTCCATCACCTCCATCGGGATCGCGGTGCGGGCCCTGATCGACCTGCGGCGCCTGGACACGCCGTCAGGGACGACGATCACGGGGGCGGCGGTGATCGACGATATCCTGGGGATCGTCCTCCTTGCGGTGCTCACCGCCGTCGCCTCGGGGAGCGGCGGGGCGGTGGTGTACACGGTGGCGGCGGGGGCGGCCTTTATCCTGGGGAGCATCTTTATCGGGAAGCGCCTCCTGCCGTACATTCTGGTCAGGGCGCGGCAGAGCAGGACGCACGAGATGCCGTACTCGGCGGCGATCGCCGTCGCCCTGCTGATGGGCTGGCTCTCCAACCTCGCCGGTCTTCACTATGCGATCGGGGCATTCTTCGCGGGCCTGCTCCTCGGCGACCAGATCAGGAACGACAGGGAACTCTTCGACGGCCTTGCCGATTTCGCGTTCGGATTTTTCGTGACGATCTTTTTTGCGTCCGTCGGCCTGCTCTTCGAGGCGGGCCCGGAGATCGTCCTCTCCCCCCTTGTCCTGCCCCTCGTCGCCGTCGCCTTTGCAGGCAAGATCCTCGGTGGCTACCTCGGGGCCCTCCCTTTCCTCGCACACCGGGCCGAGGCCCTGATCGTCGGCATCGGCCTCTGCCCGCGGGGGGAGATCACCCTGGTGGTGGCGAAGGTCGCCCTCCTCGGCGGCCTGATCACGCGCCCCCTCTTCTCGGCCTTCATGGTGACGGTCATCGTCACGGTCGTCGTCACCCCGGCCCTGATGGCGGCCGCATACCGGCGGTGGCTCCCTACAGGTGGCCGGCCACCCTGAGGTGGGCGACGATCATGCAGACTTCGAGTCTGCCGACGGCGACGCCGTCCCCATCGACGACGATGAGGACGGGGTAGCGGTAGCGTTCCATCGCCTCCATCGCCTCCCTGAGGGTGGCCGCGGCCGGGACGGTGATGTGGCTCCGCGTCATGATGTCGGCGGCCGCCGTGGCGTCGCGCCTGAGGAGGCACTCCAGGCACGCGGTCTTTTTCCGGCTCCGCACCCCGACGACCGGCCCGACGGCGGCGAGGAGGTCGAGGGCGGTGATGAACCCGAGGAAGCGGTTGTCCTCCCCGGCGACGACGAGGTCGGTGCAGCCCGGTGCGGCGAAGCGCTCGAAGACCTCGGGCAGGGGGGTGTCGGGGCCGATGGTGGTGACGACCTCTGCCATGACCGCGGTGACAGGGATGTCGGTGGGCTGCATGGGATCAGGGGTGTGTGGGGGTGGAGGGGTATAGAGGTTTTGGGGAGGTATTTTCAAACAGGCAGGATGAAAGAGGTGATGAGAATGTATCGATATCTCATCGTTATCGAAAAGACGGAAGGGAACTATTCGGCATATTCTCCTGCCCTGCCGGGGTGCGTGGCGACAGGGAAGACGCGGGAGGAGGCGGAGGAGAAGATGCAGGTCGCCATCGAGACGCATGTCAGGGGACTGATCGAAGACGATCTCCCGGTGTCCGAGCCGCAGTCGTTCGCGTCCTATGTGACCGTGCAATAAGGTGCATGCAAGACCATCTCAGAATCTCTTTCAAAATCCGAAGCAGGCAGACGGCCTCCTCACTCCCGACGAGAGTATGGTCCCTGTTCAGTGCCCACACTGCAAAACCATTGTCGGGACGACCACCCGGCATTGTTCCGACGACTGCGGCGCCATCTCGCCGACGACACCGAGGTGACCCGGGCACGGTCGGACGCCGGATATGGTGAGGTAGAGGATCAGGAAGAGACGAGGCGGCAGTAACCAGGTCGGACGTCACAGAGAGGCAGATAAAAAAAGGGATCAGGCGAGGTTTAACAGATATACAACACCCGTCCCGACAAGTATTGCAACGCTGTAACTTAGCAGCGTCCCGGTGAGAATGTATTCGCTAATGTCTCTTTTATCAGTATACCGGAATATTGCCTTCGCACCCACTAAAAATCCTATGGCCGTATACTGATCCACGAGAATGAAGGAGAGTATCAAAAAACGTTCGAGATAACCGATATATGTCCCTGCATTTTTTAACCCGTCATCCTCGATTCCTTTTTTCTCTTTGTTCGCCTTTAATTCAATATAACCCATGAGTTTCCCGATAAAGACGCCCCCCGGCCAGAGGACAATGAGATACCCAAGAAGGATGACGATCACGTTGTAGATCGTGACATCATCAAAATACAGATTCGACGGTGCCGGGTTGAGGCCACAGATACACCACCATATCAGTATCAACACCAAAATATGGAGCGTCTGGTCTACGAAAAAAAGACGGACATCCTTGTATGTCGCGGAATTCCCGTCTGTATCGTTCAAATGTGCCTTAAAACCATCAATTATGAAATGGGTGAGGCAGACGATGATAAAGACCCCTATCGCCAGAATCCAACCACAAAAATAAAGAGACGGTACAAAAGCGAGGACGCCGGCAAGGGCACCGTGTATGTAAAGATAAGACGAGTGCCATTTATTTTTGGTTTTATCCGCAACCCAGCGATCTGGTTGAAGAACAAAATCAACCAGAAGATTAGAAATAACCAATGAAAAGAAAAAGGCTAAACTCATCTTTGTCAGGGGATCCATCCGCTATCGGGAACAGATGTGCGGCAGCGCATAATAAAAGTTCTGGAATTGCCGGATACCTCGATTTTTATCCTCAAACAAATAGCAGGGCATCAGCACTCTGAAATCATACACAGAATTTTTTTAAAGAGTTATTAAGTATGGAGTTCATATCACACAATTATTAATTATATAATTCATATGTTGCAATTATTAATTTTGGAGTTCATAATTGACAAACTATAAGTAAAGGGATCTGACATATGACATGTGCGGGAGTTGACGGGTTTATATGGCCGATAGGTGGATCTACGGGGTTTTAACAGGCGATATAATCAAATCAACAAAATTAAAGGATAAATATGGCGACGAGTTGATCGCGTTTATTAGAAATACTCTCGAAGACGCAGGAAAAAACAATATAAAGCCATATTCAATTTTCAGAGGGGATTCATTCCAGGGCATAACAGGAAATCCGGAAAACGCTCTTGAAGATGCAATTCTCATACGACTTGCCCTCATTTCGAGCAAATATTCCGGGAATCTCAGGCAGGACCACCTCGATGCAAGGGTGGCAGCAGGCATCGGCACCGTCGACTACCTCCCTGAAGACAGGCCAGTCAGTGAAGGGGACGGGGAGGCATTCAGAAACTCCGGCCCCGAACTGGACAGGATGAAGAACGACAGAAAAAAACTGGTCGTGAAAACTCCATGGGCCGGTATCAATGAAGAGTTCGAGATCTACTGTGCCTTTCTCGATCGCTCTTTCGATTCTATTACACCCAAGCAGGCAGAGGCACTGGTCTATCTCTTCAAAGGATTGTCACAGCAAGAGATTGCCGAGAAATCAGGAGTATCACAATCCGCAATCTCGCATCGGATCAAAAAGACCGATTACGACATCATAAAGAAGATCATAGCCAGATATCAACGCAAGATCCGGGAAGCATTGAATTTAGAATCAAATTCCAGAGATCTAAAAATAAAAATCGATAACCTTGCCTGAATTTAGAACAGAGTGTTCAATACCCCCGCCCGGATTCGAACCGGGGTCGCCGGATCCAAAGTCCTGCATGATTGACCACTACACTACGGGGGTGAACGGTCGGTACCTGTTGGTTTTCCAGATATATCATTCTGTTTTTTGATCCGCACCCTCAACCCGGCCGGGATGGCTGTAGATGTTCAACTTTCCCCCCCGCGCGAACCCCACCACCGTGAGCCCGGTCTTCTCCGCCGTCTCCACGGCAAGGGAGGTCGTCGCACCGCGGGAGACGATCAGGGGGATGTTCGCGACAAGACACTTGCGGACCATCTCCGAGGAGATGCGGCCCGACGAGACGACATAGGTCAGGGAGAAGTCGACGCCGTTCCGGAGGCCGTAGCCGATCACCCGGTCGAGGGCATTGTGCCTGCCGATATCCTCCGCGACCGCGATCACCTTCTCGCGGTCGAGCAGGGCGACGATGTGGACGCCGCCTGTCGCCGTGTGGAGCTCCGAGGTGAGGACCGACTGCACGGCGCCGAGGACCTCGGCGGGCGTGACCGTCAGGTCGGAGCGGACCCTCGGGAGTTTCTCCGTGTCGATATACGAGACGCTCCCCCCGCAGCCCGAAAGGATCGTCTTCTTTGTCCCGATGGACTTGAACGGGTTCGTCGTCAGGACGCTCACCCTGTTCTTCTCGACCTTGATCGACTCGATCTCCTCGGGCCCTTTTATGATCTCTTCGGTGAAGAGATAGCCGACGACAAAATCCTCGAAGTTGCCCGGGCTCATCATCGCAGTCATCGCATGCCTCCCGTTGACGAAGAGGGCCACAGGAAGTTCTTCCACGACGTCGTGAGCGATCGTCTCGAATCCTTCGCCGTCAAAACGGATGCAGGGTATTTTTCTGAACATACACTCTTCCTCTGTCGATCCGGGAGATCATTCCGGGCGGTCGACCTGTGTTTCGCCGTGTCGCCCCCCCGGGCAGGCGTCAGAGAGGAGGACACGATCCGATATACAGGTTCCTGCCATGCCGATATCTATGTTCGGTAGACAGGTTCCAGAGAATCGCCCATGAAACAAAGTTTCAGACAGTACACCGGGAAACACCCGCGGCCGGAAGGCAGGAAAACAATCTATACATAGGAGGCATGCAGATAGTACGGCGCGACATTCACAATTGTGAATACACCGCAGGGATACACCCGGGGCAGACCACTCATGAGTAACAAAGAAATGTATATGGGGCGCGAACCGCCGGTAAAAAAGGTCCTCTTCTGGTGCGACCGCTGCAATGTCCCCCTGATCGGACAGAAGTGCGGGTGCGGGGCCGAAGGGAAAAAAATCTCTCTCCTCCAACCCTATGAGGTGCGCCCCGCGCTGAAAGGGGACATGGACCTCATCACCAGGCTCGTGCACGAACAGTTCGGCACCGTCCCCCTTCCCCGGATCATGCTCCTGAACAAGACCGGCGGGGTCGACCGCGCCGACCTCGTCATCGCGCATGGCGGGCGCTTCGGCTGGCTCACCTTCGACCCCGTGAACCGGCGGTTCAATTTTGACATCGCCCCCGAGGCACTCCCGTACATCCTCGACCATGCAAGCAAAGGGATCGTCGACCTCGATAGCGTCGCGGCTCCCGGCGAAGTCAGGGGACGGATCGGCGGCAAGAAGTTCACCCTCACCGCCAATGTCCCCGAAGGGACGGTGATCGTGAAGTACAGGAACAGGTACGGCACCGGCACCGTGAAGGAGGGACAGATCAGGGTGAAGGAAGTCGTGACGGTGGAGACACGCAGGCCTGCAAACCCCGACTGGAACGTCGCGATCAGGAAGAACCAGACCCAGCTCAAGAACCTCGAACAGGAAGCCATCCGCACCATCCGCAGGCACATGAACGACCGCCCGACAGCGAACGTCTCGTTCTCCGGCGGCAAGGACAGCACGGCGGTCCTCCACCTCGCACGCAAGGCAGGGATCGAGAAGGCGTTCTTCATCGACACCGGCATCGAGATCAGGGAGACCATCGACTTTGTCGCCTCCCGACCCGGCGTCGAGATCATCGAGAAGGGCGGCGACTTCTGGCAGGCGGTGGAAAAGGCCGGGCCACCCGGCAAGGACAACCGCTGGTGCTGCAAACTCCTGAAACTCCAGCCTCTCAAACTCTACCTCGCCGGGGTCGGCCCCTGCGTCACCGTGCAGGGCAACCGCTGGTACGAGTCCTGGAACCGTGCGAGCCTTGAAGAAACGAGCCAGAACCCGGCAAACCCCCTGCAGTTGAACGTCTCCCCGATCCGGGCCTGGCGGGCGCTCGAAGTCTTCCTCTACCTCTGGTGGCAGAAGGTGGAGATCAACCCCCTCTATGATATGGGGCTCGAACGCATCGGGTGCTTCCTCTGCCCCTCGATGCTGGAGAGCGAATACGAGTTGCTGAGGGAGACGCACCCGGACATGGTTGCGCGCTGGGACGCCTTCCTCGAAAAATGGGCCGAAAGAAAGGGGCTTCCCGACGAGTACTGCCGGTGGGGCCTCTGGCGGTGGCGCGCCCTGCCCCCGAAGATGCGGGAGGTCTGCAGGGACAGGGGGATCGCCTTCAACGACGACTACAGTGTGCGTGCAACAAAAGAGAAGGTCGTGCGGCCTGCCGAAGCCCCCCCGCGTGAAGCAGCGCCCGGCCCCGAGATCGAAGAGGCGGGATTCCCGGTGGAGAGGATCCGCCGGGACTTCCCGATCCTCGGGGACATCGTGTACCTCGACAACGCGGCGACAAGTTTCTCGCCCGAGGTAGTGGTCGAGGCGATGGTCGAGTTCGAGCACAGGTACCGCGCCAATGTCGGCCGGGGCGTGCACCGTCTCACCCAGATCGCATCGCAGCGGTACTGGCACGCCCATGAGAAGGTGGCCGCCTTCATCGGCGGGAAGGACGGCGTCACCGTCTTCACGAAGAACACCACCGAGGCGGTCAACATGGTGGCGCAGGGCCTCTCATGGAAGCCCGGCGACCGCGTCGTCACGACGATCCTGGAGCACCACTCCAACCTCCTGCCCTGGACGCACCTGAAAAAGCAGGGCGTCGAGGTCGTGGTCATACCGATCAGGCCCGACTCCTCCCTCGACCTCGACGCCTTCAGGGAGGCGGTCGAGGCCGCGCCTCCGCGCCTCGTCGCCGTCACCCATGCCTCGAATGTCCTCGGCACGGTCACGCCGGTGGAGGAGATCGCCAGGATCTGCCATGAGCACGGCTCGCTCCTCCTGGTGGACGGGGCGCAGAGCGTCCCGCACATGCCGGTCGACGTCGCCCGTATCGGCTGCGACTTCTTCTGCTTCTCGGGCCACAAGATGCTCGGGCCGACCGGGACCGGCGTCCTCTGGATGAAGGAGCCCATCCTCGAACCGACGGTCTTCGGCGGCGGCATGGTCGAGGCGGTCACCGCCGACGGCTTCACCCCGGCGGCAGGCTACCAGCAGTACGAGGCCGGGACGCCGAATATCGGCGGCGGCATCGGGCTCGGCGCGGCGGTCGGGTACCTGGAAAAGATCGGGATGGAGGAGGTCAGGCAGTACGAGGAGGACCTCACCACCCGCCTCATCGACGGGCTGAAGGGCATCGAAGGGGTGCACGTCTACGCGGCCGAAGACCCGGAGGCCCGCATCGGGGTGGTCTCCTTCACCATCGACGGCCTGCACCCGCACGAGGTCGCGCAGCAGCTCGACGAGGGCGCGGAGATCATGGTGCGGTCGGGGCACCACTGCTGCATGCCCCTCATGGAGCACCTCGGCCTCCCGGAGGGGACGGTGCGGGCGAGCCTCGCCCTGTACACCACCAGGCAGGAGGTGGACCTCCTCGTCGCAAGCGTGGCGGAGATCTGCCGCGGCCTCTGAATAATATTCTTTTTTGGCGGAGCAGAGAAAAACCTCATATGAGGGGTGAGGATCCGCTTTTCTTCCCGGTAGTTCCAAGGAGCTATTTCGAAGATTGTCATACACCTCCCTATCCTAAGTGCGGGGGGTCTGGGGGGCGGCAGCCCCCCGGAAGAGACACCGATACACAGGCACCTCAGACAGGAGTATTACAGAGCACTTTTTCTCTACCCTCAGGACTTCCCATACCCCCCAGGACAGAGGTATCTTCTCCCCCGCGGACAGAAGCGGTGCCGTGCAGATCGCGATCCTCGGGGCTGAGTCGCTCGGCGCACGGTCGATGGCGACGGTCGTCCGGACCGCCGACCGGACGGTGCTCATCGACCCCGGCGTCGCCCTCGCCCCGAAACGCTCGGGCTTCCCGCCCCACCCCGGGGAGGTGGAGGCGGCCGACAGGGTGAGGGAGGCGGTGCTCGGGTGGCTGCCGCGGGCGACCGACGTCGTCGTCACCCACTTCCACGGCGACCACATGCCCCTTGCAGACGCCGACCCGTACCAGGTCTCCCTCTCGGCATTCGTACCGCCGCGGGGGTGCCGGGTCTGGGTGCCGGGCGAGGAGGGCCATTCGGGACAGGCGCGGGCGCGGCGCCGGGCCCTCGGGCAGGCCCTCGGGCAGGCCCTCGGGCAGGCCCTCGGGCAGGCCCTCGGCCGTCCCCTCCCCTCAGCCGAGGGGAAGGACGACGGCGTCGTCGCCTGCGCCGGCCCCTTCCCGCATGGCGGGGGGATCGGGGCGGTGATGATCGTCGCGGTCAGGGAGGGGAACGCCTGTTTCGTCCATGCCTCCGACACCCAGCTCCTCTCCCCCGAAGCGGTCGGGACAGTCCTCCGGTGGCGGCCGTCCGTCGTCTACACCTCTGGCCCGGCCCTGTACCTCCCCGAGATCACCTGGGAAGAGGTCGACCTCGCCCGCGCCCATGCCGCCCGCATCGCCGCGGCGACCGACACACTCGTCATCGACCACCACCCCCTCAGGGGGGAGGGCGGCATCCGGTGGGTCGAAGACGCCGGCGGGATATCGGCCGCCGCATTCATGGGCGTCAGCCCCACCCCCTTCGAGGCGCGGCGCCGGGACCTCTGGGGACGACCGCCCGCAGGTATTTATTGATCCCGGTGGATATCACGCCGGGGAGGGCATCATGACGGAAGGCGAGTTGCCGACCTTTGTACGGGCGATCATCACCGACGAGGAGGGGAGGGTCCTCCTTCTCAGGCGTGCAGAAGGGTTGAAAAAATATTCCGGTCTCTGGGAACTCCCCGGAGGCTGGGTGAGGCCGGGGGAATCTCTTCCCGCGTGCCTTGAGCGCACGGTCTTCGAGGAGACCGGGCTGACCCTTGATGTCTGCGGGTGCAGCGGGTCCTGCGAGTCGGCCTGGGAGGGAAAGACAGAGGTCCACCAGATCTGGGTGGCGCACCCGCAAAGAAAGGAGATCCGCCTCGCACCCGGACACACGTCATCGACCTGGGCGGGCCGCGACGAGATCGAAATGTTCCGGGCGGTCCCCTGGCTGACAGATGCGGTCAGGCAGGTCTTCTGACCATCATTTCACTTTTTTCAGCGACTCCCTGACAAATACCGGGATGTCGGCCGGTTGCCTGCTGGTGACGAGGTTTCCGTCCACGACGACCTCGGCGTCGACATAGTCGGCCCCCGCGTTCCGCAGGTCCTGCACGATCGACCTCCAGCCGGTGACCCGCCTGCCTTCGAGCACCTGCGCCGAGATCAGGAGTTGCGGCCCGTGGCAGATGGCAAAGACCGGCTTTCCACTCTCCACGAAAGACCGCACGAACTCCACGGCATGAGCGTCGCCCCTCAGGATGTCGGGGGAGAATCCGCCGGGGATGAGGAGGGCGTCGAAGTCGTCGGGCGTCGCGTTCCTGACGGCCCCGTCGACCTGCACCTGTGTCCCTTCTCTCTTGCCGGCGACGGTGGCCCCGGCCTTCAGCCCGAGTCGAACGACCTCATGGCCTGCCTCTTCGAATGCCTGCACAGGCTTTGTGTACTCAGAGTCTTCGAACATGTCCGTGATCAGGACAGCAATACGGCTCATGGTGATCTCCTGCCCGGCGCAGTGCCGGACAGGCGAAGATAGGAGAGGTGATATATAACACATTGTCGAGGGGAGGGCATGGGCAGGAGGGAGGCCGGCGACATTTCTGGGGACGAGGCACAATCGGCATCGGTGGAGGAACTCCAGAAACGTCTGTCGACCGGGCCTGAGGGTCTCACGACGGAGGAGGCAACGCGGCGCCTCGAACTCGCCGGCTATAACGAGATCCCCGAGCGTGAGGTCGGGCCTCTCCGCCGTTTCCTCGCCTATTTCTGGGGTCCGATCCCCTGGATGATCGAGGCCGCCATCGTCCTCTCCGCGGTGCTGGGCCGTCTGGAAGACCTCTTCATCATCCTGGTCCTCCTCCTCGTCAATGCGGGGATCGGTTTCTGGCAGGAGGACAGGGCCGACAACGCCATCAAACTTCTCAGGCAGAAACTCGCTCTGCAGGCGCGGGTGCTCAGGGACGGCGACTGGAGAATCGTGCCTGCCCGGGAACTCGTCCCCGGCGACATGATACGGCTCAGACTCGGCGACATCGTCCCGGCAGATGCGAAGATCGCCGGCGAGGGATACCTTGTCATCGATGAATCGGCACTGACCGGTGAGTCGCTGCCGGTCACAAAAAAGGCCGGCGAGATCGCGTATGCAGGGACCGTGATCAGGCAGGGGGAGACCGAAGGTCTGGTCTTTGCCACCGGCATGAAGAGTTTCTTCGGTCGGACGACAGGCCTCGTCGGAGAGGCAACGACTCCAAGCCACTTCCAGAAGGCGGTGATCAAGATCGGGGACTACCTCATCGCCCTGGCCGTTGCCCTGGCCGCCGTGATCATCATCGTCGCCCTCTTCCGTCATGAGAGTCTTGCCGAGACTCTCCAGTTCGCCCTTGTGCTGACGGTGGCGGCGATCCCGGCGGCTCTTCCCGCCGTCCTGACGACCACCCTTGCGGTCGGGGCCATGGCGCTCGCCCGACGTGAGGCGATCGTGAGCAGACTTGTCTCCATCGAGGAGATGGCCGGCGTGGACGTGCTCTGTGTCGACAAGACCGGGACCCTCACCAGGAACGAACTGACGGTCGCGGAAGTGGCGGGTTTTGACGGTTTCTCAGAAGAGGAGGTGCTCCTCCTCGCCCGCCTGACCTCGCGTGAGGAGGACAACGACCCCATAGACAATGCGGTGATCGCGCGGTTTCGAGACGTTCCCGGCATCGGGAAGGAGGCAGCGGCCATCAGGGTGACGGAATACACTCCTTTCAATCCGGTCGACAAGCGCGCGATGGCAACACTGGAGACAGAGAACGGGACCCGCTTTATGGCGGCAAAGGGTGCTCCCCAGGCAATTTTCGCTCTCACCAGCGGCGAGGGCGGCGATGTGGAGGGCCGTGTCGCCGCCTTTGCCGGGCGTGGCTACCGGACCCTCGGCGTGGCGCGGGCCGATGCTACAGGGGTGTGGCGGTATGCTGGCCTGATCGCCCTGTACGACCCGCCGCGGGATGACTCCGCAGAGACGATCAGGAGGGCGAGGGCAATGGGCCTGAGTATCAAACTCCTCACCGGCGATCACATTGCCATCGCCCGGGAGATCGCAGCGAAACTAAACCTCGGTGCCAGGATCGTCGGGGCATCGTCCCTCACACAGGTTTCGGAAAAGGAACGCAGCCAGGTCATCGAAGACTCGGACGGTTTCGCCGGGGTGTACCCCGAACACAAGTACGAGATCGTCGCCGCACTCCAGGAGGCCGGGCATATTGTGGGGATGACGGGAGACGGGGTGAACGACGCTCCTGCCCTGAAAAAGGCCGACGCGGGGATCGCGGTCGCCGGCGCCACCGACGCGGCGAAGTCCGCGGCCGACATCGTCCTGACGCTGCCGGGGATATCGGTCATCATCGATGCTGTCACCGAGAGCAGGAAGACGTTTCAGAGGATGTCGAACTATGCCATCTACCGGATCGCCGAGACGATCAGGGTTGTCTTCTTCATCACGGCGTCGATCATCGCCTTCAACTTTTATCCGGTGACCGCTCTGATGATCGTCCTTCTCGCCCTCCTGAACGACTTCGCCATCATGACGATCGCCTTCGACCGGGTCGTCGTGCCCGCCGGGCCGGTCAGGTGGGACATGAGGTTGCTCCTTGGCATCTCAACGATTCTCGGGATATATGGCGTCTTCGAGTCATTCGGCCTCCTCTACCTCGGAAAGGAGGTGCTGATGCTCGACCCCGATGTCCTCAGGTCGTTTATCTATCTGAAGCTCTCGGTCGCGGGTCACCTCGCCGTCTTCGCCGCACGGACGCGGGGGCCTTTCTGGTCGGTGCCGCCGGCGGCACCGCTCTTCCTGGCTGTCGTCGCCACGCAAGGAGTCGCGACGCTCCTCACTGTCTACGGCATCCTCCTTCCGGCAATGGGGTGGGGCCTTGCCGCCATCGTCTGGGGCTACGCCCTTGCCGGTTTTCTCCTCCTTGACGTCATCAAGCTCGGCGCCTACAGACTGCTCGAACATACCGGGATCGTTTTCAGTCGATGAGGTCAGCAGATATAGCAACATATGGTTTATGAGTGGGTCGGGGCCGATCCCCGGACACCGTAACGCGGTCAGGAGAAGGAGATCAAAAGAGAATAGGAAGAAATAATCTGGTTATAGGGCGTCCCCGTCAGAGACAGGGACACACAGAAATTAATCCCGCCCCCCGTCATGCGAGAGCGGGAAGTACTGCCGATACACGGCCTGCCTCTCGTCGAGGTCGGTATGCAGGTAGATCTCGGTCGTCTTGATGGAGGCATGGCCGAGGTTCTCCTGGACGACGCGGAGGTTCTTCGAGCGCCGGTAGAGTTCAGAGGCATAGGAGTGCCGGATCTTGTGCGGCGTGATGCCGGGAGGAGCGCACTCTTCGAAGATATACTGGACGGTGCGGGGCGTGATATGGTGGCCGTTCTGGCCCACAAAGAGCGGCCCCACAATTTTATTCCCGATATAATCCTCCACCTCCGCGAGAGTGCCCTCGTCAACAAAGACGGTCCGGATTTTTCCTCCTTTTCCAAGGATCCGGATCGTGCCCTCGTCGAAGTCGATGTCGCCGACATCGATGGCGCAAAGTTCGGAGACACGGACGCCGGTGGCGTAGATCAGGCGGATGATCAGGCGGTCGCGCGGTTTTTCGATGGACTTCAGCAGGCGCATCACCTGGTTGTGCTTCAGGTATTTCATCTCCTGCTCTTTTATGCGGGGCCGGGCCATTCCCGGCATGGGATTGACGGTCACGGCTTCCTGCGTGAAGAGGTACAGATAGAATGAGGAGAGCGCGGAGACGAACTGGCGGACGGACGTCGGCTTATACGCCTGCACAGACGTCAGGAAAGAAAGGAAGTCGGTGACCATGGCCCGGGACACTTCCACCCCGGTGTCGAGGTGCGGCGCCTCAGAAGAAAGCCATGCGGTTCTGAGAGCATCCGCGTCGCCACAGTCGCCCCGCCGCCTGAGCCAGACATAGTGGGAGAATTTTTTCAGGACCCTGGCATACCCGTCAAGCGTATTCTTCGAGTAATTTCGCATTCTGAGGTAGTCCATGAAGGCGTCGATCCACTCGGAAAAATCTCCGTCTGCCATTGATTATTCTTTCATATCTCGGATATAATAACTTTTTCGCATAATCACCATTATGTGAAACGCGTGATCGAGGAGAGACGCCTCCCCGCAGACCCCATGACCCGTCGACTACAGGAGTGCCCGGCACCACGGCGACCGGGGGGACAGACCGACACCGTGCGCGAAAAAATAGTCACATGACCCGGAAAACGAGGCGGCCCACGAAAATGCATACAGGGAGATTTTCAGGGAAAACAGGATGGATGATACCTCCCCCCGACAGAGAGGCCGCCAGGCCGCCGGGAAAAACAGAGGAGATCGCCCGGATTGCAAGGGCATCATGACAGGAGAAAGCGGGAGAACCATAAAGAAGTGGGGCCATGCCCCCGACAGATCGTCAAAGGTCGGGGCGACGGGTCGCGGAGAAAGTGTCGGGACCACGGAGAGAAAGCCCGGCCAGGAGAGACACCCACAGAGATGGAGAGAGTGAGGGGCGGTTCCCCCCACATTCCCGTCAGGCGGGACGAGAAATGCATGATCAGATTGTGCTCCACCACATTCACAAGGTTTGAGGATGCCGGGATACCAAAAGGCGGATTGGAACCCCTTGCATGAACATCAGGGGGCCACAAGATAAAGGGGGGCCGTGCGGGGAGAAAGTGAAGGCCGCACGGATCAGACAGACGAACACTGGCACCGGACGGCACAGATACACAGGAAAGCGCCGCAAAACCGTCATGTACGTGGAGGAGAGATCCATTCCCGCCACCTGCCCCGGGGCCAAGCCCCGCACAGAGAGAGAGAACAGATACCTTTTGAGAGAGTGAAGCCTCCCCCCGGGGGCCGTCATCAGACGGAAATATCGGTCGCACGCTCACGGCGAGACAGAACGCCCGAATAGAGAAAGACGCAAATCCTTTCGGCCGTACGCCACCAGGCCCCGACACAGGGATCAGAGTGAGACGGCAACCTTCCCCGTCACGATCTCTGATCTGTCTTCCCCGGCCCCGGCCGAATAGAATGTGACAGGAGAGAATCGGGAAGATGGAAACTCGAGGATTTTCCTGTTCAGACACATTTTTGATGTGCTATGAACCGGGGGGGCGAGCACCACGCGAGCATGAGAAAGCCGGGGGCTTTCAAGGACCGTGGCGTCAGTCCCCTGCCCATATGTGGGGGTGGCAGTGGGCCCGGACACTCCTCCGGAGGACCACCATGAAAGCCTCACATTAGGACAGGGGGCGGAGGGCAGTCCCCCCTTCAAAATGTAGGTTTGCCCCCCCCCTTTTGAGGTCCAATCCCGAGCGGGGACGATCGGAGGGCGTTGAGAAGACCTACGATTTTCGAGGTCGGGGGCAACGAGCGATAGCGAGTTCGAGAACACAGGGAATCGAAGATTCCCGGTGAAGGAAAATCTATGATTTTCCGTTTACAGGAAGATCTTCGGCCTTCCGTGGATCTGGATCTTCGAGGTGCGAGCGAAGCGAGTATGAGACTGACTCACCCGGCCGTTCTCCACCCGGAATAAGGGTCCGGGGAAACAGAAAAGTGATCTTGATGAGAGCAATTGCTATCTCGCATTTTCTGTGCACGTATTTTTCTTCTCGGAAAATCTTTGATCCCCCACGGTCTCGAACTCACCGGCGTTCGCTCCCCACCCCGGATAGATGCAGGGGGCAACCGCCCCCTTTCAGGATCTCCAACCCATTCTTCCGGCCCCCGCCCCCGACCCGGCACCGTACACACACCCCACGCCGCCCACCTATAAACCGTATGATGCTATATGTACGAATCGACCCCTGAGGCCCGGCGGCGAGAGACAGACCGGTAATCTTGATACCCGGGAAAACCAATCCCGTAGTTAAATGAGCGATCCCGCAGACCGCACTGACGAGATCAACAAATACCGGAAGTTCAAGAAGGTCGAGGGCTCCACCTACCGCCGGGTCAACCAGTTCCTGCGCAAGCATACCTACATCACCGCGCGGGAGTGGGCGATCGCCCGTCTCTGCGCCGACTTCCAGACCACAAGCGGCGCGGAGATGACCTTCGTCGGTGCGCACCTGCCGGAACTCGTCCCCTTCATGACCGAACCCTACACCCCGCAGGCGGTGAACCAGGCCCGCAACGCCTTCAAGAGAAAGGTGAAGATGGCCGGGGCCACCTTCTTCTACGGTGCGATGTGCGGGTTTTTCACACCCGAAGAACTCGACGACATCCTCTTCGAGGCAAGCGAGGTGGCCCGCTTCCTCATGGAGATCGAGGGCACGGCCCTGGAGATCGACGACGAGATCGATGTCGAGGACAGAGTCGCCGAAGTCATGAAAAACATATCCCGTGCATCGTCCGACCTTCTCAAGGAACGGACCAGACGGGCAGAGAGCGAGGAGGAGTGAGATGAAGATCATCCAGTTTGTCGGAAGGTCGAACTCCGGCAAGACGACATTTATCGAGGGACTGATCAGGGCCCTCAAAGAGAGAGGGAGCGTCGCCGCCGTCAAGCACCTCGGCCACGACAGGTACGCCCTCGAAGAGGGAAAGGACACGACAAAATATGCTGAGGCAGGCGCCGACCGCGCGGTCGGCATCGACGACGTCAGGGCCGTGACCGCCAGCCAGAGCCCCGACCTCACCGCCACGCTCACCGATCTCTGCGACGCCGGTATCGAGTACTGCATCGTCGAGGGCTTCAAGACCATTCCCTTCCCGAGAATCGTGATCGGGGACCTGGAATCTGACAACGTCGTCCTGAGAAATCCGACCATCGACGATATCATCGAACACCTCGACGCGTTCGAGGACTTCCAGACCATGCAGGGCATCGTCAGGGAACTGCGGCGCGCGTACCCGATGGAGAGGGCGGGTGCCGTCCTCACCTTCAACGGCATCGTCAGGGAACTGACCGGCGACGAACGTACAGAGTACCTCGATTTCCCGGCCGGCATCGACACTCTCGTCGAAGACCTCAGGAAGGAGGCCGAACAGACGCCCGGCGTCATCGGCGCCAGGTTCTATCACAGGAAAGGGCGGCTGTACGCCGGCGAGGACATCACTTACTTCGCCATCCTCGCCGAACACCGGCAGGAAGCCTTCGCCGCAATGGCGCAGGCGATCGACCGCCTCAAACGCGACGTACATGACAGAAAATGAAGGGATGAATATGAGCACAGAGAGAGTACAAAAACGGATCTTCGGGACAAACGGCGTCAGGGGCGTCATCGGCAAGGACATGACACCCGACCTCGTGATGCGGATAGGCAAGGCCCTCGGCACGATGAGAAAGGGACGGATCGCCGTCGGGCGGGACACCCGGACCTCTGGCGAGGCCCTCGCCGCTGCCGTCTCTGCCGGTCTGATGGCGACAGGGTGCGAGGTCGTCGACTGCGGCGTCCTCCCGACCCCGGCCCTCCAGTACCTTATCATGGAGCACTTCGACGGCGGGGCGATGATCACCGCCTCCCACAACCCCCCGGAGTACAACGGCGTCAAGGTCATCGAACCCGACGGCACCGAGATGGGCGACGAGGAAACCCTGAAGCTGGAGGAGATCCTCTTCTCCGGCGCCTTCGACGAGGTCTCCTGGGAGGAGGTCGGCGGCAAGAAGGACGCCCCTGACCTCAAAGAAGAGTACATCGACGCGATCGTCTCCCACTTCCCGCCCGGCATCGGCGCCGGCCTCACCGTCGTCGTCGACCCGGGTTCAGGGCCCGCGGCAGACACGACGCCGGCGATCCTCTCCCGCCTCGGCTGCACCGTCCACACCATCAACGCCCAGAAAGACGGGCGCTTCCCGGGCAGACTCCCCGAACCCAGCCCCGAAGGACTCGCGCCCCTTGCAGAACTGGTCGTCGAAACCGGTGCGGCCTTCGGCGTCGCCCATGACGGTGACGCCGACCGCGCCGTCTTCGTCGACGACCAGGGGAGGTACGTGGAGGAGAACAGGGAGTTCGCCCTTGTCGGCAGTTATGTCTGCAGGAAGACGAAGGGCCGTGTCGTGACCCCGGTCTCCACCTCCCTCATTGCCGAGGAGATCGCCGCCATGCACGGGTGCACGGTCGAGTACACCCCGGTCGGGAGCATCTATGTGGCAAGGCGCATGCGCGAACTCCTCGGGGAAGGGAAAGAAGTCGCCTTCGGCGGCGAAGGGAACGGCGGGCTCATCTACCCCGACCACCAGTTCTGCCGCGACGGCGGCATGACGGCCGCCACGATGGCCGGCCTCCTTCAGGCCGAAGGGAAGTCACTCTCCGCGCTCCTTGACGCCCTGCCGACCTATCACATCATCAAAGAGAAGGTGAAGACACAGGCGGCCGCAGCCGTGGTCGCCGCCCTGAAAAAACGGTATGCCGGGGAGAAGATCGACTGCCGGGACGGGATCAGGATCAACAGGCCAGGCAGCTGGGCACTGGTCCGCCCCTCAGGGACGGAACCGATGATGCGGGTCGTCGTTGAAGCGCGGAGCATGGAGGATGGAGAAGGCTTTTTCAGGGAAATCATGGCCGTCGTCAGGGCGGCCGCACCGGATCTCACGCCCACGTGAATAATTTAAAAAATATAAAAATCGCAATCTATTTTTTTATTGCACTCCGATTAACCCGGAGATAGAGAAATCCCCGGGTCGTACCGGGACGATAGGTGAAATAATCTTTGATTTTCTTTTGCGTTACGAATCTCAAAAGTCACCATAGAGAATGTTTATCTACTATTATCCAAATATATTCAGTCAGGATGAGCCGTGCCTGCAACTGAGATAGATATTTTAAAGAGAATACATCAGGTGGTCGCGCGGGGAGACCAGGGAGAGATCGAGACCTTACTGAGCGACATCTCTGATATCCCGAAGAGAAAGGAGAAAAAGGAGTTACTCGAAGAGATCCATGCAACCATACTCGATACAGCCTTCCGTGAAAATCACCCGGAACTGACGAAAATCCCGTTGTCACTTCCGAAAAACGATATCTTCGAACACATCCTGCACGCGACCCGGATCTATATCGACACCAGGGACCAGGCATGGCTCCAGGCCGTCTACGACCTCTCGAACTCACTCGACAGGAAGAGTTCACAGTCCATCATCCTTGCCGAGGTGACCAAGAACCTCATCGAGGCCGGAGTCGACCGCGCCGATGCCGACCTGATCAGGGTGGGCATGGAGGTCTATCACCAGATCAGTTTCAGGAAGTACCGCTCAGCCATCCTGATGGACATCGTCCCCCTGCATATCGTCTGGAGCGTCACCATCAGGGACACCACTCTCCTCACCGAGGCCGCCGACCTCATCGAAGGGATCGGCGACATCTCCAAGAGATCCCTCCTCCAGAGCGAAGTCGCAAAGGCGATCGGGCGGATCGGCGTCTCCACGCGCGACTTCGAGCTCATCGTCAGGGCGCTCAGGTCCGCCGCCGACATCAAGCAGAAGATCAGGCGGACAAACTGCATCGCCTACATCGTCGGCCAGACCTGGAAATCCCCCCTCAGTTCGCAGATCTCAGACGTCATGGAGGTCCTCAAGAGGCTGGACGACCTCCCGGAGACAGAGATCGCGGAGATCTCCGCAGCCATGGCAGAGGAGATGATCGCACGGAACCACGACAAAGGTGCCGTCGTCGTCACTCTCGAAGCACTGGTACGGGCCTATCCCTTCACCCTCCAGGGCATCATCGCGGAGCTCCTGAAAGCGGCGGAGAAGACCGGCGACCCCTACTATCTTGAGGCAGGGCTCAAGTTCAACACGCGCCTCGAACCCTCAGAGGAGGTCCAGATCAGGGAAGTCGTCAGGGCCAGCATCGCCGTCGTCGAAAGGACGGGCGAGGCCAGGTTCATCCTCCAGATCGTCCCCATCGTCGAGGAGGCGATCTCGGGCCCGAAGGCCTTCGCCATCTACCTCTCCCTTGTCCACACCATGCTCGAACGCGGGGCATTCACCCACGCCATCGACATATTCGGGAGGATCACCTCCTTCACCGAGATCACCCAGATGGGGAACCAGTTCTGGGACACCACCGTGCTCCTGGTAAGCACAGGCGTCCTGCGGGACCGGGTCGACGACGTCAAGACACGCGTCTTCGCACGGATGGACACCGAAACGAAGGAGAGCCTGATCCAGCGGAGCGTCACCGACCTCTGCAAAAACACCCCATTCAACGATATTGTCAGGCACATCCCGTCTCTCGTAGCCCTCTGCGGCCTCCACAGGCGGCGCGACGAACAACTGCAGACGGCCATCGACCTCCTCATCGAAAGGCAGTTCATCGAGTCCCTCGACCCCTCGTACCTCGTCGAGATTGCGAGAAACATCAGCAACCCGGCGACAAGCGGAAGCTCGGTCTCACGGATCGTCGCCAATATCGCAGACTACGGCGTATCCCACAGGAACCGCGACTACCTCCAGCGTGCCGTCGGCCTCACCTGCGAGATCAGGGAGCAGAAGATGCGGTCGGAGGCGCTCTGCAGCATCATCGACCGCGCTGCCGACCTCGCCGTCTATCAGGGCGACCTCACCCTCCTGAAACGGATGCGCGGCTGGACCGACCCCCTGCTCGAAAAGGAGTACGGCCTCTACACCGCCGGCAACATCGTCCGCGGCATGGTCAAGTACGGCATCGACAAGGTGGCCCCTCACGCCCTGGAGAACGCCTACCAGATCGCACGGGAGATCGAAGACCCGTCCTTACGCCAGCAACTCCATGAACTGATCACCGAGGGCTTCATCAGGGTCGGGTGCCTGATGATGACCGAACCCCTCACCGCCGAGAACGTCGACCTCCTGGAGAACCGGATCTCGGTTTTCAGGCGGGCGATCGAGATCCTCAAGGAGACAGTGGTCGAGAGGCGGTATTCCATCAGGATCGCACGGAGCATCGACATCATCGAGGAGTACGTCGCCAGTGCGCGGAACCCGTACCATGCCATCCCTCTTGCGATGTTCGTCCTGGAGATCAGCAGCAACGCCGAGCGGGACGCGATGATCGCACGGGTCATCGTCGATTTCGAGGACTACCTCGACGACCTCGCCTCCACCGACCCCTACGAGATGATGGCATTCATGCTTGCCCGTCTCGAATATGCGCGGGGTTCGCCCGAGGTTATGGAACTCACCCGTCTCCTCCTCCTCCAGATCGCAAGTCCGTACACACGGTACTCGGGGATGTGCACCCTCGCCGAGGGGTATCTCAGGATCAACGACACCGACAGGGCGACGACGATCCTGGACAGCATCCGCGACGGGGTCAGGGAGATGGAAGTCCCCCATGAAAAGGCCCTGATCCTCTCCGACCTCGCGGGCCTGATGGCACGGGTCAACACGGCGGACGCCTACTCCTGCTTCGACGAGGCACTCTCCCTCCTCCCGGCGGTCGACCCGGAGATGGGCGGCGTCGTCAGAAAACACCTTGTCTTCGCACTCGTCAGTCTTCATGCCACCGAGCCGCGGGAGGAGAACATCGCCGGCGTCAACGATCTGATCATGACCATCGACGACCCGGTCGACTATGTGAACTCCCTTGTCGCCGCCTTCGGCATGGTCTCCCAGGGAGGGAGGACGGCAGAGGTCCTTGAGAAGATCTATGACGGCATTGCGGCCATTCCCTTCCCGTACGACCGCGCCTCCATGCTCATCTCGGTCGCCCCCATCGCCGAGAAATACGGACAGGAACGCGACGCCGAGATGCTCCTCGCCGAGGCCGACAGGATCACCGCAGAGATCCAGATCCCGGTCGTCGCCGCGATGGTGAAGAAGGGCGTGAGCCAGATGTTCCTGATGCTCGCCGCGGCCCGGAATGACGAAAGCCTCAGGACCGGGGCAATCGACGCGATCCAGAGTATCGAGGACGAGATCATAAGAAACCGCGTCTTCACCCAGATCGGCGTCAGCCCTGAGACCCCGATCGCCGACCAGGCATACTCCAGGCTCATTGACGCCGCACAGGCGGTCATCGGTGCCGCCACGTCACGCCCCGACACCTCGTCCCTCGAGTACCTCATCGAAGGCGTCTCGGACCGTGCCCAGAGGGCGCGCTACTGCTTCGAACTCTACCTCCTCTTCCGCGACGCCGGCAGGGACCGCCTTGCCGACCACACCCTTCTCATCGGTATCGACGAGGCGAGCATCATCAGGCCGCTCTCCAGGCGGGTGCACGTCCTCTGCGACATCGCCCTCTCCCTCCACGAGGTCGGCGAGAAGAAGAAGAGCCGGGACGTCGTCGGCATGGCGGTCAACGCCGCCACCAACATCAGGCAGGACGACCTGCGGGACGAGGTCTTCAACGACCTCGACGTGGTGATGCGGATCCTCCAGGAGGAGCGGGCATGAAGACGGTCCGGATGGTCGTCTCGGGAAAAGTCCAGCATGTGGGGTTCCGGGCCTGCACAAAGAGGATCGCTGTCAGCCTCGGTGTCGGCGGCGTGGTGAAGAACCTCCCCGACGGCACGGTCGAGATCACCGCCTCCGGCGACCCGGTGATCCTGGACAAGTTCGTCGCCATGCTCTATGCCTGCCCCCGCGTCGTGGTCAGGGAGGTCGAGGTGACGGCCCTGCCCTTTCATGAATTCCCCGACTTCTGCATCCTGCGCGAGATCCGTCAATAAACAGGTGAGAACTCTTTTCCCGAGATCAGGGATGTGGACAGGTCTCGTGCGACAGACACGATCGGTTCGTCCTGAATGCTTGCATGGAGCGCCGGGAGCAGGCGGCCGACAAGGGCGTCGGAGAGGATGCACCGCCCTGTCCCGGTCTCATAGTCGCCTGCGTCAAGGCCGGCACGCACCAGGGTAAAGACGGTCTCGTCCACCATAGCGGGCTTGAAGCCGTCGATCAGGTCGTTGACGAGAGAACCGTTCCCCTCGTGGAGGGCGCCGGCGTCCGGGTCGAGGCCGGCGGCAAGGGCCGCACACTGTGCGATCCCGTACAGCATCGCATAGCCGAGAGAGAGCATCGCGTTGACGGGGTCGGGGTGAGGCCGCGCAGTCCGCCGCCTGAAGCCGGGTTCGTGCGGGAGGGTCCTCGCCATCACTTCATAATAGGTGTCGGCGATCAGTCTGCTGACCCGCCTGAGTTCGTCCATTTTGATGAGGTACGGGAGTTCATCCCTGTTCCTGTGGAAGAACTCAAGTTCCCCTTCATAGAGAAAAGACCAGCCGGATGAGTTTCCCATGCGTTCGATCGCGAGGATACGAGCGTCGGCCACTTTCCGTGCAAAGGTCAGGGCATAGGTGTGCCCAAACATTTTTTTCTGGGCTTCTCTCACTCTCTCCCCTGCATCGTACCCGGAGGGAAGGACCTGGCCGGCAGGAAGGCCGTCGGCGTCGAAGAAAGAGATGGGCACGCCGGCGCGCCTGAGGGAGATCACGGCCGATGTGTGGATGGTGTGGCCGCCGACGACGATGAGGTGGCCGACATTCTGGAGGTCATACTCCTGTACCGTGTTCATTCTCCGCACTGTCAGGGTGTTGCGGCTTGCCCTGACGTGCGCTCCCGAACCTGCGACCGTCACCCATCGTCCTGCCCTTTCCATGGTTAAAATCCCGGCACTGATGATCAGATGTGGCATCTCCCCCTAGATGAACAGATCGATATCCCCCGAACCTTGATTGCCGGGGACGTTCCTGAGAGGATCATGAAGGCCGGTGCAGGGGCAGAATGGCACACTCTCCGGGACGTCCTGGTGCACGAGCCCGGTATCGAGGTCTTTTTCGCACTGACGGCACCCAAGCACCACCTCTACGAACGGTTCTTCTGTCTCGACGCCGCACGGCAGGAGCACCTGAGGCTCTGCACGGTCCTCCACGACGATTTCGGCGTCCGCGTCCACCGCCTTGCGGCGGCCGTACGCGACGGCGCCGAAACCGACCCCGCGATCAGGACGGCCCTCGAAGAGGTCGCCGCCGGCGGGGGCAGGGCGATGGACCCGCCGGCCGCAGACCGGGACACAGGCAACCTCCTCCTGACGGCCGTCCTCGACCCGGTGGCCGGAGACGGCCGGGTGACTCTCGGGAAGACGATGCACAACCTCTACTTCATGCGCGACCAGCAGGTCTGCACAGCCCGCGGCATGGTGACGGGAAGGATGGCGACGGCCGAAAGGCAGAGGGAGGTGGCGCTCACCGGCCTCGCCCTCGCGGCCATCGGTGCGGGGCCTGTCGGCGCGGTGGGGGCAGGGAGATGCGAGGGCGGCGACTTCATCCCTGCCGGCGAGTTCGCCCTCGTCGGGTGCGGGTCGAGGAGCGACCGGGCGGGGATAGAAGCCCTTCTCTCATGCGGCATCGGTTTCGACGAGGTGGCGGTCGTGCACGAACCTGTCCACCCTCTTGTCAGGGGCCGCGATCCCATGGTGAACATGCACCTCGACACCTACTGCAATATCGCGGGCGACGGTATCGCCGTCGGCACCCCGGCCCTCCTCGATCGGGCGGCGGTCGAGGTGCTCCACCGGGAGGCGGACGGGTTCGTGACGGCCGGATGGGAGGGGAGCCTTGCCTCCTACTTCAAAGAAAAGGAGTTTGCCATCGTCCCGATCACCACTCTCGAACAACTCTGCTATGCCTCGAACTTTCTCTGCGTCAGGGACAGGGAGGCGGTCGCCGTCGACGCCGGGGCGCTCGCCCCCCGCGTCATCGAAAGGTTGCAGGAGAAGGCGGCGGAGAGGCCGGGGAAGTACGACGCCCTCCTCGCGGCGGCCCGGGAGGACTACCGGCGCCTGATGGCCGGGGGCGGGTTCTTCCCGTACACGAAGGAGGTCGCCGCGGCAGGCCTTGAGATGGTGCCGGTCGCACTCACCAATGCCACAGGCGGGTACGGCGGGGCGCACTGCATGACCTGCACGGTCAGGCGGTGATACGCGTCCCGGCACGGCCCCTGACGGCCTTCTCCGCATCGTCGAGATGGGCGATGACGGCCGACTGACCGCCGCCGCGGACAAACCTGACGGCCGCCTCGACCTTCGGCGCCATCGACCCTTCAGCAAACTCCCCGGCGGCGAGGAGACGTTTTGCCTCCGCAGCGTCCATCACGGGGATCAATTCCTCTTCGGCCGTCCCGAAGCGGCGGTACGCCCCCCTCACGTCGGTGAGGATGAGGAGGAGGTCGGCGCCGATGCCCGCGGCAATCCTCTCCGCGGCAAGGTCCTTGTCGACGACCGCCTCGACGCCAGCAAGACGGCCGTCCCCCTCCCTGACCACGGGCACGCCCCCGCCGCCGCCCGCGATCACGACGGCGCCGCTCTCGAAGAGGGACCTGATCGCCCGGACCTCAAGGACCTCGCGGGGCGCGGGGGAAGGGACCACGCGCCGCCAGCCCCGCCCCCCTTCCTCCCGCATCGTCCACCTCTCGGACGCCCCGAGCGCCCGCGCCTCCGGCGCCGTATAATAGGGGCCGATCGCCTTGGACGGGCGGGCAAATGCCGGGTCAGACCTCTCCACCAGGGTCCGGGTCAGGACGGTCGCGATCGGCAGGTCGAGGCCGGCCGCAGAAAGCCGGTTTGCCATGCACTGCTGGACCATGTAGCCGATCATCCCCTGGCTCTCGGCGCCGCAGACGTCGAGGGGCATACGCGGCACCGCGTCCTTCGCGCACTCGTTCTGGAGGAGGATGTCGCCGACCTGCGGGCCGTTGCCGTGGGTGACCAGGACCTGGTGGCCGGCGGCGACCAGGGCGGCAAGAGGGGCCACGGCCGCGTCGATGTGGCCGAGTTGCTCCTCCGCAGTCCCCCCCTCCCTGTACCTGACGATGGCGTTGCCGCCGAGCGCCGCGACCACCTTCATCCGTCCTCCTTCAGGCAGAGGACGGAGACGACCTTCCCCTCCGCAGTCTGCTCGGAGACGACGCCGTGGATCTCGGTCTCGAAGCCCGGGAAGGCGGTGTCGAAGTCACCGTACAGGAGGAGGAAGTTGACGAGGCAGCGGTCCTCCGCGAGGACCCTCTCGCCTGGCATCAGCACAGGGATGCCGGGCGGGTACGGGACGACCATCACCGCCGCCGTCCTCCCGATGATCGAGCCGATGGGCACCGTCTCGGTCTCGCCGGCCACGAGGTGGCGGTAGGCCTCGGCCGGGGTCATCACGGCCTCGGGGATGCCGGCGTACACCGTCTTCAGCACGCCGGCGATGTTCCGCCTCCTGAGGTAGGCGTGCATCGCGTCGCAGAGGTCGGCAAGCCCCATGCCGCCGTAGATCTCGGGGTGGGCGCGGGTGAGGGCCGGGAAGACCCGTTCGAGCGGGGCGTTCTCGTCATAGAGGTCCTTGAACTCGAAGAGCTGGGCGATGAGGGTGCCCGATTTCCCTCGCGAGATCCCCATCGTGAAGAGGATGAGGAAAGAGTAGAAGCCGCTCTTCTCCACGACGATCCCGCGCGACTGGAGGAAGCGGGAGACGACCGGGGCCGGGATGCCGCGCATCCCCATGCCGCCGTCCTTCTCCACGCCCGGCGTGAGGACGGTCACTTTCAGGGGGTCGAGGAGGACATAGCCCTCGTCCAGGCCCTCGAACCCGTGCCAGGCATCGCCGGGCCTGAGCGTCCAGAAGGCGAGGTGTCTCTCCAGGTCGTCGCCGGCCTCGGGGCGGGGCCGCAGGTCGGGAAAGTCCCCGCCCTCGGGTTGCCAGATCCCGAACCACCACCTCTCCCCCGCCTCCTCGCCCGCCGCGAGCTGCTCACCTATCTGGACCATCTTCTGCCTGAAGATCAGCGCCTCCTCGAGGGTGTCGGCGATGAGGGCCGTGCCCGAGTCGCCCTCCATCATCTTCGCGGCGACGTCGAGGGAGGCGATGATCGAGTAGGCGGGAGAGGTGGACGAGTGCATCATAAATGCCTCGTTGAAGCGTTCGGGGTCGACCCGGCCATCCTCGGGGCGGTGGCCGTCGAGGATGTGGACCATCGAGGCCTGGGAGAAGGCGGCGAGCACCTTGTGGGTGGACTGGGTGGCGTAGAGGACAGGGTCGTCCGGGCCGAGGCCTGCCCCCGACATCGCGTACCGCCCCTCGTACAGGGGGTGGACACAGGCATAGCCGTACCACGCCTCGTCGAAGTGGAGGGCGTCCACCATGCCCCGCAACCAGCCGCGGATCGCGACGACGTCGTAGCAGAGGCCGTCGTAGGTGGAGTTCGTAATGACGGCGAGTTTCGGGGCGGCATCGGGCTGCGCCAGCCTGTTCGACCGGATCTTCTCCAGGATTGCATCCTCCGAGAACTCGGACGCGGGGATGGGGCCGATGATCCCGTAGTTGTTCCGCGTCGGGACCAGGTAGACGGGGACGGCGCCCGTGAGGATGATCGCGTACATCACCGACTTGTGGCAGTTCCTGTCGACGAGGACGATGTCGCCGGGGGAGACGCAGGACGAAAAGACGATCTTGTTCGCCGTCGAGGTCCCGTTCGTCACGAAATAGGTCCTGTCGGCCCCGAAGATCCGGGCGGCGTCGGCCTCGGCGTCGCCCACCACGCCCGAGTGCTCCAGGAGGGACCCGAGTTCGGGGACGGAGACGGAGAGGTCGGCCCTGAGGGTGTTCTCGCCGAAGAATTCGTAAAAAAGTTTGCCGACCGGCGACTTGAGGAAGGCGGCGCCGCCGGTGTGGCCGGGCGTGTGCCAGGCATAGGTGTACTCCTGGGTGTACCTGACGAGTTCGCCGAAGAAGGCCGGGAGGAGGGTGTCGAGATAGTCGCCGGTGACGTCCTCGATCCGGCCGGCGACGAACCGCGGGGTGTTGTCGAGTTTCCAGAAGTAGCCGTCGATGGTCCGGACCACCTCCAGGGGGATCTCGTTCACCGCCAGTTTGCGGGTGAACAGGAATATCGGGAGCGACCTGTTCCTCGTCCTGATCTCCCGGATCATCTCGGCCGGCCCCGGTGCGTCGGGGGCGGCGGCCTGGAGGTCCCAGTCGAGGAGGACGCCGGCGATCTCCGGGTACGACGACCTGAAGATGGAGAAGGCGTCGTCGATGGTCGTGGCCTCGACCACGTCGAAGTCGAGGTCTTTCAGGAGCCTGATGATCTCCCGGAGGGCGATGCCTCCCGCGGTCTTCGCCCCGAGTTCGGAGTCGATGATGAGGATGGAGAGGTCGAGGTTGCTGTACCATTCCATAGGTCTGTGCCCTCAGGGGGGAGTGGGCGAGGGAGGCATAAAAGGTATGGGTAGGAAACAGAGACCGGGAGACTCTATCGAAAGCCGCGGGTGGAGAGCGGCGATCAACGGGCTTCCCGAAACACAGACCTGGCATCGATCCCCCGTCTTCCCCACAATCGAAAAACTACGGTCAACGGCAAATCAAAGATTTGCCAGAACAGGAAAATCTTCGATTTTCCCGTATTTCTCAAGCTCGCTAACGCTCGCACCCTGCCATTAGGATAGGGCCGGGGAAGACAGAGCAGAGATCCTGAGGTGGGAGATTGCCATCCCACCCCTATCCTGAGCGGGGGTCCGGGGGCGTAGTCCCCCGGCATGAAATACGGATCAATCATCTTTCCCGCACACACCACAGGCAGCTCCCCGGAGGAAAACCCCGACCCACCGCCTTCCCCACGCGGCTCGCCGGGGGCTCTTCGAAAGCCTTCGGCTTTCTCAAGCTCGCTGACGCTCGCTGCCCCCGGACCCCACATTAGGATAAGGCCGGGGAAGACAGAGCAGAGATCCTGAGTGGGAGATTGCCATCCCACCCCTATCCTGAGCGGGGTGCGAGCGCCAGCGAGTTCGAGAAAACCGAAGGTTTTCGCTGACGGGGGCGGTAGTCCCCCGGAGGAGAGCGTCGGCAGGACACATGGTATGGCGCAGGAACACCTGCCGGGACACGGTCCCGAAGAACCCGACAGCCCCCGCTCTCGCCCTCGCATGCCATGCCAACAGGATCAAAAAAAGAGGACCGGCCCCTCCCGCGGGGGCCGTCTTCGGGAGCGTTACTCCTGCTTCTCTTCGGGCTCGTCCGACTCTTCGGCCTCGGCCTCTCCGCCCTGTGTCGCGATCGTCCGCATCGACGGGAAGAGGATCACTTCCTTGATGGAGTCGTTGCCGGTGATGAGCATGACCAGGCGGTCGATACCGATGCCGACCCCGCCGGTCGGGGGCATGCCGTAGCCGAGGGCGTTGACGAAGTCGTAGTCGATCATCTGCGCCTCAAGGTCGCCGAGGCGGCGCTTTGCGTCCTGCTCCTCGAAACGCTGCTTCTGGTCGATCGGGTCGTTCAGCTCGGAGAAGCCGTTCGCAAGCTCCATACCGTTCACGAAGAGCTCGAAACGCTCGGTGAAGCCGGGCTTCGAGCGGTGGCGCTTCGCCAGCGGCGAGTTCTCGACCGGGAAGTCGTAGATGAAAGTCGGCTGGATGAGTTTCTCCTCGCAGTAGTGGTCGAAGAAGAGAGGGAGGTAGTCCCCGTGGGTCTGTGCCGTCTCGCACTTCTCCACGCCCTCTTTTTCGGCAATCCTGGCGAGTTCGTCGAGAGGCGTCGCATAGACATCGATGCCGCCGTACTCCTTCACCGCGTCCTCCATGCTGAGTCTCCTCCACGGCCGGGCAAAGGAGATCTCGTTGCCCGCGAAGGTGACCGTCGTCGTGCCGAGAGCGCTCTCGACAAGGTGGGTGATGACCTCCTCGGTGAGGTTCATCATGTCCTCGTAGTCATGGTAGGCCGCGTAGATCTCCACCATCGAGAACTCGGGGTTGTGGTGGGTGTCGATGTCCTCGTTCCTGAAGTTCTTCGCGATCTCGTAGACCTTCTCGAAGCCGCCGACGACAAGCCTCTTCAGGTAGAGTTCCGGGGCGATGCGGAGGAAGAGCTGCTGCTCCAGGGCGTTGTGGTAGGTGATGAAGGGCCGGGCATTGGCGCCGCCATAGACGGACTGGAGGGTCGGGGTCTCGAACTCCATGAAGCCCCGTCCATTGAGGAAGTTCCGCAGACCGGCGATGGCATGGCTCCGGGTGCGGAAGGTCTGCCGCGACTCCTCGTTCATGATCAGGTCGAGGTACCGGTGGCGGTACCGCTGCTCGGTGTTCTTGAGCCCGTGGAACTTCTCCGGCATCGGGCAGACCGACTTGGTGAGGAGGTCGAAGCGGCTGACCCAGACGGTGATCTCGCCCATCTTCGTCCTGAAGACATGGCCTGTTGCGCCGATGATGTCGCCCGCGTCCAGGTACTTCTTGATGAACTCGAAAGGCTCGTCGCCGACGTCGTTCTTCCGCACATAGAGTTGCATGCGGGCCGAGGCGTCGCCGATGTCGATGAAGATCGTCTTGCCGTGGTGACGGAGGGCGTAGATCCTCCCGGCCGTCACGACCTCCTCTTCGCTCTGGTCGTGGCCGATCTCCGCAAAAGTTTCCTTGATCTCGCCGAGGGTCTGCTTCCGCTCATAGTGGGCCGGGTACAGGGTGAGCCCGGCCTCCTGAAGTTCGCGGTATTTCGTGAGTTTTGCCTCATCAAAACTGATCTGTGAATCGCTCATGATACCATTCCCGGGTGCAGGGTTGGCCCGGCCGCACGGCGCGGCCGGGTGAAATCGCTATATATCTTTTTTATCGGGGAGTATTAAGGGTATCAGTCTGAGGAAAAGAGGTCCCCGGACCGGTACCGCCGGGGGACGATCGCCGGAGACGGGAAGAGACCGCCATATGAGGGGCGATTGTCCGGCGCGATATGCAAGCACATAAATAGTGCCTGCAAAATTTACTATTCTGTATGAGGAGGCAGGATGGTTCAGTCCATTGAATCACGGTTCGAGACTTTTTCATCAGAGTGGCTTGAAAGGTGCACGGAATGCAAAAAAATGGCGATATCGGACGATATGGCCGACAATGTCCGGAAAGAACTTGAAACCGATCTCTACTTCTTCAAACTGCAGGCAGGGATCGCTGGCGAGGAGACAGGAGACCTTGAAAAGGGCATCAGGCAACTGCAGAAATACGTCGAGATCGCCCTGGCAAAAGGAAAGGCAAACCATGCACGAGAGGCGGGCGGAGAAAAGAAACCCCCTCGCGCCCCGCTCAGGGACATCATGGCGGGCCTCCACAGAAAATAACCCCCGAAATTCTTCCCCTCAACGGACGGTCAGGGTGTTGCCACAAAGATAGAGCATGGGCAGGTCAATTTCGCCAGAGATATATAGTCCCTGAACCACGGAGATGCGATGAAACTCGGGTACCCCTGCACCAACCTGACCATCGGGGCCATGAATGGTCTTTTCCCCGACCGCCGCCATGCCCCGGCGGAGGAGGTGGACGCCGCGGTCGTCGAGAACCTTGCCTGCCTGGCGAGGACCCTGGAGTTCAATGAAAAGGCCGACCTCTCCTTCTTCGCGATCAGTCCGCGGGCCGTCCCGCACAGGACAGCCGCGTATGCGGAGTGTCTTGCGGCCGTCGGGGCCTATGTGAGGGAGAAGAAGATGCGGGTCATGACCTGCCCTGCCAGGCCCGCCCTCACCCCGGAGAGGCGGGCCGCCGACCTCGTCCATCTCGCCTCCCTCCTCGACGCCATGGACCTCGACACGACGGCAAAGATCCCGGTCAGGATCTACGGCAGGGGCGATGCTGACGAGTTCTGCCGGGAGTATGACAGCCTCCCCGACGCGGTGGCCAGGCGTCTTGTCATCAGAAACGACCGCTTTCACACGGTCGAAGACTGCCGGGCCATCGGCCGGGCATGCAGCGTGCCCGTGGCCTACGACCGCCACCAGGCCGGGGGAGACCCCGGCGAGGCCGTCAGGGAGTGCGCCCGCACCTGGGGGAAGGAGGACGGCGTGCCGATCGTCTTCTACGGTTCCCTCGACCGGGACACGCCGCACCCGCCCTCGGTCGACCCCGCCGCATTCGGATCTTTCCTTGCGGCCACGGCCCCGACAGACATCGACGTCATGCTCCTCTTCAGGGACAGGGAGAGGTCGGCCCTCATCGCGCGCCGGGTCGCGCACGACGACCCGCGGCTGGCGGCCGACAGGGTTATGAGCGCACCCGCCCACCACGCGCCCTGATGCGGATCGGGTACCCCTGCATGAACACCGCCATCGGGTGCACCTCGGCCCGCACCTTCAGGCTGAAGTCCTGGAGCGAGGAGAGGTTCCTCTCGACGGTCGCGGAGAACCTCTCCTGCCTCTCGCGGATCCTCGCGTTCAACGCCGAACACGACCTCCTCTTCTTCAGGGTCACCTCGGACCTCGTCCCCTTCGCCTCCCACCCGGTGAACGCCCTCGACTGGCCGGCGATCTTCGCGGAGGAGTTCGCCGGGATCGGGGCGTTCGTCCGGGGCCGCGGCATGCGCATCTCCCTGCACCCCGACCAGTTCACTCTCCTCACCTCACCCGACGCGGGTGTCGGTGAGAGGAGCGTCGCCGAACTGGCGTACCACGCCGCGGTCCTCGACGCCATGGGCCTGGACACGACGGCAAAGGTCCAGATCCACCTCGGCGGGGCCTACGGCGACAGGGAGGCGGCCGTCGGCCGGTTTCTCGACAGGTACCGCGCCCTCCCCCGCGAGGTGAGGCGGCGCCTCGTCGTCGAGAACGACGACCGCCTGTACACCGAGGCCGAGTGCCGCGCCGTCAGCCGCGAGTGCGGCATCCCCGTCCTCTTCGACGCCTTCCACCACGAGTGCAACCCCTCCGGCCTCGACACCGGCGCGGCCGTCGCCGCCTGCGCCGCCACCTGGTCGGAGAGGGACGGCGTCCCGATGGTCGACTACTCCTCCCAGGAACCGGACGGGCGGCGCGGCCGCCATGCCCGCACCCTCGACCCGGCCCACTTCGCCGCCTTCCTCGCCGCCGCCCGACCCCACGACCCCGACATCATGCTGGAGATCAAGGACAAGGAACAGAGCGCCCTCCGCGCCCTCTTGATCGTGCGGCACGCCGGGTGAGGGCCCGGCACGGCGCGCCATGTCAGAACATGGCAAGGTTATTGATGAGCGGGGCCAAACTCTTTTCCAACCATCACGGGCGGGGAGGCCGCCCGGATCAGAGGATAGTGTGCACATGTTCTGGAACAGGGAAATGGAGACGATTTCAGGGGCAGACCTCGAAGCGTTGCAGCTTTCACGGCTGAAGTGGACTGTACACCACTCGCAGAACGTCGACTTCTACCGGCGGAAGTTCAGGGACGCCGGCGTCACGCCGGACGACATCACAATCCTCGCCGACGTGGAAAAACTCCCCTTCACCTACAAGAAGGAGTTGCGCGACGCCTACCCCTTCGGCAACATCGCCGTCCCGATGAAACAGGTCGTGCGCATCCACACCACCTCGGGCACGACAGGCAAACCGACCGTCGTCAGTTACACGAGACAGGACCTGGACAACTGGTCTGAACTGATCGCGCGGAACCTCACCATGATCGGCCTGACCGACGAGGACATCTTCCAGAACGCCGTGAACTACGGCCTCTTCACCGGCGGCCTCGGCTTCCACTACGGCGCCGAGAAGATCGGGGCGACCGTGATCCCGAGCGCCACCGGCAACACCAAGAGGCAGATCGAGATGATCCAGGACTTCGGCGTCACCGCGATCCACTGCACCCCCAGCTACGGGATGCACCTCGCCGAGGTCGCCGAGGAGATGGGCGCCACCCTCGACACCCTGCGGATCGGGATCTTCGGCGCCGAACCCTGGTCAGAGAACATGAGAAAGGAACTGGAGGAACGTCTCGGCCTCGAAGCCTTCGACTCGTACGGGATGTCGGAGATGTACGGGCCGGGCGCCGGTTTCGAGTGCCCCGAGCACGACGGCCTCCACATCTGGCACGACTGCTACCTCGCCGAGATCATCGACCCCATCACGGGCGAACGCCTGCCCGACGGCGAGAAGGGCGAACTGGTCGTCACGCCCCTGGTCAAGGAGGCGATGCCCCTGATCCGGTACCGCACCGGCGACATCACCCGCATCATCCCCGAGGACTGCCCGTGCGGCCGCGGCAAGAAGATCGCGCGCATCACCGGCAGGGCCGACGACATGCTCGTCATCAGGGGAATCAACGTCTTCCCGTCCCAGATCGAGCACACCCTCCTCTCCATCCCCGACGTGGGGGACCAGTTCATGGTATATGTGGACAGGATCAACCATCTTGACGAGATGACGATCGAGGTCGAGATCAACAGGAAGAGTTTCAGCGGCGAACTCGCCGACCTCGCCCGCCTCCAGAAAACGGTGGCCGGGGCGATCAAGGAGGCCCTGAATCTCAGGACGACCGTCAGGCTCGTTGAACCGGGCAGCCTGCCCCGCTTCGAGGGGAAGGCCCGCCACGTCGTGGACAGGAGGAATGAGATCTGGTGAGGATGTGGGACCCCCGCGTCGAGGAGATGCCGGCCGGGGAGATGAAAAAACTCCAGTACCGGCTTTTGAAGACGCTCGTCTACCGGTTGTACAGTTTTTCCGACTTCTATCACGCGCGGATGCGGGAGGCCGGCGTCCACCCCGACGATGTCAGGACGCTCGACGACGTCACGAAGCTCCCCTTCATGTACAAGCGGGATCTGCGGGACAACTACCCTGACCGCCTCTTCACCGCGCCGCAGGAGGAACTCGTCCGCTACCATGTCTCGTCGGGGACGACGGGCAAACCCACGGTCGTCGGCTACACCGCAAACGACCTGGAGAACTGGACGACCTCCCTCGCCCGCTCCTTCACCGCCTGCGGCCTCGGCCGGGGCGACGTGATCCAGGTGAGTTACGGCTACGGCCTCTTCACCGGCGGCCTCGGCATCCACTACGGCGCCGAGAGGGTGGGGGCGACCGTGCTCCCGATGAGTACGGGCAACACCGAGAGGCAGATCGAACTGATGCAGGACCTCCATGTGACGGCGATCGCCTGCACTCCCTCGTACCTCATGCACCTCGGCGAGACGGCCGAGAAGATGGGCGTCTCGATCCCGAAGGACACGGGTCTCCGCCTCGGTATCCTGGGGGCCGAACCCTGGTCCGAGCAGATGCGGAAGAAGATCCAGGAGTCCCTCGGCATCAGGGTCTTCGACATCTACGGCACGAGCGAACTCTCCGGCCCGATGTTCACCGAGTGCGCCGAACAGAACGGCATCCATATCTGGGGGGACATCGCATACCCGGAGATCATCGACCCGGAGACCGGCGAGCAGTTGCCGCCCGGCGAGAAGGGCGAACTGGTGATGACCATCCTGAAAAAGGAGGCATTCCCCCTGATCCGGTACCGCGTCGGGGACATCACGGCCCTCGACGACTCGGTCTGTGCCTGCGGCCGGACGTCGCCGCGGATCATGCGCATCCAGGGCCGCGTCGACGATATGCTCATCGTGCGCGGGATCAATGTCTTCCCGTCGCAGGTCGAACACACGCTCATGGGCATCCCCGAGGTGGTCGGCAGCGCCTTCCTGATCGAGGTGGACCGCCGCGGGGCCCTGGACTCCATGCTGGTGCGGGTGGAGATGAGCAAGGAGGCCTTCTCCGACAAGATCACCGACCTGATGAGGGTGCGGGGGAAGGTCGTCCACCAGTTGAAGAGTTCCCTCAATGTGGCGGCCGACGTCGAACTCGTGGCGCCGGGGTCGCTCCCCCGCTTCGAGGGGAAGGCAAAGAGAGTGATTGACCGGAGAGTGTACTGAAGATGGCTGAGAAGAAGTATATCATCAAGCAGGTCTCGATCTTTTCAGAGAACAAGCCCGGCCGCCTTGCGGCGATCGCCCGCGCCCTCGAAGAGGCCGGGATCAATATCCTCGCGTTCTCGATCGCGGAGGCGAACGGCTTCGGCGTCGTGCGGGCGCTCGTGAACAGGCCGGAGAAGGCCCACGACTGTCTCACGAAACTCGGCTTCATGGTCTCCTTCACCGACGTCATCGCCGTCGCCATGCGCGACGAACCCGGCGGCCTCTACGAGATCGCCCGCATCCTCGGCGACGCGGGGGTCAATATCGAGTACTCGTACGCCTACTCGGGCAAGGATGCGGCTGTGCTCATCCTGCGGGTCGACCAGGTCGAGGAGGGGATCGACAGGATCCTCGCCGCGGGCGGGAAACTGCTCAGCGTAGATCTTTTCCAGTGACGCCCCGCGGGGCGTGGTCCCTCTCTTTTTTTGCGATATTATAGCCGGGCGATCCCGGTGATCGCGATGCGTTTGCCCCACATCTGGATGCCCATCCCTTCTTCCGCGGCTACCGCGGTCACGCGCACGTGCAGGCCCTCGACCTGGTACTCTTCGGCCAGGTTCGTCGGGAAGAAGTGCCCGCCGTCATCGCCGGTGATGCCCCAGAAACCCCCTTCGAGGTCCACATAGGTGACGGTGCCGTTGAATGTCACGCCATCGTGTGCGCCGTCGTCCGCAGGTTCTTCCGTGCCGGTGCACCCGGCGGCGACCAGAAAGAGGGAGAGCAGGAGAGAGCACACGACGCTGGAGACGATCGATCTCATAAAAACAGATGGACTGTGCACTCTGATAAGATGATTGGGCCCGGGACGAGCGCCGGAACAGGATACGCCATGAAAATGATCCCTGAGTCCGACTCTCCGGGTTTGCACGAGGATGTGACTCCATCACGTCCCCCTGCCAGAGATGCAGAGGACCACCGTCTGAACGGTTCGCCCTCTATGCCCGATTCAACAGAGCAAAAAAAGAATCGGGGTCAGTCCCTGCGGCCCCGGAGGACGAACGCCGCGCCCGCCCCCGCAAGGGCGGCGAGGACACCGAAGCCCGGACTCCGTGCAGGCGTGGTCGCGGTCGCGGGCGCCGTGCCGGTGGCGACCGGTGCGGCGGTCCGGACGACCTCGGGCGACAGGGTCGCGGTCGGGGTCTGCGTGGGCGTCAGGGTCGGGGTGGCGGTATCGACCGCCGCCGACACGCTGCTCGCGGCAAAACCCGATCCCCCGCCACCACCGCCTCCGCCGGGTGTCGGCGGTTTCGGTGTCGGAACAGGCGGGGTGACCGCAGGTGCTCCGCCGATGGTGCGTACCATGGTGAAGACGGAAAATCCGGACGTCTTCACGGCATAGCAATGATAGCCCCCTTCGGTCTTCACCCACTCGGTCGGCAGCGCCTCCCATGCCCCGGAGACGGTGTTGTAGCGGTATGCCCGTACATTGTGCTTCTCGCCTGCAGGGAGGTCGGCAACAGGGATACGGAACGTCAGCACCGCGCTGTATGCGAGGTGCTTCGCGTCCTTCAGGTTCTCCGGCGTGATGCTGAGGGAGAGGAACGCATCCTCCGGCAGGCCCATGCCCGCGGCAAAGGCCGGGACATCCCCGCCTGCAGGTTTCACCGTGAACCCGGCATTCCCGTCGACGTCCTGCCGGTCGACCACGATCTTCAGGACGGCACCCGGACTATCAGATGCTATCGTCGGGCTGACCGGGTTCTTCGGCGCCGGCGGTACGGACGCCGGCGCCAGGTACACGGTCACATGTACCGGATCCGAAAGTGCGTCTCCGGCCTTTGCCGTGATGGTGGTGTTGCCGCCATGTACGGCCGTGAAGAGGCCGGTGGTCCGGTTGATTGTCCCGACAGACATGTCGGAACTCGCCCACGTCACCGGCACGGTCTTCAGGGTGCCGTACTGGTCATAGACCTTCGCGGCAAACTGCCGCGTCTCTGTCGTGTTCAGGGGAGAGACGATCTTCGAGGGCGTCACCACGACCCTTGCCGGCGCCGGCGTGGCTTTGACGGTCAGCGTCACCGCACCGGACATCCTGTCCCCGGCCTTCGCGGTGACGGCGGTACTGCCGGCACCGACAGCCGTGAAGAGACCGGTGGTCCGGTTGATCGTCCCGACCGTCGGATTGGAACTCGCCCAGGCGACCGGGACGTCCATCGCACTGCCGTACTGGTCACGGACCTCCGCGGCAAACTGCCGCGTGTCGCCGGGGAAGAGGGGCGACACCGTCGGCGGCGTGACCGCAAGAGTCGTCACGACCGGCGGGTCTCTGTCGGTGACGACCGTGCCGTTCACGACAGAATACTTTTTCGAGACATCGTCGCCGGGCGTGCCGGCAGAACCCTTCTCCGCGATACACCTGACAGTCAGGGTCACGGGCGCGGAGAGGCCCGACGTCGTCGGCGTACAGTCCACATAGAAAAGCGTCAGGTCGCCGGTAACGCCGGTCAGGTGATAGAAACTGACCTCCGCGGTATTATCGACGGTATTCACCGTCAATGTCGCCCCGTCGACGGGGTTCGTCGTGTTCGCGGCGATGACGACGCTCGACGCGTCCGCCGTGACACTGATATCGCATGCATCGAGTCTGTCCGCGCCGGTCACGGTGACAGGCACGACAACGGTCTCGCCGACAGGTATGGGTCCTGTCGGCGTCTTCACCGTGATCTCGGCGGCACCGACCGCACCGGCACTGCCCAGCAGGAGCAGGGCCAGCGCGACCAGCACCATAGAACGTACGAATCTCATCCTTCACCTCTGCTGGAAATGTTCGTCCAGGAGACCGACGGCATATCCGGCCATTTCACGCACGTCGCCCTCGTCAAGGACGCCGTCGCCGTTCACGTCGCCGTAGAAGACGCCCGTTTCATCGAGGGCCGACAGATGCGCCAGGTGTCGTGCACCATCGCGTGCATCCGCGGAGTTCGCGACACCGTTGCCGTTCGCATCGCCGATGACCCTCCCGGTAAAGGCCAGGTCGAGTTTTGCGGCGGCGCCCGGGTTTCCCGAGATCGTAACTCTGCCGTCGCCGGCGACACTGACATTCGACCGTGGCACGTCGGTCCACGATCCCCCGGCATACTTTCTCACCGCCAGGTCGCCCAGGAGGACCGACCTCTCACCGCGGGAGAGAGACGGGGCCCGGATAGTCGCGCCCGGCACAACCTCGTACCTGAGACCAGCAGGGGTCAGTGCGCTCCAGGTGCCGTCTTTCACCGTGTCGGCCACCATCTTCCTGAAGGAGAGGGTGTCGCAGGTTTCGTGGGCGAAGGCCAGGTTCTGGTAGCCGACGCTGTACTCGGAGTCGTGCAGCGTCATCCTGACAGATCCGGGTTCATCCGACCGGGTGACATACGCGACCGAGACGAGAGGTTCTTCAGCGGTCGCCGTCAGGGCCTCCGGGAAGATGAGCGCCACCGAGAGGGTGCCGTCGTGCGCATGGTGGTTCACGTACCCCGCAGAGATGTTCGTCACCCCGGTGATCTCCAGGTAGTCGGGGTCGTATGAAAGCCTGAACCCGACCCCTTCGACCGCGTCCAGGTCGGAGGCGGCGATCGTGAACGCCCCCTCGCCGGTCTCGACCATCGATTCCTGTACTGCAATATCTGCCGCGCAGGCCACGCCGCAGACCATCGCCAGGACGCAGACCGACAGCAGGCATATCTTTGTCGGTGTCATGTGCCGTACTCCTCGCACAAAAGAGAGGGTTTCCTGATCGGAAACCCGGTGCTCGTCATTCTGGTGTGCTGTCATTTTCCCCCGCCGGATCAGTCCCTGCGTCCCGAGAGGGCGACTGCAGCAGCCGCGCCCGCGAGGGCGGCGAGGGTGCCGAAGCCCGGACTCTGTGCGGGCGTGGTCGTGGCGGAGGCAACGGGTGCGTCGGTCGTCGGCGCCCCTGTGGGCGCGACCGTCGGCGTCGGGGTGTCGACCGCCGCCGAACCGCTGCCCGCGGTTACCTCCTTCCCGTACACGATTGCGCATGTGCCTGCCGCGGGGATGTGCGCCGCGTACGAGGTCATGCCTCCCTCCTCGCCGAGACAACGGGTGGACTGGACGGTCCAGTTCCCTCCCGCCAGGAAGGCGAGGGCGACATCGTCCTTCGTGTACCCGGCGCCGGTGCAGGCGGCGGTCGGCACGCAGAAGGTGATGTCGATGCCGTTCTCGACGGAGACGCGTTTGACGGTGACCGTGAAGGCCCGGTAGAACGCCTGTGCCGGCCTGACCCCGGCGTCCTCGTCGACGACGACGAGAGCGCCCGCGGCGCCTGAACCCGGGGAAACGTCCCGCACGACGCCCTTGAAGTGGGCGACGCCGTCGCCGTCACAGACGGCCGCAACAAGGTCGCTCTTCCCGCCGCTCCCGGAGGAACCGACAGGGGACGACGGGGTCGCCGGAGTGGGCGGCATGGCCTTCGGGATGGCACGCACGGCCGTGAAGACGGAGAAGCCCGGCGTCTTCACCTCATAGTGGTGATAGCCAGCCTCGGTCTTCACCCAGACGGTCGGCAGCGCCTCCCATGCCGCGGTGACGGTGTTGTACCGGTACACTCTCATGTTGTACTTCTCGTCCTCCGGGACCGTGCTCGTCGGGATGCAGACGGTCAGCACCGCACTGAAATTGAGTTTCTTCGCGTCCTTCAGGTTCTCCGGCGTGATGTCGAGGGAGAAGAACGCATCTTCAGGCCTGCCCATGCCCGCGACAAAGGTCGGGACATCCCCGCTCGCCGGGGTCACGACCGTAACATTGAACCTGGCATCTCCGTCGACATCCTGCCGGTCGACACAGATCTCCGGGACGATTGCCGAAACATCAGGGGAACCCGACTCGATCGTCGGCCTGACCGGGTTTTGGGGTGCGGGGGGCGTCGGAACGGAGGGCGTGGCAGTCACGACTGCGGTGCAGACGACAAAATCGGAAGGATACGTCTCCGCATCGACACCGCCGGGGGTCACGGTGAGTCTGATACCGCAGATGCCGGGCCGTGCAAAGGTGACGGTCGTCTCCGGGGTATCGCTGGAGGAGAACGTGCCGACGTCGTCACCGACAAACTCCCAGAGATAGGTTGCATTTTCCGGGTCATCCAGGTCGGGGACGTCGGCCCGGAATGTGGCGCTGGTGGTGACGGTGAAAGCCGCACCGTCTTCAATGTCGTCGATCCCGATCTTCAGGGGCAGACAGGCCACGGTGCCCGCCCAGCGGGCGGTGCCGATTGTCTGGCCGTCCCTGTCGGCGACGGTCAGGGTTACATTCGCAGGGCCGAAACGCGTGAAAGTGTGTTCCGCCTCCATCGCAGCAGAGGCGAAGGACAGCGTCGCGGTGCCGGAGGCATCGGTGAAGGTCCAGGTCCACGCACCGCACCAGTCAAGGCCGGTGCCGGCAGACTCCGCGGCGAAGACCGCGGGCATGCCGATGACCACGTCACCGTCCGCAACGCGGAGGGCGGGGTCGAGGACGAGGTCGGTGGTCTGCACGAGGGGATAGTAGTCGCAGGCGCCGGGTGCAGGTTCGTAGCGGTTTGCCGGGTCCACGCCGAGATATCCGTTGACCGCATGGTTCGTCTCCGAGTAGCCGCTCGCGCCGTCGGGGGAACCCCACCAGTTGCCGGCGCGGACACCGCCGCCGACGATGTTTTCTCCCTCTTCGGGCGTGATGTTCCAGGCATAGGCCGATGCGGCGATGCCGGAGACGTAGGTATCCGTGGAGAAGACGTTGTCATAGACGGAACCGCTGCCGCCGTCGGCCTCGACCGCACACCCGCCGACGCTGACAACCCTGTTCCGGGTGATCTCTGCCGGACGGGAAGCGCCCGCAGGGACGGCGATGCCGACCATGCACTCCCTGACCGTGTTCCCGGCGATCTCGCCGTCGCCCGAGATGCCGGTGCCGCAGTCCGTAACAGTGTTGCCGCGGGTCAGTTCAAGAGTCTTGACAGTCGAATCGATGCCGACCTCGCAGCCGGTCACGGTGTTGTCGAGCACGCGGACGGTGGCGCCCGCGATATCGGGATTGTTCGTCCCGGGCGTGACGGAGATGCCGGCGTGCCGCATGGCGGTCACGGTATTGCCGGTGACGGTGGTGGTGCCGTCCTTCCCGGTGACGGAGATGCCGTCTCCCCTGCCGTCCATAACCCTGTTGCCGGCGATCTCGGCGCCGCCGGCACCGTCGGAGAGAGTGTTGGAGTAGTAGATGCTGCTTTTGGTGGCGCCGGAGACGATGTTGTTCGTCACGCGGGCATGGTCGTAGGCAATGATGGACTGGTACCCGATGCCGCCGTAGGCGCAGTTCGTCAGGACGTTCCCATCGGCAACGCCGTTTTTGACATAGATGCCGTACGATTTCGTATTCTTCAGCGTGCAGTCGAGGACGGAGACATCAGTCCCCTCAGTCCCCTCCACCCTGATGCCGATGTACCCGCCGTCGATGTAGCAGTTTTTGACGGTAATGTTCCTGTACTCTGTCCGGGCCTTTGTCGAGACGACCGTGCTCCTGGTGTCGGCGGTGAGCAGGACGTCGCGCCCGTCCATGACAACGTTGTCGCTCTCGATGCTGACGATGTGGGGCTGGGCTGCGAAGTAGTAGTAGCCCGGGGCCGTGATGGTGTACTTGCCGCTGGCATACGCGTACCCGGCCTCTCCGGCCTCTGTCAGTTCCACGCCGGTGACAGGCGGCATACCCACGCTGCACAGCGGGGCCCTGTCATAGGCGCCGTCGGCCACCGCGAAGGGAGTCCGCGAGTACCCGGTCTCCGAGACGGCGGTGTCCGACCACCCGGTGCCGGTCGCGTTCGTCCAGTAGTTCCCCGCGATATACTTCCCGAGGACGATGTTCCGTCCCGACATATCGGTCGGGGCGATGTTCCAGGTGTAGGAGGCGGGCGCCGTGCCGGCGACATAGGTCGGGGCACAGAAGAGGTTGTTGTAGACCTGACCGCTCCCGCCATCGACGGCGAGGGCCGTCGCCTCCGACCGGACAATGTTTCCGGCGAGCGTCGCCGTGCCCGTCCACGCGGACGGAACGGCGATGCCGGTGGCCGTCGCTGTCACCGTGTTCGACGCGACGGAGACGGCCTCCGCGTCGCGGGCGACCTCGATGCCTGTCGGGGCTTCGACCGTGTTGCGGGAGATGGTGCCGCTTCCCCTGATGCCGACCGCCTTCGCGGTCACCGGGTTGTCGGTGACGGTCGCCGCGCCGGTGTATATGCCGTACAGGGCGCTGCCTGTGACGGTGTTCCCTGCGATGACGATCTCCGTCCCGGTGACATTGATGCCGACATCGCCGTTTTTGACCTGGCAGTTTTTAACGACGATATTCGACCGGCCTTCGGCGAAGATGCCGGTCTTGCCCGGTGTCTTCGCGCCGACATACATGGTGAGGTATCCGCCGTCCAGCGTGACGTCGTCCGAGGCGATGATCACCGGTTTGACATGGGCAGAGCCGGTGAACCAGTACTCGCCGGGCGCGGTGATCGTGTAGGTCATGGTGGCCCGGTCGTACGTGTAGCCGCTTCCTCCCGTGATCTTCAACTCGCCGCCGCCCGACTCCGAGATGCCGCAGAGGGGCATGGTGTCGTACACGCCCGACCCGGCGACGACCTCGAATGCCTCCTTGCCGAAGCCCTTGACCGAGGAGTGGGCATCAGAGTACCCGCTCGCGCCGTCGGTCGAACCCCACCAGTTGCCCGCGGTCCATTCCCCGCCGACAATGTTTCTCGCAAAGACCGGGGTCTCCGCATTCCACGCGTACTTCTCGATTGCCGCCGTCGTGACGTCGGGGTGGACGTAAGACGAGGTGTTGAAGGCGTTGTTGTAGATCCGGGACGACCCGATCTGGCCGCCGGTGAGGGAGAGTGCCGGGCCGTCGGCACTGATGCGGTTCTCCGTCATGGTGAGGGCCGATACCGAGTTCAGTCTCAGGCCTGCGGTGGCGCTCGTGCCGGCGATCGTGTTGTTCCTGATGACGCTCTTCGAACCAGTCTTTGACCCTGAATTCATGGCAACGATGCCATAGCCCTCGGCCGCGGAGACGCCGCAGCCGGAGACCTGGTTGTCGGCGAGAGTCAGGTCGGAGAACCCTCCGCTCAGGAAGATGCCGCAGCCGCCTTTGACGCAGTCGATGCCCGAGTCGGAGACGCGGTTGCCCGTGACCTCGGCGCCGGCGACAGACTGGATGCCGTAGCCCATGGGACTCTCCCGACCGCACCCGGTGACGACGTTGTCCCTGACAGACCCGTCTTCAGTCCTGATGCCGAAACCGAACGAGAGGTCGCTCTCTCCGTTGCTGAAACCGCTGTCGGTGACGGTGTTCTTCTCGATCGTCGTGCCGGCCATCCCGAAGATGCCGTTCCCGATGTTCTCGCCGCCGGCGCCGACGGTCTTGCCGCAGTCGGTGACCGTGTTGCCGGAGATGATGCCGCCCTGGGCAAAGATGCCGGTGCCGGAGACCTCCTCCGCGCCCGAGGTGGTGACCTTGCCGCAGTCGGTGACCGTGTTGCCGGAGACGACGAGGCCGGTCTTCACATAGATGCCGTACGACCCCGTGCGCCCGTCGCGGCTCTCGGCGATCTGAGCGCACCTGGTCACGGTGTTGTCCGAGACGCTGCCGTCATAGCCCATGGCCAGTATCCCGTAACTTCCCGGCCCCGGGGTCGTGCTGATCGCGGGGTTGCCGCAGTCAGTCACCGTGTTCGAGGTGACGACGACCTTCTGGGACGCCGCGTAGATGCCCTGGCACTCGGTGCTCTTCAGGGAGGTGATGGGTTCGTCGCCGCAGCCGTAAACGACGTTGTTGCGGATCGTGGTGGTCCGGAATGCTTCGGAGCGGATGCCAGGGCCGCGAAACCCGGTGATGTTCCCGAAGTTCTCGATGGTCGCACTGCCCGTGCCGTCCGTGACCTGCACGCCGTATGTCTGGCCGGCGGCATGGTCGGGGTCGGGCCTGAGGATATGCCCGTTGCCGTTCAGCACAACGCTCCCGTCGACCGCGACCTGGAACGTCCCGGAGACGTCCTCCTGCAGGGTGTACGTGCCGGGGACGGTGATCGTGCAGACGCCGTCCACGAATGCTTCCTGCGTGATATCTGACGGGGTGACGGCGAGGGCCGAGATGCCGTCCTCAGATGTTATTTCCGTGTCATTGCCGCCGGGAGTGACGGTCCCGACGATGTCTGTATCTTCGCCAGGGATTCCGGCGCCCGATGCGTTCTCGTTTCCCTGCATTCCTTCTGCCGCCGCACCGGGCATGCAGCAGAGTACCATTGCCGCCACAATGAGCAGCACCATCCATCGCATAGTTTTCATCGAACCACGATCCGTCGTACAGGGTACACGATATCACCCGAACGGGCAACCGTGTAACCAGATAATAATTTTCATGATAAAGGTAACACGCGGTTCGATATATAATGTATAGTTTCAAATCACGTATCCGTGACCCGAGGAAAACATATTACGCCATACCAGGACTGTCGAAGAAAGAAAGCACGAATAAAACGTTTAAAATAATTATGTGCGGCGAAGAGTCTGGCTGAGGCGGCGGATCAGTACCGTGCCGAAAAAAAAGAGTGCGCGGCCCCTGCCGCGCCACCGGTTTTACCTGCCTGGCGGCACCACCACGCCCACATACAGGTCAGAGATGTACGTCGCATCCGCGAGGTCGACGACACCGTAGGGTTCGGCATAATCGGCACGGAGGTCGGGTTCGGAGGCCGCGTCCCGTGCACAGCTGTACACATAGGCGACATCCCCGATGTCGGCCTCGACACCGTTGCCATTGAGGTCCGGCGTCGTTATCGACGGCAGGGTCGCCCGTGCCATCAGGACGGCACGGGAGGCGTTGACCCTCCCGCCTGAGGATATTTTCCCGTCAAGAGAGGGGATCCTGTCCACCGAGTCGATCAGGATCTGTCTGGTCTCTTCCGCGGTCAGACTCCGGTTCACCGACTTGATCAGCCCCGCAGTCCCCGAGACCATGGGCGTCGCCATGGACGTGCCGCTGTAGAACGCATACCCCTCTTCGGGGTCTGTATAGCGGGTGATCGTGAAACTGTCCAGCCAGGCAAAACTGCCCGGGTTTTTGGAATAATACAGGTACCCGATGTACAGGGGGTCGCCGACGAGCATCGTGCCATACCTGTCCAGACCGACGACCCGGGAGACGATCTTCCCGTGCGAACTCCCGGTGACGACGTCGGCGATGTAACAACTCTCATTGTGGATCATGTCGTCATAGGACGGATAATTTCTGAAGTCGGTGGTGGAGACAAGGACCTGAAGTTTGTCCGTCCCCTCCCTGAGGGCGTACGCGGTGACGAACTCCAGCGCGGTGTCCTCGAGGTCGGTGAACGGCGTGTCGGAGTACGTCAACGACACGTTCACGCCGGAGACGCCCAGGGCGTACCTGTCCGTCCCGCCCATGTACCCCCCGCTCCAGTTGTCGCTCTCCAGATAGGAGAGCACATTCCAGGCGGCCGCCGACGACTCGGTGATATCGTCCTGATATGCCGCGGACCATACGGGGACGGTGGAGAGGATGCCGACGCCCGGCGCCGCGACATGGACGCTGATCTTGCCGTAATTAGAGAAGATGGCAGGGTCGTCCCTGTTGTCGAGTGCGGCGACGGAGAGCACGTTCGGGCTGTTGTAGTTCGCCGGGTACATCGGGAAGGCGTCGTTGTCGGTGCCGTCATTGCCCGCGGCGCAGACGACCAGCGCCGACGAGGCCCGGATCGCATCCCTGTACGCCTCGCTCCCTTCGGCACCGCCGAACGAACAACTGATGACGTCGGCCCCCATCGCGGTCGCGTACTTGATGGCGGCGATGGAGTGATAGACCGTGCCGTACCCCTGCGTGTCGAGCACACGGACGGGCATGACCTTCGCCTCCCACATCACGCCGACAACGCCGGCGGTGTCGTTCCCGACGCCGGCAATGGTACCGGCACAGTGGGTCCCGTGCCCGTTGAAGTCCATCGGGTCGTTGTCAGAGTCGACAAAGTCCCAGCCGCGGATATCGTCGACATAGCCGTTGCCGTCGTCGTCGATACCGTTGCCCGGGATCTCCCCGGCGTTTGTCCAGATGTTCGCCGCAAGGTCGGCGTGGGTGTACATGACCCCGCTGTCGACGACCGCGATTGTAACGTCGGACGACCCGGTGGTGATGTTCCAGGCGGCGGGGACGCTCATGTCGGCGCCCGGCGTCCCGGCCTGGTTATTGTAGTAGGCCAGCATGCCATCGAAGCTCTGGCCGTCCTGCAGGACCTGGCCGGTGTTCTTCATGCCCCACAACTTCTCGAAGTAGGGATCGTCCGGTTCTTTCAGGGCGTGCACGTAATAGTTCGGCTCGGCATATTCGACACTGGAGAGACCGGTGTAGTAGGCGACGGCCTCGTCGACGGAGACGCCGTCGGGAAGTTCCACGACCTGCATGCCGGGGACGAGGTCGCTCAGGTCCTCGGCCACGTCCGCACCGAGGGCGGCGTGGGCGTTTGCCGATGCCGAACAGAGGGCCGGGCCGTCTCCTGCCCCGTCGGCAAACCGTACGATGACGGTGTCGGGTTCGTACAGGGACGCGTCGGGCACGACCTCGCCGCCGAAGCCCGAGCCCTGGACCAGAGGGACGACAGACAGCAGGCAGAGGACTGCCAGGAAGGCATGAAATCCCCTGAATTTTCTGAGGGGAGTATGAAAAATCATATTTGAGATATTGGAATGCATAATACCGGTTAATCAGGTGGGAGGCATTCACATATAATCGTTCTTTTTTCACACGACCTATTACTTAAAGTGCAATATGTATTATGCGGGAGTGTGCGCAGGTCTGCCAGGAAAAAGAATGTCGACAGAAAAGGATGGAGACTATCACCGAAAATTAGGGGGGCGGGACTTTTTCACTTCTTCTCCCACTTATACAGTTCCTGCACCTGCGCGAGGGTGCTCCCGCGTGCGATCTCCGCCCGCACCCGCTCCTCCATCTTCTTCACCTCGAGGGCGCGGCGGGCGATCTCGTAGGCCCGCTCCTTCGGGATGACGACGGCGCCGCTCTCGTCCGCGATGATCCAGTCGCCCGGCCTGACCTGCTGGCCGCAGCAGGCGATCTCGGCGTTGATCTCGCCGAAGCCCTTCGCCTCCCCGGCGTTCGGGACGCAGGCGCGGGCGAAGAGGGGGTACTGCATCGCCCTGATGTCGTCGACGTCGCGGACGGCGCCGTCGATGATGACGCCGGTGACGCCCCGGTTCTGTGCCGAGTGGGTGGCGAGTTCGCCCCAGGGGGCGACATGGGTCCGGCCGTCGTTGTTGATCACCAGGACGTCGCCGGGTCTGCAGAGGTCGATCGCCTCCACGGGTTTGGCCCAGTCGCCCGCGAAGGTCTGGACCGTCACCGCGGGGCCGACGGCCTTCACGCCCCTGGTGAGGGGGACGAGGCCGTTCATCGCACCTTTCCGGTGCATGGCGTCGGTGACGTTCGGGGCCGAGACCTGCATCAGGATCGCCCTGATCTCCTCGTCAGGGGAGGCCCTCTTCGCGGGGGCGAGGGAGGGGTCGTCCAGGGCCGCCCGGATCGTCCGTGCCGATCCTTCGACGTCCCCGGACTTGACGATCCAGCCGCCGACGATGACGATCTCGGCACCGGCACGCACGCACTCGGCCGCGGTCGCGGCGTCGAGGCCGCCGGCCACCGCGAGGGGGAGGGAGACCGACCCGGCAAGGGTGCGGAGGAGGTCGACGGAACTTTTGCCGAGCATCTGCTGGTCGATCCCGACGTGGGCGTTGACGATGTCGACGCCGAGGACTTCGAGGTCCTTCGCCCGCCCCACGGGGTCGGCGACATGGATCAGGTCGGCCATGATCTTCACGCCGTACAGGCGTGCGGCCCGGACGCACTCGGCGATGACCGAGTCGTCGGCGTCGGCGAGGACGCAGACGATGTTCGCCCCGGCCTTGGCCGCCATCTCGACCTCCAGCGTGCCGGTGTCGGCGATCTTCATGTCCGCGACGATCACCTGGTGGGGGAAGGCGCTGCGGAGTTCGCGCACCGCCGCCATCCCCTCGCTCTTGATCAGAGGGGTGCCCACCTCGATCCAGTCGGCGCCGCCCGCAACCGCTTCCCTCGCGATCAGGGCGGCCCGGTGCAGTTCGAGGATATCGAGCGCCACCTGGAGCGTCGGACGTGTCATGCCTGAAAATGGGGGCGCGAAGGTGTTAAGGCTTACTTTTGCCGGGACACGGGAAGCGTCACCAATAAGAGGCAGCCCCGTAAACCAGTAGAAGAGAACACTTCGAGGAATGGTCATGATCAAACTCGTCCTATTACGGCATGGTGAGAGTGTCTGGAACAGGGAAAACCGGTTCACCGGGTGGACCGACGTCGACCTCTCGGAAAAAGGGGTGGAGGAGGCGCACGAGGCTGGCCGCGTCCTGCGGGAGGAGGGCTACACCTTCGACTGCGCCTTCACCTCGGTCCTGAAGAGGGCGATCCGCACACTCTGGATCGTCCTCGACGAGACCGACCTGATGTGGATCCCGGTGACGCGCTCCTGGCGGCTGAACGAGCGCCACTACGGCGCCCTCCAGGGCCTGAACAAGGCCGAGATGGCAGCGAAGTTCGGCGACGAGCAGGTCTTCATCTGGCGGCGGAGTTATGCGACGCAGCCGCCGGCGCTCGAACGGGACGACGAACGCCACCCGGTCCACGACCGCCGGTACGCGGCGATCCCTGAGGCCGCGGCCACGGGGACCGAGTGCCTGAAGGACACGGTCGGGCGTTTCCTCCCGTACTGGGAGAAAGAGATCGTCCCGGCCCTGAAGGCGGGGAAGAGGGTGCTCATCGCCGCCCACGGGAACTCTCTCCGGGCCCTGGTGAAGCACCTCGACGCCATCCCCGACGACGAGATCGCGCAACTGAACATCCCGACAGGCATCCCTCTCGTCTACGAACTCGACGACGACCTGACGCCCCTGCGCCACTACTACCTCGGCGACCCGGCGAAGGTGAAGGCGGCGATCGAGGGCGTCAAGAAGCAGGGGACGGCAAAGAAATAATTTCTCTTTTTTTCGGTCCTGCCGGAACCACCCGACAGGTCAAAAAGATCCGGACGTCCCCGACCTCAGTCGGGGGAGGGGTCGCATGAATAGTATAGGGTATCAAAAAAGGGGTCCCGGTGGTGTTCCTGAGATCCCCACACAAAGGACGTGCCACCTATGCCAGCTGGTATTGCCGCTGAATGAGCTGCATCCCCCCGTCCTCAAGGAAGTTGTCCAGGAATATGTTCTGCACAAGTTCCCAGCCCTCCAGTTCCGTCTCCTCCTTTTCGGTCGGGAAGTAGAGCCAGAGGCGTTCTTTTCCCACCCTGAAGAGACAGAACCGTCGTCCTTCCTTGTAGAAGGTGACAAGGCCTTTCCCGGTTCTGTTGAGCGGCGACACCACAGGATCATACCCCACGGTGAAGGTGACGCCGCCGCCCAGGGCGAGCGTCCGGTCGAAGAGGTCGAGAGCAATTTTCCGGTAAACCGGGCTCTCCGGGAGCTCCACCCTCCCTTCGAAGTCAGATGAGTCGCGTGAGTGGATGCCGGCGTCATAGGCCTCATAGAAATCGAGCAGACGCTCGATCACATCGGAGAAGGAGTCCCGCACCGTGCCGAGGGCCTTGAGGCGGGCGTACTCCTGTTCCCTGACGCGGACCGTCCTCGTCTCCATCGCCCGTCCGGCCGCTACCTGTTCGATTGCCGATTCAGTCATAGAGTTTTTCCCCCTTGCACCGAAGTGCATCCCCATCTCTGTGCACAAATAATAAAAATGTATCGAAACGTATGAACAATAAACACGATGCGATCGCTGCGTAATACTCTGGCGGCGGCACAGGGAGAAGAGAGGTCACGACAGGGACAAAAAAAAGGGAGGAAAAACTTTCACCTTTCCCGCCGCCACCGGTCCAGGGCGGCGCAGAAGGCCCGGGCAAAGCGCTCCGTCATGTAGGCATGGCTGTAGCCGGCAAGGACGGCGTGCTCGGAGAGGCCGTCCCGCCCGTCGCCGATGCCTTTGCCGCGGCCAAGGCTGAGGGCGAAGCGGGCGTCGGCCGCCGGGTCGACGGAGGAGTAGTGGAACTCGTGCCCCCGGAAAGAGAGGCCGGCAGGGAGGAGGGGGGATGTGCCGGTGCTCTTTGCCTCCACGTAGCCGAGGGCCTGGAAGCGCGGGTTCATCCGGGCGTCGGCCGGGAGGACGCCGGCCATCGGGTAGTCGGCGTCGGAGGAGAGGCGTTCGCAGAGGTAGATGAGGCCGCCGCACTCGGCATAGACGGGCATCCCGTCTGCCGCCGCCGCACCGACCGCACGGGTGCAGGGGGCGCGGGAGAGGGCCGCCGCGTGGAGTTCGGGGTAGCCGCCGCCGAGGTACAGGCCGTCGACGTCGGGGAGGGGGTCGGCGAGAGGGGAGAAGAAGACCAGGTCGGCACCGGCCTGCCGCAGGAGGTCGAGGTTGTCCTGGTAGTAGAAGCAGAAGGCGGCGTCACGCGCCACGCCGAGGCGGACGCGGGGGGAGTCGCCGGCGGCGGCCGGGGCCGGGACGGCCGCGGGGGCCGATGTGGCCGCGGCGATGAGGGCGTCGAGGTCGCAGTGTTCCTCGCAGACCGCACCGAAGGCGGCCATGCTCGCCTCTCCGGCCATCGCAAGGCCGAGGTGGCGGCTGGAGACGGCCTTCGCCTTCTCTGTCGGCACCCAGCCCAGGGCCGGGACAGAGAGTCCTTCCTCGATCATCTGCCTGTGGCGCGTGCTCCCGACCCTGTTGAAGATCACGCCGGCGAAACGCACCGCGGGGTCGAAGGAGGTGTAGCCGCGGACGAGGGCGTGGGCGCTCCTTGACATGCCGCCGACGTCGGCGACCAGGACGACGGGTGCGCCGAGGGCCTTCGCCACGTGCGCGGTGGAGCCGAGGTCGCCGCCCTCCAGGCCGTCGTAGAGTCCCATCACGCCCTCGATGACGGCGATGTCCGCGCCTGCCGATGCCGATGCGAAGGTCCGCACCACGCCGTCCTCCCCCATCATGAAGGGGTCGAGGTTCCTGCAGGGGCGGCCGCAGATCGCGGTGTGGTGGGAGGGGTCGATGAAGTCCGGGCCGACCTTGAAGGGCTGGACGACGAGGCCCCGCGCCCGCAGCGCCGCCATGACGCCGCACGCGAGGGTGGTCTTGCCGCAGCCGGAGTGGGTGCCTGCGATGACGATTGCCGGGATCATGCCGGTGGATCTTGGCGAGGAAGAAAAATGAAGGTATGGTTTTTTCGGCCTCATTCAGGAAAAATTATCTGGTTCATTTAATAAGGGTATCAGATGCTTCTTTGAGCGAAATGACAGAAGAAATCCGCCCCTTATGATTTGTGAGCATTATACCGGAGAAGAATGCAGTTATCGTTTTGACATCATCTGATTCAAGAATGAAATAGAATGTGTGTTCGCTTGGGCAGGAATATGCTCCGTGAATCCTTATGTTCAGTTTCTTTGCCAGGTCATTCATTCCGTCGATCCAGCGCTTGGCTTCAGCATTGAATTCATTCCGTGCAAGACACAACTCGGGAGGATGGACAAGGGTGATCACAAACATCATAACTTCTCACCACCCCCACCATGCAAATTTTGGATAATAAATATATCGCATATATTTTATTCACAGATTTATTTCCCGCGTCGTTTGCACCGAGCAGGGGGGATGGCGAGGGAGGCACGGCGGATCCCTCTTACAATTCTCACGGAAAAAGAGTGAAAAAGATCAGAAATTGCCGTATTATGTATGCCATACACATGTGGCGAAAAATCCGGCAAGGGCGGATATGTCTGCCTGTATGACAACGAGGTCGTCCGTCTCAACGACGACACCGACACCCTTCCCCCCTGCCGCGTCTGCAAAGGCGAGGTGTACAGGAAAGAGTGAGCCGTCGTTTTTCGGCATTTTTCCGAACGCTGTTTCGCGCCGGAGAGGAGGGCGGTGAAAGGGGGAATAGAACCCAGAATAACGAGACCGGGAGAGGGGGGTGATCCCTCTCTCAGTTCAGCGCCGGCACGCTGTCGGCCCAGGTCTCGACCGTGGCGAGGACGGCATCGTCCTCGTAGGACGAGACCCGCACCGAGGTGCGGGTGAAGGCGACGGAGTACACCTCGCCGTTCGCCGCGTGGCAGCGGAGGCGGCAGGCGTAGGTCTCGCTGTCCGGGTCCGCGACCGGGGAGCCGCCGATGGCGGTCTCCAGTGCAGTGTTCCCGAGGATCTCGGTCTTCGCCGCGTTGAAACCGGCGAGGGTCGGGGCGCGGGCCGCGGCGGTGCCGACGACGCGGCCGAGGGTGTTCTCGTACATGACCCGCGCCGTGTAGGCCTCGCTGGCCTTCTCGACCGGGTCGTGGGACTCGCCCGCCCCCTCCCAGGACGTGCAGCCCCAGGGGTTGTTCGTCAGGATGTCCTGGATGATGCCGTTGAAGGCGGCAGCATCGGCGATCGGGGCGGCAAGTTTCCGCACCGACGTCTTGTTCGTGGTGGACAGGGTAAAGTCTGCCATGTTTCGTGTCTCCTGCCTGGAGGTCCCGGGTCCGTCGCAGGCACATCCCAATATTACTACAAGTAATATTAATCTGCCTTAACCGCCATTCTGTGTTCGGGAGATGGCGATGGCCGAGAACCTGCGGGAAAAGATCGTCGAGACGAACCGGGACGTGAAGTGGATCTGCCGGACTCTGCGGAGGATGGAGGAGAGGGACGCGGAGATGGAGGGGAGGCTGCGGGACCTGGAGAACTGGAAGAGCGAGACGGTCGGCGAGGAGAAGAGGGAGAGGCAGATCGCCGCCGGGGCCGGGGGCGTCGTCGGCGGCATCGTCGCCGTCGTCGTGAAGGTGATGGGGTGGGGGTGAATCTTTTGTGGAGGGTACGAATTCGAGATTCTCTGATGGATTGTCTAAAAATAGAAGACATTAAAATAATTTAATTCGACAAAAACACGATCAAAACGACAATATTATGTATTCACTCGATAAGCACCTTTCATGTGTCCTTCTAAACCATCAAAGGTCATAATGCCCAAAAACGTCGATGATCTTTTTAAACACGTTACTGAAAACAAAGAGAACACACGAAAAAAAGAGACCTGGGATACTTTTCTTGAGAGGTATTGGTCCATTCATAAAATCGATCCCGATGAGTTGTTTTGCAATATGCAGTTTCTCGGGAGCATACAATCAAGAAAGAATATGTATTTTTGTTACGACTATGGGGATCTCTACCTCATATCAACCGGATTTAAAGAGATCACCCGGCTAAACATCGCCATGAAAGAAGAAGTCGAAGAAATTGCCGACTTCATCTCACATACAAAGTCCCTTAAATCCTTTTCATTAAACCAGCTGATGGATGCGATGTCAGGTCACACCTTTTCATCAGAAAGGGTCTCAGAGGCATTGACATTGAACCGGACTGAAAAATTGAGGGATGATCCGCTCTATCTGTTGGTGCTAAATTCATGCTATGTCCTGACAGCCCTCAACAGTTTGTCCCTCGATAAAGTTGGAAGGGGCATTATCTTTTCCAGAAAGGTGCGAAAAGATCAGCACGCAGATGACACTGATATCTATGCAGGTATCAGATATGTCAGAAAAATCCGAGAGGACACATTGTTTTTCGAAAATAAAAGATTATACTTTACGATAAAGCTGAATCACTTCCGGGGAAGCCTCATTCCATACATAAAGGAGGAGATCGAGTATCTTCGAGACTTTGTAAAACGTTATCCTGTCGGTGAAAAGGTCGTCATAAATGATATCGTGGACGATCTTGATTATTCAAAACGCTTTCAAAAGATCTATACTCTGATCGAAGACCGGAATATCAGAAATAATCGTGATGATAGGGATTTTTTCGTAAGCAGGATAAAAAACAGTCTTGAAGTGGTCGAATATCTCGATAAATCTATAAAAGTGACTAAAGAAGGCAGAAATAGAATATTTAAAAGAGTTTGACTGCTGACCGAAGAATACCCTACATCAACTACCTGGAGCAAGACCCGTGACTGCAAAAATCTGGCTTGGAAAATTGGACGAACTGAATACGTGGGATCAAAAAGTCTTCTGGACCCCTGAATCAGAACAAAATCCCCATATGGTGATATCAGGGGCATCTGGTTCGGGAAAAACAGAAACGCTGAAAGTGATCTGTGAGGAACTGAATCGTCAGAATGTTCCCCTGTTAATCTTTGATTTTCACGATGATTATCTTGGCTTTGGATCGCATATTGTCAATGAAGATAAAATTCGGATTCATCCTCTCCAGATCCTTATTGGCGAAAAACCAAAAGATGTCGTCTATAAGGTGTCGTCGATCATCAGGCATACGTTCCAAGAGATCACTATCATTCAGGAAGGGACATTGCGGGAAGCAATGAGGTTGTTCTACAAAGATTCAGGGATCGCTGATCTCAGTGAACCGATTACAGAGGACATTTCTCTGCTTCCCTTCTCTGACTTTAAGGATTATATTGACCTGGCATCCTCTGATCAACGTACCGTAAACAGCCTGAAAATAAAACTGGACATTCTCTTCGATTATGAACTATTTCAGGCTACGGGAGACACCATTAACTTCGAATCGCTTCTTACTTTATCAACAGTTTTTCAATTAAAAAATGCCCCGAGCGATGACGTGAAACAAATTGTTGCGGATCTGATGATCAATAAATTAATTCAGTACTCATATCACCTTGAGAAGTCCAAAAAATTACGGTTGTACTGTGTTTTAGATGAAGCTCACAGGATGGTTTATCCTGGATCTCCGCTTGATACGCTCTTTCGAGAGGCAAGGAAGTATGGTATCGGTGTTATATTAGCATCTCAGAGAGCGAGTGACTTTAATGAAGTCCTTCTCTCAAATGCAGGCACGATAATTACCCTGAAGCAGAATCTGATAAAAGATGCAAGTTATATTGCAAAAAATAACTGGGCAGACAAACAGGTTCTGTTAAATGCCCGGCCAGGTTGTGGATTTATTAAAAGATCGAGTGATAAAAGGGCAAAGCAAATCCAGATTGTCCCACTGAGTGAGAGGTTAAAGGAAAATATCTGAGGGGACTTTTTCCGCAGGCAGAAGAGAGTGTGTGGGTGGGGATGATCCCCATCCCCCACTTTCAACTTTCGGCCCCCACACGCCTCACCCCTATATACCCCGGCCGCCACCCCTCACCCATGACGCACCGCCCCCTCATGGCCGACCAGACGCTCTTTCGCGACCCCGACCTCTTCGAGGCCGACCGCCTCCCCGAGGTCTTCAACCACCGCGACACACAACTCGAAGACCTCGCCTTCGCCCTGCGGCCCGCCCTCCGCGGCACCCGGCCGCTGAACACCGTGCTCCGCGGCACGCCCGGCACCGGCAAGACCACCGCGGTCAGACTCCTCTTCGCCGAGATCGAGGAGACGACCCGCCGGGTCGTGCCGGTGCTCGTCTCCTGCCAGGCCGAGAGGACGGCGCACGCCGTCTTCACCCGCCTCTTCACCTCCCTCTTCGGCCACCCGCCGCCCACCCACGGCGCCTCCAGCCAGCGGGTCCTCTCCGGGGTCGGCCACACCCTTGCCGGGCGGGGGGCGGTCCTCGTCGTCTGCCTGGACGACGCCAACTACCTCGCCCCGAAGGGAGTGCTGAACGACGTGCTCGCCCGCATCCTCCGCCTCCACGAAAGTTGCCCCGGAGCCCGGACCGGCGTGGTCATGACCGACTCGTCGCCCGACACCGACCTCTCCCGTGCCCTCGACCCGGCCACCCGCTCGGTGCTCCAGGCCTCGGAGATCCTCTTCCCCCCATACACCGCAGAGGAGGTGCGGGGCATCCTCGCCGACCGCCTGCGGGCCGGGGTGTACCCGGGCGTCGTGCCGCCGGCGGCCCTGGACCTCGTCGTCGGGCGGACGGTGGCCTGCGGGGACTCGCGGGTCGGCCTCCGCCTGCTGAAGGAGGCGGTGCTCCACGCCGAGAGGGCGGGGAGGACGGCGGTCGAGGCCGCCGATGTGGAGGCGGCGTTCGCAGTCGCCAGGCACGCCCGCCTCGCCGCCGGCGTGGAGGCCCTCGCCCCCCTGGAGAGGACGGTGCTCTCCGTGCTCGCCGGCATGGCGGAGAGAGGGGAGGAGACGACCTCGGGCCGGGTGTACGAGGCCGTCTCCGCAATCGAGCCGATGAGTTACACGATGTTTTTTGAACGCCTGAAGAGGCTGGAGGCGTTGCACCTGGTGGCGACGCGGCAGAGGAAGAAAGGGCAGGGGAGGACGCGGGAGATCGTGGTGCGGGAGGGAGTGGGGGACGCGGTCGCCCCTGTTCCGGCAGCGTCGTCGGGGACGTCGGTGAAGTGTCCTGCAGGCGTCGCGGACGACGAAAAACGTCGCTATGAAACAGGACAGGAATAAAAAAAGTCACCGGACGACCGGTCTCTCGGCCGGACTCCGGTACAGGGCGTCGGCGGCGTTCTCGCCCGGGGTCGGAATTGCACGCCGGGTCAAAGACCGGCGGCCACCTGACCTTCCTGTTCGTTCAGGGTCGAGACTCTCTCCCTGTCGGCCGGGATGGGGTGCTCCCGTATCAGGGCGTCATTGACGCAGGCGTATCGTCGCCCGGCCGAACGGACTGGTTGAGGGAAAATCCGCTCTCCGGCACGGAGCGGCGGAGGTATGCCTCTTCCGCGTCCTGCGCCCGCACCTCCCACGCGCTGACGGTCTCGTTGTAGACGGCGAACCTCGGGTTGACGACGATGCCGGTCGCACCGTCTTCGAGCCCGGCGACCTGGTCGCCGCCGGTGAACGTACCGTTCAGGTGCTCCGCGATGCCGGTGGAGACGACGCGGTCGACCCGCTTTATTGCGGACGCGAGCACGACGTCCGGGCCGAGCGGCGACTGGTCGGTGTCGGTCCCGATAATATACCGGCCGGTGGCATTCCCTGCCGCATCGAACACTCCCATGCTGGAATACCCGGCGCACGTGAAGATCACGTCGGTCCCGGTGCCGTACATCCTTTCGGCAATCCGGCCCGCCTCTCCGGGATCGGTGAACCCGTCGGTGGAGTGCTGCCGCACATAGGCATGGTCCACCACGACCGACGCGTTGACGGCACGGGCGCCGTCCGTGTATCCCCGGAGGAACGTATCGAGGAGGTCGGACTGCGTGCCGAGGATGATGCCGACCCGCCCGGTCCGCGTCGCCGAGGCCGCAAGGACGCCGGCCAGGTAACTGTCGCCGTAGGAGACGAACTCGTATGCCCTGACATTGTCGGACCCGATGCCCGCCTGGTCGACGGCGAGGAACCTGATGTCAGGGTGGTCCTGCGCGAGCTGGCGGGTGAGGTTGGCGTACTGGTAGCCGACCGTTATGACGAGGCCGGGTTTTTCCGTGCCGGCGAGAAGGCCGGGGAGGGTGTCGCAGTCGCGGGGCGTGAACTCCCGTGCGGTGAACGACAGGGTGTCGTGCGCCGCGAGCAGGCCCTGGTGTGCGGTGTCGGTGTACGAGAGGTCGCCAATATCCGACCCGTACAGGATGTACACGGAGGGGAGGGAGGACGACCCGGTGCACCCGGCGGCGGCGAGCAGGAGGGCGAGGACGATGGTGAGGGAGATGAGGGGGAAGGACGGTTTCATGGGGAGAGGTGGTTCTGGATGGGTATTAAACGGGGGGGATGGCGTGGGGGAGGTGGTCGCTCCTGTTTCGGCAGCTTCATCGGGGACGTTGCCGCATCGGTGTACAGGAGGTGCCGACGATGAAAAACGTCGATATGAAACGGGACGGGGATAGGCTGGTGATCACGGTCGACCTCTCGAAGGATTTCGGGGAGTCGAAGTCAGGGAAGTCGATCACGATCGCGTCCACGGAGGGGAATGTCTCGGTGCCGGGGGACGAGGAGGTCAAGATCGGGCTGAATGTGTACAGGAAAAAGTGAGATCGGGGTGTGGTGCTCAGGAGAGCAGAAGAGGGGAAAACGTGGCGGAGTAATGATCAGGGGAGATATCCCAGAACATGAAGGATCGCCCAGGCATATGCAGGCCTTTCATCTGCAACGTCACGTCTATAGTCAGTCGGAGAGGAGATACGTAACCCCCCTTCGATCTTCTCTACGGCTCTCTCCAGGTTTTTCCTGCTCATACTCTGTTTGCCCGAGGGGAGCTTGATGTACACAGAACTGGCCGTGACCCTTGCAATCGTTACTTTTTTTCGGTTAATTGTCTCTGTTTCCGGATTTTCCTGATACCTTCTCATCACACTGTTCCAGTCAAGCGGCATTTCCATCCCCTCAATAATACTGCCTGATATATTCATACGCCCTGTCGAAGAGATCCTGATCGTTCTGCAACTGGTATTTTCTGAGCGCCCCCCGGAGGGCCTTCTTCACGTCCCGCTCCCCCGGGTTGCTCTGCTGCCAGCCATCGAACCTGACCGCCCGCACCACCGCGTCGATGTCGGTGACAATTCTCTCGATGATCACCGGCGTCGTATCGGTCCGCGCCTCCTCAAAAAGTTCGGTCAGGGCAGCCTTCGCCTGCTGCTGTTCCTCGACCGTTTCAACCTCTTTCTCGGCCTGCACCACATCGCGTGCGAGCTGGATGAGGGACTTCAGAAATTCCAGACTGTCGATGAACCCACGCTCGTACTGCTCTTTGATCTGCTCCAGACGCTCCCCAAGCCTGACGAATGCCGGATTGTTGGCATGTTTCCTGAGGCGCTTGATGATCTGGATCTCCAGTTTCTTGATCGTGTGCTCGTCCCTGTTCTCCAGCAGATCCCTCACCGTATCCTCATCGATCACGATCTCGTCGAAGTCGTCCCTGATCCCTTCGACGTGCACATTTTCATGGATGATCTCGATGGTCTTCGCCCCCAGTTTCTTCCAGAGGAGACGGCCTGCACAGTTGACCGGCCTCACCGATTCATAGACCTGGGTAAGCCAGCGGTAGTCCCCCTTGTATGTCGCCAGGAAGGGGTCAGGCGACATGGCCTCCCAGAGTTTTGCAAGGTTGATATAATCGAGGGCGAAGGCATCGCGTGCCTCGTTGGTCGGGATGCACTGCTGGGCGGCGATGAGTCCCTCCCACCCGTTCACACCCCGGTCGACACCGGGAAAATGGGCGAGGCAGGCCGCGAGCATCTGGGGGAACTGGTCTTTCAGGCTGTCGATGTTGGTGACGATCTCTCTCATCCTCTTCTCGTCGAAGGCGAGGGATCTGGCCACCTCGTCGAAGACCCCGATGTAGTCCACGATCAACCCGAAGGACTTGCCTGAATAGGGCCGGTTGGTCCGGCAGATCGCCTGCAGGAGAGTGTGGTTCTTCATGAGTTTGTCGAGGTACATCGTCTGGAGGACGGGTGCGTCAAAGCCGGTGAGGAGTTTGGCGGTGACGATGACAAACTGCAGGGGGTCGAGCGGGTCACGGTAGCGGTCGAGGAGTTTCTCCTCGTCCTCCTTGCTCCGATCCCAGCGGTGCTTCCACTCGTCGGGGTCGCTGCGGCCGAGGGTCATGACAATATCCGACGCCTCGGGCGGGAGGAGTTTATCGAGGGCCTCTTTGTACTGGACGCAGGACTGCCGGTCATAACAGACGATCATCGCCTTGAAGCCATGCGGCTCGACCGATTCCTTGAAATGACGCACGATGTCCTCGGCCACCCGTTCAATCCGTTCACGGGCATGGACGAAGGTGGACCGGCGGCTGGCCCTCCGGATCAGGTCCCGTGTCTCGTCTTCCTCAAGGGAGTCGGTGAGGGTGGAGAAGGCCTCGTCGATCCCCTCCCGATCGATATGGTACTCGATGAGACGGGGCTCGAAGTGGAGGGGAAGTGTGGCGCCGTCTCGCATGGCGTCCTCGGGCGAGTAGATGCTGAGGTATCCTGACTCGTCCTCCGTTGCTCCGAAGGCCCGGAAGGTGTTGCGGTCCACCTCGTTGATGGGGGTGCCGGTGAGGCCGAAGAGGAAGGCATTAGGGAGGGCCTCCCGCATCTTCTGGCCGAGGTCGCCCTCCTGTGTGCGGTGGGCCTCGTCGCAGAGGAGGATGATGTTGGCCCGGTCGTTGAGGACGCCGTCGGCCTCGGCGAACTTGTGGATGGTGGTGATGATGATCTTTCTGGTGTCCTGGGAAAGGAGGCGCCTGAGGTCTTCCCGGCTGCCGGCGTTGACGGTGTTGGGGATGTCGGTGGTGTGGAAGGTGGCGTTGATCTGGGTGTCGAGGTCGGTCCGGTCCACGACGACGATCACGGTCGGGTTTCTGAGGGCCGGGTGGAGACGGAGTTTCTGGGCGGCGAAGACCATGAGGAAGGATTTCCCCGAGCCCTGGAAGTGCCAGATGAGCCCTTTTTTGATCCGGCCGTCCACGACGCGGTTGACGATCTTGTTGCCGGCATCGTACTGCTGGTGGCGGCAGACGATCTTGATCTTCCGGTTCTGTGCGTCGGTGGCATAGAGGGTGTAGTTCTTGAGGATGTCGAGGACGGTTGCGGGGGCGAGGAGGTTCATGGCGGTGTCCATGACGTCGGCGATGGGGGAGGGGGTCTCCTCGTCTTCGTCCTCTTTCCAGGGGGCCCAGGCATCGAGGGGAGCACGGACGGCGCCGTAATAGAATTTCTTGCCTTCGGTGGCGAAGGAGAAGATGCCAGGGACGAAGAGTGCCGGGACGTTCACCTCATAGTCGTCATGGATCTGTTCGGCGGCGTCGATCCAGCTGATCGCCGGGCGGACGGGGGTTTTACATTCGCCGACGACGAGCGGGATGCCGTTGACGAGGAGGACGTTGTCGGCCCGTCTGGTGACGGCGCCGGCATAGGAGTATTCGGTGGTGGTGACGAAGTGGTTGCTGGCCGGGTGGGCGAAGTCGATGATCTTCACCGGGACATAGCGGTAGTTCTCGCCGAAGGGCATGGAGAGGCCGCCGCAGATGATCTCGGCGAAGCGTTCGTTGGCCCTTACGAGTCCTTCGCCCTGCACGGCGAGGAGGATGGCCCTGAGACGGTAGATGACCTCGTCGGCCCGGTCGGGCTGGCGGGCGATCTCGGGGTTGAGCCTGATGAGAGCGGTTTTGAGGTAGGGTTCGACCAGCACGTCTCCCTCTGTGCGGGGAAGGGTGGCGGCGGGGATGTATGTCCACCCGTTCTGCTTCAGGTGGTCCCGGAGGCCGTCGCGGGCGGTGTTTGCTTCGTCAAAACTCATGGGAGGTCATCTCGATGGATAAAATATTGCTCGAAAGGCAATTGATAGAGAGAATAGTGGCTCAGGGTTATTGTATTTTCGATATGGTTCTTTCTGGGGGGTCATTTGAGGGCATTAATGATCTGATGAGCTTCAGAGATTGAATCGCGCACGCAACTGGATACATTGACTATTTTCTGGAAGGGTTCGTTATAATCACAATCTTTCCGCCACTGGTGAAGGCGACTGAGGTGACGGGCAATATCTGCCATATTTTCGCCTTTAAATCGCTCTCTCAAATTTTTATGGTCGGTGCCGTCGATTTCCGGCACGTACCCCCAGGTATCCTTCGCGTAGTTCTGGGCATGGCGATAGGCACCGTAATACGCTCTGCTCACTGAACAGCGGTATGCGGCCTCCTGTGGGATCAGGTTGTCATCGCCCTGTTTTTTGAGATGTTCGGCAATCTCAACGAACTGCGACCAGGAAAAAATCATGGTTATGAGGTGGGGGGCCTGTAATCGGTGGTCAGGAGGAGCCAGCCGGACTGACCCCAGAGGGCGGGTTCGTATTCGTCACAAATTCTGTCCATTCTTGCGATGATAGTGGGGTCGTACTCCTTCTGCCTGACATAGATGGTCAGGTAGCGGTCGTCGCTTTCCGGGTCCTGGAAGAGGTCGAGGGTAATGGTTGCGTCGTGCCCGAATTCATCTTTGGTGAGGAGGCAGGCGTACATCGTGATCAGGTCGAGGCCGGGATTCTGGAGAATATACTCAAGGACATCTGCCCGGTGTGCGATCTCGATATCCACAAGATCCAGGATTGTGAGGAGGGACTGTTCGACCGTATATGAGAGGCTCGCACTTTCCCCCAGGGCATCTTCGGTATAGGGATCCTGATAACAGGCATAGGTGTCGCTGAAGAGGCGGATGATGAGGTTCCTGAGTTTTGTTATCCATGAGTCTTCCGATGCTTTTTCTTCAGGGAGTTCGGCAAAATACCAGACCTTCTTCGGGGACTCGAAGGGATAGCCTGAGAGATATGCTGTCATTCACTCCTCCTGATCAAAGATCTCTTCCAACTTTTTCGTAATGCAGCCTTTGAAGAGGTTTTTCACCTCGGTATGCGCCTCTTCCACCCATGCGTATGCGTCGTCGGGTTGCACGGTGTCCTTCCGTGCAAGGAAGTAGTCGGTGGTGAGCAGGTAGGCCAGGGTGTTCTGTTTCTCCGGCATCGCCTGGGTCAGTTTCAGCCGGCAGATGTCCCGGTCTTTGTAGGTGAAGTCGCACCCGACCATGAAGTTCTCGACGTCCTGGGGAAGTCCCTCACCCAGATGGGGATAAAAGGTGAAGTAGTCTTCGAGCCTGATTCTCTCTCCCAGGATCTCGATCTTGTCGATGTAGAGGAGGCCGATGCGGTCGAACCCTCTGATGCCCCCGGTAAGGGAGGCGATGGTCTCGTAGGCCTGGCGGATCATCGGGCCGAACACTTCCCACGAGGGATAGGGCCTGAGGCAGTGGATGGAGAGTCCCCGCGGGCCGAGCTGGACGAGCATCTTGCGGTCTTTCGCGAGGAAGACCTGTATATCGATCGTCTCCACCCTGTGCCCCTCGATGCCGGTGGTGTTTGTCTTGATCTCCAGACTCTGTCCCTTTCTGGACTCGCGGATCGGGAAATGATCTCTGACGGCGTCGTAGAAGCGGTCGGGGAGGTCGTGGTCCCACGGCGTATCGGACGAAAACCGGAACTCACAGACTGCTTCGACGATGGGTGGGTTCCGATACTCGTTCATGGATATTCACGCTCCCGTATACAATTGTTCGGAAGATGGTAATAGGTTCTTCTTTCTTGACCTGATATCCTGTGGCATCATGGATATAGGTGTCGGTTGGGTCGGGAGAGGGTCGCAGGGGCGAGAAAAGAGGGATGTTTCCAGCGAAAGAAAGGGAAGGGTTTACTTCTTCCCCTTCGATGCAGCCGCCTGGGCACGGGCCTTGAAGCCCTGATTGGTTCCACTCCGGTCGGCATGGGACTGGACGCGGGCCGCAGCCTTCTGGTTCATTGCTGTGTTCTTTGCCATCATTCACCTCCCTACACATAAAATTCTGAATGTCGGCAGGATAAATCCCGTGAAAGGGTCGGGTGGAGAGAGGTGTGGTCGACGCGTCTGGTGACCGTCTGTAGAGTCGACGCGTCTGCTGATGGTCGGTCGGGTCGATGCTTTCCGGCCTCTTATCCGGTGCATTGATGACATATGAACGGGTATTTTCATGGAAAGCGACAGGGAAGATTCTGTTATGGAACCGGAAGAGATGACGAAACAGAAGTGGGGGGTGCTCAGGTATTTTGTCGAGAACACGACAGGATACAAAAAACCCTATTGGACGAGAAAATGCGGTGTCGTGATCACGACCGCTGAGGGGGAGGACCGCTTCTATTCGTATCCGTCACGGATCCACGAAGATTTTGGGAAGTCATACTTTTTACCGCAGGAGAAGACGTCGATCACAAAGGACTGGGCCGGAAAGATCTGCGAGGATCTCTGTGCAGTCGGGATCCTGGGGTCTGAGATGATAAAGGCGCCCCGGCAGAGCGGAGAAACGCCGCACTACTATCTGAAGGAGGGGTATGAGCCGTACATCCAGGTCATGAAATTCTTCTTCGAGATGGTCACCGACCCCAGGATGCAGCGGGTGACGATGAGCGACTATGTCCAGGAGCACACCGACGCCGGGCTGGTCAGGTATATCCTCCACAAAAATGGGGCGGAGATGCGGCGGATGGTTCCGCTCAGGGAGTGGGACGTCCATGAGGCGCCGAAGGTCTTCGAGGAGTATTATCGTGCGGAGAACCAGAACGGGGGTGTTCCGCCGTGCTCGTTTGCGGCATATGTGCAGGGTGAGGAGTCATGCTCCCCGACGGTGTCGCTCAGGCTCCCGGTGTTTCCGGACGGTCTCTCTGAGGAGGAGAGGATGGCGGCGATCGAGTATCTGAACAGGCAGACGTTTGAGCGCCATGCCTGGCTGAAACATTACCGGAGCGGGATTCTGGAGCACTATGAACGTGTTGAGTACGAACGCTGGGTCCTCCCGATCCTCGCCCTGATCCGGGCGTCGCCCGCGGCCCTTGAAGTGTTCCTCTTCGGGGACTGGAAGCCCTATGGGCTGGAGTCAAGGTGCTACTGTTTCTCTGCAGACGGAGGGTCCTGCATGAGCTATCCCCTCTTCACCCTGCTGTTTGCGGCGGTCAGGGACCTGGCGATGGTGCGGGACGTGGAGGGGGACCATCTGGTAGAGAAGGTGTGCTTCCGCCCGGCGCATGTGGCGTCGCCAGACGGCACCGGGTCGGCATTGCTGGAGATCGAGTTGACTGATTGGCGGAGGGTGTACTATGACGCGGAGTTCGACACGGAACAGCGGTGGATCGCCGTCAGCGACAGCGATGTGGTCCAGCCGGCCAATGAAACGAATTACTCCTTCAGGTCGTGGGTGACGATCCCGGTGTACAGGTCAGGCGGTACATTTTTTGCGCCCGATGAATTTCCGGCAGTGCTGCGGTTCCTCGGGCACCTCCGGGACACGCCGACCATAGCGGCCAGAGATCTGTTCGGGCGGCTCTCGCACGAGGTGCAGAACACCATCGCCACCCTCGGCGATGGGGAGGTCCCGGCCGACTCTCCGAAGGGGCGGGCGGTCCTCCGGGACCTGAACGAACTGCTTCTCTGTGAAGACCTCTATGTGCCTGAACGGTTTCCCGATCTCTGCCTGACGAAGGAGGGAGAACGGGTGATCGGCCCCGATCCAATCTGCCGCTCGTCGTGGGATACGATCGAACGGGCATACTTCAACCGGGAACTGCTGGAGCGGGTGTTTCCCGGCGTGGTGCCGGAAAGGAAGAGAGGGGAGGGGGAGACGATGCGGTATTTTGTGTAATCTTGCTAAAATAGTATCAAAGTAACAGAATGGAAATTACTATGAGATCATTGATCTCTGAGAGCAGATTGAACAAATTCAATTAATTCCCATTCTTGATGCTCTTCATCAGTGACTTCATTATACTGAGTTGAGACTACAAATTTTACTGTTGTAAATTGATCTAAATATTTCTTTACTGTCGAGTCTGAAATTTTTTCGTTATAGTGGCCATTAATTTGCTTCTCTCCATCTTCTAAAACAAATGTAATCTTACGTTTTAACAGATCAACCATCTTAAGGGTTCCATTATAGGTCTCTTCTTTATCCGGAACTTTTTCCATCTCATCAATAACACGGAATATACTCTCTGCGTTTTCTTTCGTGATTGTAGTTGTGTCAAAGTATTCTCGACCAAATTTATCGTATAATGTTACGTTGGACGAATGGGATTTTAGAACTCCAAGAAATTCTTTGTATTTACTCATCACGCGGGTTCCGACGATTTGTTTTATATTTTTAATTTTTTCTTTGTTGTTTCCACATTCTATTAGATCATTGAATTTCATTAGTGCTCGTTTTGATGGAGCGTCAATTAGAGTAGGAGTATTTCCACTCACAATAACACGAAAAGATCCGCTTGCAGTTGCAATGACATTTAATTGAGCCATTTTTTTGATTTCATTTGATATTGGCCCCCGAGAGGCATCTCCCTGATTTTCTTTTTGGACGAACGCCGTAATAAGGTCCTGGAGTGCACGTAGCGATCCTCCTAAGTAGGAGAGCGAAACCGCAGTTCCACGTACTGCGTCTCCTGTTAAGACGATATCATATGTATCAATCATATTCGACCGATATGACATTTCAAGCTCGTTGAATAACTGCTGCTGCCGACATTTGAGATTATCAAGACCAATCTTTAGGGCAAAATCCTCAGGATAATTGTCTAATAATCTAATATTCTCGTTAATCAGAGAATCAAGATCTTCAAGTTCTTCTTTTATAATTATTGGTTCACGAGGTTTCACTGGCATAAGCCTCCTCCATTATCTTGCTCTGATGGTCTTGAGAGGAGAGATCAAATTGGATCAATCCTTTGGGATTCATTTCTCGATCATGCCCAAACCATTTGATCCAATACTCTTTTCCCGCCAAGGTATGACTATAGCGGGGATCTTCTTTGGGATAGACAAAGATGAAATAAGTGTCGCAACGATAGTTTTCCTTGACCTCTCCATGATTTAGTAGAGAGACGAAATCCGAATCATTTTTTAAGCTATTCACTTTTATTGCATCCACATGGGTTACAAAATCAATGTCACCCGGGTTTTCCTTTTTGGTGGTATAACTTCCGTCAAGCCATTGAAGATCAGCCACATCATATTGTATCATTTTATTGCAGTAATGGGTATATCTCGCAAATATATCTTTACGGGATGCAGATTTTTTGAAATTTAAAACGTATTTTTGTTTAAATTCTGGTATCGAAGGCTTATGGATCCCTTCGGGGAGATTTCCATGCTGGTTAAGGTCCGGAATCATTCAAAAGCAATAAGAGTCGTCATCAATATTATCTTTTCTATTTGATTGCGGGAATGTTCCTGATTAGTAACGATTCGTAGTATTCAAAAAAGTTACGAAAGATAATGCCCCACCGACACCAAAGGCCGTATCAATAGCGATCCTTCCACAATCGATAACATTTTCCTGGGCTTCTTTCCATGCCCCCTCAACAGGACATGCAGAGGTTATCGCCGATGTAATGTCTGGGAAAACAACCTGGGTTATCAGCACTTGAATGACCTCTCCTATTATCGCCCCAACAATGAAACCCATGATGGCAAGGATTATCGTACCATCAACAACACCGAGATCGTTCAGTTTCATACCGCATCATTCTCAAAGAAATCCCGTAATTCATAGATCCTCTTACAACACGGGATGAACAACTGAAGATTGACGTAGCACTGCTCTCGCGAAAGCACCTTGCCGCTCGGGTGGCCGGACTCGTTGCGATAGTTTCTGATGAGTGAAACGATCATGTCGAGGTTCGTGTCGAGGTCTTCTTTGAGGTTGGAAGGGAGATCCTTTTTGATCTCGGTGAGTTTATGCTTGAATTTGTTGAATTTCTTCAGCAGGGTTGTTTCCTGAGATACTTTCTCAAAGTGGGCAGAGTATTTACTGTTCTTTTCGATGACATCATACAGAGAATCAAGCGTGTATTCGAGGGCGACGCCCAGCATCACGGCAGAGGAGAGCCTGCATCCCACTAAAAACGCCTGCATTGCCTCTTTGAGATAGGAAACAGTGAGTCTGTCGATGGCGGGGATGCTTTCTCTGATGATATTTTCATAACTCGTTAAATCGTGGAAGAAGTAGACATCCTCGTTTTCAAGAATTTTCTTTCCAAAACTGGATACTCTGAAGAAAGGATATGCCAGATTTGGATCATTCTCTGCCCCGAGGGTAATAATATTCTGTCTGAACAGATCCCAGAAAACTTCCTGCAATAAGGCTAAATCGTTCTTAGACAACCTTTCTCTTTGCGTTGGGTCATGTGGTAACCCATCCCTCTTCCGTAATACTTCTTTGACATCATCACGAAGGTAAACAAATTGTTGCGAGGTAGGGGAGGATGACGGCTCCCGTCCTGCCAGTATATCAATCGCTGCCTTTCTGATTTCTTCGTATGAATGATCCATCAACTATCATCTCCTGCAGACGGCGAGAGCAATTGACTGATCAACCGCATCTTCAGCGCCTTCGAGGCCTCAACGCTCGCACGGGCGGCGGCGATGGTGTCGTCGATGGCGGAGAGGATGGTGGCGATCTGGCGCTGTTCGGGGAGGGGAGGAAGGGGGATTTCAGTTTTTTTCAAACGACCTACACTTAGGGTGAATAGACCACTTGTACTCATACTTTGTTTTCTTATGATCTGCTGTCCAGCAGGACTATTTAGGAAATATGTCAGATATTCGGAGATAAGCAAATCGTGATCTGGTCGGACACGAATTACATGATTCTGATGTACGCAATCTTTAACTTCCCCCATAAATATCGCCGTTCTACCAACTTCGTCTTGATTCCCGTTCCCTTCAATAACGAGTACATCTCCAGATACTAATCTCCATTGTTCCAGTTCTTCATCGGAAACTTCAAAATAGCGGGGATCACTAAAGTCGATGTAATTTCTTTGAACATGAGCAACGGTAAGATATCTTCGAGGATTATTTTTTGGAGTTCTGTCTTTTGTTTTCTGAATTCCTCCCTTAACATCGCTTATAGATCCGATCTGTAACCCTTCCCACTCCTTCGGCACCACGCCAACCTTCTTCACCTCCCAAAACTCCTCATGCCCGATCCCCTTCGAGAACAACTCCCGCATCATCACCTGCTTATAGTGCTCGGCCTCGGCGAGGAGCGCCTCGTCTTTCACGATCACGTCCTCCGCCGCCCAGAGCACCTTCGCAATGCGGCGCTGCTCCTCGATGGGAGGGAGGGGGAAGGTGTAGGCGGCGAGGTCTCGCCAGATGATGTACGGATTCGTTGACCCCTTCGAGTGCTGGATCGAATACTGGGTAAAGTCCTCGCTCTGCATGAGGAAGGGCAGAAGTTCCGGGATCATCATATCGCCCGTTGGCTCGATAACGAAGGTGGTATTGGCACAGATCCCGTCGAAGGGAGCAATGGCAACCTTTCTCAGATAGGTCCTCCGTGACCCGTAGAGGATCTGGCCCTTCTCAAACTTGCAGTGAAAAGCCGGACCGAGATAATCGTCACCGATGGTTCCCCACTCTCTGATGTGGAGATCATCGGTCTTCATGTGTTCCCCTGCGATGAACTTGTCGAGGCCGCAGGTCTCTCTGTCCACGACATTCTTGACATTCCTGGCAACCTCCTCAAACGAGGCCATCCTCCACCCTCTCGGGAGGTCCGTTGCATCACCCATCCAGCCCCACCTCCTTCAGCACTGCACGCAGTTCTTCCATCGCGTCGCTCTTCTCCGTCGCATACTCCGCCCACTCCTCATACACCCCTGCAAACGTCGGTGTCACCGCCCCGTCATCGCACCGGGCGATATACCGGGGGATGCTCAGGTTCGCGTCCTTCGCCAGGATCTCCTCGACCGGCACAGAGCGGGAAAATCCCTCGACATCCTCGTCGCTCAGGTAGGCCGCCAGGATCTTCTCGATATGCCGGGACTCCAGGAAACTCTGCGCCTTCTCATGGGTCACCTCGTCCACCGCGTTGATGAAGAGGACCCGGCCCTGTCGTGCAGGCGGTTTCTGCATCCGGCACACGATCACGCACGCCTCCATCGGCGAGTTGTAGAAGAGGTTCGGCCCGAGGCCCAGCACACACTCGATCAGGTCGGCCTCCACGATCCGACGACGCATCTCTCTCTCCGCATCGCGGAAGAGCACCCCATGCGGGAAGAGGATCGCACACCGCCCTGTCGCCGGGTCCATGCTCCTGATGATATGCTGGAAAAAGGCGTAGTCCGCACGCCCCTGCGGCGGCACCCCGAAGAGGTTCCGGCCCCAGCGGTCACTCGAAAACGCCTCCCTGTCCCAGCGCGAGATCGAGTACGGCGGATTGGCAAGAATACAGTCAAAGGTCTGCAGACGGTCCTGCTCCACAAACGCCGGGCCCGCCAGGGTGTCGCCCCGCACAATCGTGCAGTCCTCGATACCGTGGAGCAGGAGGTTCGTCCGCCCGATCGAGGACGTGATCAGGTTGATCTCCTGTCCGAAGAGACGCAGACTCCGGTACTCCTTCCCCTGCTCCCGCACCTGCAGGGCGGCGACAAGAAGCATCCCCGCGCTCCCGCAGGTAGGATCGTACACCGACTCCCCCTCCTGCGGGTCGAGCATCTGCGTCATCAACCGCACCAGAGTCCGGTTCGTGTAGAACTCCGCCGCCGTATGCCCCGAATCGTCAGCAAACTTCTTGATCAGATACTCGTAGCCCTGCCCCAGTTCGTCCTGCGGCACATGGGCAAGGGAGAGCGTCTCGGACGAGAAATGCTCCACCAGATCGCGGAGCGTCGCGTCGGAGAGGAAGTTCTTGTTCGTCCACGACGTGTCCCCGAAGATCCCGGCAAGCGTCTCCCTGTTCGCGTCCTCGATCCGGTGCATCGCCTCCTGGACCGCCACCCCCACATCCTCGGTCACCGCCCGGACATCACGCCAGTGCGCCCCCTCCGGCACCACGAAGCGGTGGTCCTCAGGGAAGACCTCGCCGCACGCCGCCAGCGCCCGCTCCGTCTCCTCGTCGTAACAGTCGCAGATCCGCTTGAAGTAGAGCAGCGGGAAGATGTACTGCTTATAGTCGCTCGCATCGATATAGCCCCTGAGCAGCACCGCCGCCCCCCAGAGATACTTCTCCAGTGCGGCCTGGGTGATTGGTTCAGGCGCCATTCAGACCACCCCCTCCTCGGCAAGCAACCTCTTCAACCGCTCCTCGGCCTCGGTGCACGCGGCCGCCGCATCCTTCACCCGTGTAAGGCCTTCTTCGACCGTCATCGGGTCCTCCTCGACCACAGGCTCGACATAGAGCGAGATGTTCAGGTTATGGTCCTCTCCCCTGATCTCGTCGAGCGTCGCCACCCGCACCGCACCCGGCACGTCCTGGCACCCCTCGTACCAGGCAGAGATCCGGCCCACATGCTCAGGACAGAGCTGGTTCTGGTTCCGCCCCTTCTGGTACTCATCCGATGCATCGATGAAGAGCACCCGGCCCCGGAGACGCTCCTCCTTCTGCCACCTGAAAACCAGAATGCACGCCGCAAGCGTCGTCCCGTAGAAGAGGTTCGGTCCAAGACCGATCACCGCCTCCAGCAGGTCCATCTCCAGGAGCGCCTTTCTGATCCGCCCCTCGGCACCCTTCCGGAAAAGCGCACCCTGCGGCAACACGATCGCCATCCGCCCGTTCGGCTTCGCCATCGAGGCGATCATGTGCTGGACCCAGGCGAAATCGCCATAACTCTGGGGCGGCATCCCGGCAAAATTCCGGCCATAGGGATCGTGTTCCCAGACCTCCTCCCCCCACTTCTTCAGGGAGAAAGGCGGGTTTGCCACCACGCAGTCGAAGGTCTGGAGACGGTCCTGCTCCACAAACGCCGGGTTCCGGAGCGTGTCCCCCCGCACGATCTGGAAATCCTCGCGGCCGTGCAGGATCAGGTTCATCCGGGCGATCGAGGAGGTGGTCATATTCTTCTCCTGCCCGTAGAGGTGGAGGAGGTTGATGTCCCCCCCATGCTCCTGCACATAGGAAAGGGCCTCCAGCAGCATCCCGGCCGTCCCCACCGCCGGGTCATAGATGCTCTCCCTCTCCTGCGGCTTGAGGATCCGCATCATCAACGTGATGACCATCCTCGGCGTGTAGAACTCGCCGGCCGCCTTATTCGACTCGTCCGCAAATTTCTTGATGAGATACTCATAGGCCCTCCCGGCGATGTCGGGCTCCACAGAGGCATTTGAGAGGTTTTTTTCCGAGAAGTGCTCGATCAGGTTCTTGAGCAGGGCATCGGAGAGGCGCTCCTTGTTCGACCACTGCACATCTCCGAAGATCTGGCTGAGCGTCTTCTCGTTTGCGTGCTCGATACACCGCATCGCGTCCTGGATCGCCTTCCCGATATCCTCGCTCTGTCCCCGGATAGTCTTCCAGTGGCAGCCCGTGGGGATCAGGAAACGGAAGTTCTCCCTGTACTCCGCCTCCTCGATATTCCCATCGGCCTCTGCAACAGCCAGATCGTATTCTTCGTCGTAAACATCGCAGATCCGCTTCAGGAAGAGGAGGGGGAAGATGTAAGTCTTGAAATCAGCCGCGTCGATCGGGCCGCGGAGGATGTTCGCGGCCTCAAAGAGCCATGATTCCAGTTCTGAGAGTGAAAGGGTGTTCTGTTCGTGTGGATCCATCGATTGTATTCACCTGATATCTGTCAAGATGTCGATCTTCCCCCCTAAAAGGAGATCGAAAAAATTTTAGTGCAAATAAAGGTTTTTTAGAGATCACAAATTCTCTTATGTCTTCTTTCGCCGATCTGGTTCACCACCCCCACGATCGCCGTCACCCAGTAAAACCCGAACATCACCATCACGTACACATTCCCGGTCACCCACATCCCAAACCCACACCTCCGCGCCCTCGCCCCTCGGCCGGCCACGAGGACCGCACCCGCCATGCCGAGCACCACCGCCGGCGTCTGGAGAGGGTCGAGGGGGATCACCCGCCCAACCCCCTCTTCTCGTTCCACGCCTGCACCAACCGACCATAACACCTCTCGCAGAGCACCGCCCGCCCGTCGACCGACCGGAACACCGCCCTCCCCTCATCGCACACACTGCACCGCCCGAGGTCGGTCTTCGTCCGGACGAACTCCCGGTGCTCCAGCACACCCGGCAGGGACTCTTGCAGCAGGCCACCTTTATTTACAGCCGTTTGCAGCAGTTTGCGGAAGGCGACGTCATTCAACGGACGATGAGAAATAGTTTGAATCAGATTATCTCCCCCGTGCGGCGATATCCCCCGATCACTTCCAGCATTTTTGATTTCGCACACACACCCACACTCACCCACCCGGAGAGAGGGGGCACCGGGTGTGTGTGTGTTTTGCTGTAAACTAGTACTGAGAGAGAGACGCGTCTCTCTATCTGTACTAGTACTGTCAGTTTCCGGGCCGTCCCTCGCCTTCTGATCTTCGCGGCGGGTGCTGGAATTCTGCTGGAAACCTGCTGCAATGTTGCAAGGGTCGTCGGGGCCGGGACCGCCGTCCCGGTCCGTATCCCCGCCACCGTTATCGATCCACACTCCGGCCCCGCGCGCCCACTGTCGGTAGATCCTCGGATCGAAGGAGAAGAGGTGCTCCCGCCGGCGGACCGCACACCCGTCCCTGTCCTCCAGGACCGTGGTGTCGAGGTAACTGATCGCCGGACACTTCTCCAGGAGGCCGGAGTAGGTCGTCCCGCGGCTTGCGTAGCCATGGAGGATGCGGCGGGTCTGGTGATACGAGAGGCCGAGGGCGTCCTGGAGCATCCTGACGGTGAACTGCTCCCACCCCATCGTCTCGACGGTCGCCAGCGCGGCGGATTCGTTCTTCGTGAGTTTCGTCTCCTGCCCGCCGGCCTCGCCGTTGATCGCGGCGTAGATCCTGGCGGCGGCGGCGAAGTCAGACCTGTCGGCCCTGATGCCGCCGTCGTACGCCTCCCTCTGGAAACGGTGGAGGAGGGCGTGGCACTTGATGAGGTCGAAGAGCATGCCGGGGTTCCGGCGGTTCGTCGTGGCGGAGAAGTGCACCTTCTCGGCGTACGGGATGGAGACGTGGAGACGTTCCTCCTTCAACACCTCCCAGATGGCCCGGCAGACCGGGAGGGCCGGGTCCTCGTCGTCGCCGTCGTCCTCTCTGGCTTCCTTCTCTTTCATGTGCCTGAGCACTCTCTCGTCCTGCTCGGCCGAGTCGTCGATCCAGACGGTGAGCATCCTGTTCATCACCTGGTCGTCGCCGACGCTCTCCACTTTCGCGAGCCACCAGACGCACCTCTCCGGGATCCGGCAGACCTGGAGTTTTCTGTCTGCGGTGACGGTGTGGTGCTCGATCCTCTCCCTGAAGTTCGCCGTTGCGCTTTTGAGGACCTCCTGGAGGTCGTCGGAGAGGGAGACGTCGTCGAAGAGGAAGACGGTGCTCGGCCGCATGGCGTCGTTGTAGTAGAGGGCCTTGTTGCTCACCGTCCCCGCGAGGCGGTAGGCCGCGGGGACCTGCTTGAGCATGGTGGTGCAGGCGTGGGTCTTGCCCTTGCCCGAGTTCCCCGACACCGAGACGTGGAGGCCGTTCGTATTCTCGACAGACTGCGAGGCGAGGGACATGACAAGGCACTCGGCGACGGTCCTGTCGCCGACATGCTCGCGGGTGAAGGTGTCGAGGAGGAAGGCGAGCGGGTCGCTGTGGGTGAGGATGTCGAGGGCTTTCTCGCGGTACGCGGGGTCTGGCGCCGGCGGCGAGGGGGGAGGGGGCGGCACCTCCTCTTTCATCCTCTTTTTTTTCGGTTCGTGCATGGCCCGCAACTCCGGCCACCTCTGCGTCCCGCCGCCGCAACTCGCGTGATGGCAGCCGGCATAGACCGCTCCCGAGGGGAACTGCACGGCGAAGGCGCCGTCGTGGTGGGCGGTCGAGAAGGGACAGTCCTCCAGGACATGGAGGGTGCCGCCCTGCCAGGGCCGCGTGCTCCGCACCCCGAGGCCGTGCTCCCTGAGCCACGCGGCGAGGTTGATCTTCCCGCCCGTCGGCGCCGCCGGGGCCTCGACCGGGAGGCGAGTGGCGATCTCCTTGAGGCGTTCTGCCGTGACGATCTCCCTCTCCTCGGGCACCGAGAGGACCCGCGCCCGCCGGTGCGGCCTCCCGGGGGTGTTGTCCCCCTTCCGCGAGCACGTCCCGTAGAGTTTCCAGATCCGGGCGGCGTTGAAGTTCGCCGTGTCGACAGTGACCGTCTCGTCGGAGAACAACGCGTCGAGGGTGGCGAGCACGCCCTTCACGAGTCCCCCGTCGTCGTTCGGAAGGTCGATCGGGTAGAGGAGGTGGGCCCCGTTCCCGGAGTCGGCGCGGATCGGATGGGGGAACCCCTGCTCGTCGAGCCAGAGGGCGATCGCGTCCGCACGGCGGAGCGCCGCGGCGTGCTCCTCCTCCGTCGACGACACCCCGCTCGGCCGCACAGGGTCGAGGTCGACGGGCAGCCAGCGGCGGCGGACGATGTCGGCGTCCGCGGTCGTTGCGTCGCTCCGCGAGAGGCGCATCTTCACCCTGTTCGCCCTGCGGGCCAGGAGGGCCGGGTCCACCTCGTTCAGGGTGACGTAGATCCCCTTCACATCGGGATCGGCGTCGAGGGCCTCCGCAGACGCGGCGAGTTTCGCAAAGTCGTCGAAGTAGCCGGAGTGCGTCGCATAGTCGCCGAGGGCCCGCACCTCCACCACGCCGCCGGAAAACAGGGCGGCAAGGGCCTGCCTGATCATCCCCACCCCTCCGGCACCAGGGGAAACAGCGGGGCCGAACGGGCCTCGCCCGTGGCGACGCGGCGGAACGAGACGAGCGGCACGATGAAGTGGCCGGAGACCGTGAAGACCTTCACCGCACGGCCTGCAGGGTTCACGGCCGCGTGGCCCACGATCGCCGGGCCCTCCCGCGTCACCGGCACCGCGTGGCCGTGGAAGATCAGGCCACGCAGGTCGTCGGGTGCGATCCGGTAACGTTCGCGGCCGACGAGCAGGTAGACGGCGTCGTCGGACCCGAGACGGAGAGTGGCACTCATTCCCGCACCACCACCGTGATCCCGTACATGTGCCGGCCGCCCCGCGTCACGTGCACCTCGCTGACCACGCCGCCGAGCCTCTTCACCTCGGCCATGACGGTAGGGGCGATGAGGTACAGGGGTACCGGGCCGGTGGTGTGGACACCATTCGATGCGCTTAATACCGAGGACGCCGACGTGGTGGTGGCGGTCTTCCTGGATCCGGTGTTGGCGCACGGGGAGTCATGAAGGCTGCCGTCTATCCTGTCATCGCCCGGCATTTCTCTCCCTCTTTGCAGTTTGTCGTCTTCCGGCCGTACAGTCCCTGATCCGCGGACCCGGGACATCCTGAGATCTCTTGCATGTTTTTCAGTCCTCCTGTGCGGGCCGCCGCATCGATCCGGGCGACGCCGCACCGGGGAGAAGGTGGGGGAGAGAGGATAAAAGAGGGAGGTAAGTGGGCCGAAAGAGCGAAAGTCGAATCGAGAGGGGGGGTATTGACCGCCCGGCAACAGGTCGTGAAGACGGCGACGAAAAAAAGAATTTTTCAGGGCCAGGAGGCCCCGTCCATTTCGCGGCTCAGAACCCCGCGACCACGACGAAGAGGCCGGACACCGGCACCGGCGGGGCGGCCGCCGTGCCGACATCGATCCGCTCCTCAGGGTAGCCGAGGTCCTCGCAGACGGCGATACGCGCCTCGCCGTCCAGCGCCGCGGCGAGGTCGGGGACCGAGAACGCCGGGTCGGCGATGAGGAAGACGACCCGGCCGCGGCCGATCTCCTCTGCCGCGAGGGCGATCGCCGCCGCGTGGTCCCTGCCGTGGGCGTTCACGACGACGCCCCGCACCTGGGAGACGCCGAGGCGGGCGAAGGCGACCTGCATCGAGGAGATGCCGGGCACCACCTCGCCGCCGAGATAGCCGAGGCCCGCGAGCATCGGGTCGCCTGTCGAGAGGACGACCGCGTCCTCCGGGAGGGAGCGGAGGGCTTTGTAGTCGTCGATCTCGTGCACCTCGCACCCGTCGCGGATATGCGGGCGGGCGAGGGCGATCGCACGGGCCGAGCCATAGACGAGGGCGGCGGCCGCAATGACGCGGGCCGCCTCCCCGGTGAGCATGCCCGGGCCGCAGCCCACGCCGACGACCTTCATCGCCGTCGGTTGTGGCATCCCGGTCTGTTCAGACAGGGGGCGATTTTTCTTTTTCACTTCAGATTCGTTTTTTCCAGGCATACTTCCCTCGTTCATCAGGGAATTTTTCATTCGTGCAGGGGATGAACACTATCGTCTCTATGACATCAGGCATATAATGCACCCCTACAACGCTTGAGTGGCCTTTTCTGGTGCATCATCTTTTTCAGGGGACGTGAGTACAGGAAAAGACGTATCACCCGAACAATGTGTCCGACTTTCCTCTCACATGTTGCTATCGTACGTCTCCGCTGGCTCTGTCGTCTGTCTATCCTCTGAATGATAAACGAATTGATCATAAGTAGTATATATTCATATTAATATACTTTAGAACGTGGATGCCAAAATTGGTGTCCCACGGAGGCCTGATCCTCTTATCTACATGTGAAGTCAGGCCCCTGTGTTGCCCGAAGGCTATGGTGCTGTTGGTCATCTGATGAGATAGCCATTGCGGTCCTCTGCCTCCGGAAAGGGTTCACGGAGAATATGAAAATTACGTAGGAAATAATTGGGACTCAGGGAAAAATTTCAAGAAAATATGCAATGACAACTGGTATTACTACGCCATGTCAAACCCAGCACAATCAGTAAAGTCATTGGCTTCCTATTCAAACGCTAAACTTGATGATCTGTATTACGCGGTATATAATCATCGCTATACATTCGAATCAGATCCAGCTGTAAAGGAGATTACTGATGACTGCTTATTAGATCTGGCAAAACATACAATGGGCCTTGTAAAATATGTGAGGGATTGAAATCGGCCTTAATATCATCTTTTTTTCTTCAGAATATTGTGTGGATGCTCAATAAGAGAGAGCATCGGAATTTTGGTATTTGATCACAGAGTTTTCGAAAAAGAAAAAAGGGAGAGGGGAAGTATGAAACCAAATACATACGGAGAGATCGGTACCCTGGTGCTCTGTCTCTGTTTTCTGCTGGTCTTTGCGGCTGGGTGCCTTGTGCAGGAATATGGGATAAGCCGCGATATCATGGTCTTCAAGGTCGACGCCGGGGGGACAGAGCAGTGGCAGACAGTCATCGATACCGGCGGAGATGATATCGCAGATACTATCATCCAGACTGAAGACGGCGATTATCTCATCGGGGGAAGGGTCTGGCCCTGGCGGGGTGATTCATCCTATGGGATTTTCAGGGTCGACAGCAACGGCGCCTTCGTCTGGAATGTCACTGATAAAGGGGATCCGATCTCTTCTCTCACCCGGACAATGGGAGACACCATCGTCGCGGTAAGCGGTTCGAGACTCCTGTTCTTCGATCAGGTGGGGAACCCTCTGGACGACGACGGTATGGAGACCGACGGTGTCCTGCGGTCGGTTACTGGGACTGCCGACGGCGGGTTTGTCGCCGCCGGGAAGGCCGGTGGAGATGTCCTGGTGCTCAAGAGGGATCGGAACCTCACCGAAGAGTGGAGAAATACCTATGGGGCAGACGGACAGGACGACGCATGGACCATCATCCAGACATCGGATGGCGGATACCTGGTGAGCGGCATCACAGAACCCGCTGGTCGGACAGACTATGATCTATGGGTACTCAGGCTGAATGCCACAGGAGATCTGCTCTGGAAAACGACACTTATCGAAACAGACCTTTTAAAAGGCGCAGAATTTATGGGAGAGTTACCCGAAGGCGGATGTAGCGTCATCTACAGCAACGTGACGCTGGAGAAGGGGCGGTATGTCAGAAAAATCGTGGATGTTACATTTGATCACGAAGGGAAAGTGCTGGAAGAGAAAGCAGTCAATGCAGAACTCCCTATTATCAAAACGACCGATGGGGGATATGTATCCGGCAATGTTACGTATCATACCGTATCCCGATACCTGATACGTCAGGATCAGGTCGGCGTTCCTCACATCATGAAACTCCGGGGCGATGGATTGCAGGAATGGAATACCGAATTGAACTCCACATTCGAACTGATAGGCGACCCGGTTTCAGTGATCCAGACCGCCGACGGAGGATATGTCCTCCTTGTGAACAGACAGAACTACCCCAAGGAACCTGAGTAACAGGAATCTGGAATCCATTCTTTTATTCTCAGAAATTACTCCTTGTGACCTCAGAAATGAAGCAGACTGAGCAAAAGGAGGGCGTAGGTACACGTCCCTCAGGCCGGAGGAGTCGACGCCGAGTCCCCCAGGACCGTTCCGGCCCGGTCCACCACGACGACCCGCACGCCGGGGTGCTCCTGGCGGCAGCGTGCGAAGGCCCGTTCGAGGACGCGGGGCCAGGCCGGGGTCGCGGTCAGGTCCTCCACCGTGGCGCACCCGGTCCCCGTGAGGACGTCGGGGTCGATGAACTTCAGGACAAGGCCGGGCAGGCCGCAGATCACCGCCTCGCCCCGCACCTCGTCGAGGGCCCGGCCCAGGTTCACGCCGACGAGCACGGCCTCGTGGGAGGGGAAGAGGAGGCGGGAGTACCGGAGACCGATCCGGCCCGTCGTCAGCACCACGCGGTCGGCCCCCCGGATCCTCTCGAAGGCCGCCTCTGAGAGGTGGTCGTCCCAGGGCTCCACCAGGCCGGTCGAGCCGAGGACAGAGACCCCGCCCTCGACGCCGATGCGGGGGTTGAGGGTCTTCTGTGCGACAGCCGCACCCTCGGGGATGGCGAGGACGACACGCACGCCGGCACGGCCGACCTCCTCCCTGGCCTCGTCGACCGCCCTCTCGATCGACGCCATGGCCGTCTGGCTGACCGCCGCGTCCCCGGCACGGTACCGGGGGGTGTCGCGGACGAACCTCCCAATACCCTCGCCGGCGACGACCTCGACGCCCGCGGGGGCCGGTTCTGCCGTCGCCACGAAGAGGAGGCCCGCGGTGACGTCGGAGGGGTAGTCGCCCGAGTCCTTTCTCGCCTCGCCCCGGCCCCCCTCGCCGCGGGCGGGCACCGCGACCCTGAGGCCGCAGGGGAGAGTGATGGCGACCCCGTCCACCGGCCGCCCGAGGGAGAGAACCGCCGCCTTCGCCGCGGCCGCGGCCGTCGTCCCGGTCGTGAAGCCCCGCCTGAGCACCCGGCCGTCGGCAGTCAGCACGCCGAGGCCCGACGCGGCGAGGGCACGGGTTGCAGGGTCCTCGCACCTCGCGACCCACTCGTCCGGGTAGGCGTACCCCGTCACCGGGTCGACGACCCTCTCACTCCCCACCTTTCTGCTCCACATACATCGTGACGATCTCGTTCATCGCCGCCACCGCGGGCGGCGTCCCGCCCCGCGTCCCCTGCGTCGAGATCGAGGGGATGTCGAGGGTGCGCAGTTCCTCCTTCGACTCCGCGGCATTCACGAACCCCACGGCCATCCCGATGACCAGGGCCGGCCGCACGCCCTCCTCCCGCACCATCGTGCAGAGGGAGAGGAGGGACGAAGGGGCGTTGCCGATCACGACGATCGCGCCGTCCAGGCGGTCGCGCAATGCGATGAGGCCGGCCGAGGAACGGGTGATCCCCCGCTCCGCGGAGATCTCCCGGCCGAAGTCCAGGGCGCAGAGCACCTCGGACGAGTGCTCCTTCTTCCGGATCCCCATCTGCACCATGTGGATGTCGGTGACGATCGGGGCGCCGCGGGCGAGGGCCGCAAGCCCGGCAGAGATGGCGTCGCCCCTGAACCGCACCAGGTCGGCCATCACGAAGTCGCCGACCGAGATCGCGCACCTCTGCCTGATCCTGTCCTCAGGCGTCCGATCGCCGATCACCTGTCTGGCGAGGGCGCGGCTCGTCTTCGAGATCGTGTAGCCTTCGGGCGTGTCTGCCCCCGGGTCAATATACATACTTCCTCCCATACCCCCGCGGCGTCAGCATGCCGCCGTCCTTCATCGCAAAGGTCTCCTTCCCGCCGATGAAGACGACCGTGCGCATGTCCACCGCGCCGTCGTCCTCGGAAAGGGCACCGAGGGTCGTGACCCCTGTCTCCTGGCCGTCCCGGTAGGCGTTCCGCACCAGGCCCACCGGCGTCTCGGGCGGGAGGTGGCGGGCGGCGATCGCAAGGGCGCGGCCCAGGTTCTCCGGCCGTCCGTGGCTCTTCGGGTTGTAGAGCACGACCGGCACGCCCATCTGGAAGGCGAGGTCGAGGCGGTGCTCGATCTCCTCCCAGGGGGTGAGCAGGTCGGAGAGGGAGAGGGTGACATGGTCGCCGGAGAGGGGCGACCCGAGGAGGGAGGCGCCGGCGCAGGACGCCGTGACGCCCGGCACGACCTCCCAGTCCACCGTCTCCCCGGCGCGGTCCAGCACCTCGAGGACGATGCTCGCCATCCCGTAGATGCCGGGGTCGCCGCCGCTCACCATGACGACCCGGTGGTCGCGGGCGAGGTCGATGCACGCCTTCGCCCTGTCGACCTCGCGGCCCATCGAACTCCTGACCACCTGCTTTCCCGGCAGGAGGGGGGCGATCTGGTCCAGATAGAAGGCGTTCCCGACGACGTACTCCGCCTCCCTGATCGCCTCCACGGCCCTGCCTGTCATCTGCGCCATACCGCCGGGGCCGATGCCCACGACGGAGAGTTTTCCTGTTTTATCGTCCGATTGCAACGGTCACATCCCCATAGACATGTTTTTTCAGCACCAGTTCGCCCCGGCGTGCGAGTGCGAGCACGGCGGGTTCGGCGACCCCGACAAGCCCGATGAGCCCGGCCCGCGAGGGCGAGGGGGGCGTCAGGGCGTTGAGCGTCCGGTCCGGGAGACAGAGGAGGACGCCGCCGAGAGCGGCGACGCCGTCCCGCAGTCCCGGTTCGTCGCGTTTCTTTTCGGTCGTGGCGTACACGAGCACCTCATCCTGCCCGACCCCGGCCTCCGCAAGGGCCGAGCGTATCGCCGCCTCGACCGCGGCCGCCGGCACGCCCCGCCTGCACCCGACGCCGACGACGTACTCACCGCCCCGCACCAGCACCGAGACGGCGGAGGAGGCGACGACGATCGCCGGGCCGCCGACCGTATAGACGGGCACGTCGCCGTCGAGCATGGCGGCGTTCACCGGCAGGGTGGAAGGGGGGTTCGCGATGACGGTGCCGGTCGCGGCCGCCACGCCCTCGACGCAGGGGCGGCCCAGGGCCTCGGTCGCCGTCGAGATGACGGGCACGGCGCCGATCGCCGCCCCGATCTCGCGGGCGAGGTCGTTCGCCCCGTGGTGGCCGCCGAGGACCGGGACCGCAAAGCGGAGGTCGGGGCTCACGACGACGACCGCCGGGTCCTGCCACTTGGTGACCAGGAGGGGTGCGCACTTGCGCACCGCGATCCCGGCCGACATCAGGGCGACGATCCGGTCAAAGCCGGCGAAGGCCCGCTCGAAGACGTCGGGGGCGTACGGGAGGAACTCTCCCTCGATCGCCGCCGCAAGCCGCCGCGCCTCGTCCTCGAAGCGCTCCAGCGCGATGACCGCCGTCGTCATCCGTAGAGGTCCGAGTTGGTGTAGGCCGACCTGGTGGCGTCGACGACGCCGCCGATGATGATCAGGGCCGAACGCTCGATCCCGGCGGCCCGCGCCTTCGCCGCGATGTCGGCGACCGTCCCCCGCACCACGATCTGGTCTGGCCAGGTGGCGTGGTACACGACGGCCGCCGGGGTCTCGGGCGGGCAGGCGGCCTTGGCGAGCACCTCCTCCATGTGCTCGGTCCCCAGGAAGACGACCAGCGTCGCCCCGGTCCGTGCGAACTCGGCGATCTGGTCGCTCTCCAGGGTCGCGCCCGCGGGCCGCGTGACGATCACCGACTCTGAGACGCCCCGGAGGGTGAACTGGGTCTTCAGGGCGGCGGCCGCCCCGAACATCGACGAGACGCCGGGGACGACCTCGACCTCGATCCCGGCCTTTTCCAGGTCCGCGATCTGCTCGACGATCGCGCCGTACAGCGCGGGGTCGCCCGAGTGGAGCCTGACGACGCACTTCCCCGCGTCGGCGGCCTCCTGCATGATCCCGACCATCTCCGGGAGCTTCATGCCCCAGGAGTCGTACTTCTCCGGGGCCGGCGACCTGGCGACGAGCGCCGGGTTCACGAGCGACCCCGCATAGATGAGCACGTCGGCCCGCATCAGGAGGGCGTTGCCCTTCACCGTGATCAGGTCGGGGTCGCCCGGCCCTGCGCCGACAAAATACACTGTCTTCGTCATCTCTTCTTCCTCGCAAACAGCACGCTGAAATAACTGCTCTCCTCCGGGAGGGCGTCGTTCTTGACGACCTGCTGGCCGTCCATGTACATCTTCTCGACCAGCACGAAGTCGTCGAAGCCCTCGGTGCGGAGACGGGCGGCCGTCTCCTGCGGCCTCTTCACCTTCAGGAGGAGACGCGCCTCCTCCTCGGATCCGTCGCTCACCCCGATGCCGCCGGCGACATGGACGCCCGCGACCGAGGCGAAAGCGGTGATGGCGCTGATGCCCGGCACGGTCGAGCACGCCACGTCGGGGTGGCGCCTTTCGAGCACCTCTGTCAGGCGGGAGAAGGTGCCGTAGAAGTTCGGGTCGCCGAGGATGCAGAAGACCGCAAGGCCGTCCCGCGCATGGGGGGCGATCCTCTCCGCATTCTCCTCGATGCACCGGGAGATATACGCTTCGTCGTCGGTCATCGGGAAGGAGAGGACCTCGACGTCGGTGCGGTACGGGGCGATGATCGTCGCCGCCACCCTGCCCGGCACGAAGACGGCGTCCGCCTCCCTGATCAGGCGTGCCGCCTTGACGGTGAGGAGTTCGGGGTCGCCGGGGCCGATGCCCACGCCGACGAGCACTCAGGCCACCTCCCCGATGACGAGCCAGACCGGGTTTGCCGGTCTGAACATCAGGCCTGTGCCGAGGGGGCGGGTGCGGGCGACCTGGAGGGAGACGGCCTCCCTGAATATGCCGAGTCTCTGCATCTCCTTCACCGCCCTTTCCAGGGTCTCCAGGAGGACGCAGTCGACGACGATCCGGCCCCGCACCGTGCGGGCGAGGACGCCGAGCACCTCTTCAAGGTCGCGGGAGCCCCCGACGAACGCGGCGCCGAGGGGTCCGGCGGCCGGGAGGACCTCCGCGGCCTCCCCGCAGATCACCTCGATATTCGCGGCGCCCGCCTCCGCGACAGACTGCCGTGCGACGGCGGCCGCCTCGGGGCGGCGGTCGATCGCGATCACCCGTCCGGCCGTGCGGGCGGCGGCGACCGCGATCTTCCCGGTCCCGCACCCGACATCGGCGACGGCGCACCCCGGCACGATCCCGAGGTGCCAGAGTGCCACGGCCGCCACCTCGTCCTGCGTCGGGCCACCCGAAAGTCCCCTATCCATGTAGGTAAAGGTGATTTGCGCAGGATAAATAACCCTTGTTTTCCGCGGCCACGAAACCCGGAAATCAGGCGGGGCACACGACAGGGAAAAAAAGATCGGGGGGAACAACCCCGAGGGCGGTTCAGTTCCCGGAATAGCGTTCCCGGAAGACGAGGTCGTCCAGGTCTTTCTTCTCGGCGAGGGTCAACTCCTTCGGGTACCCGGCCGGGAGGAGGGAGACGAGGGTGTACTCCTCGGGGACGCCGAGGAGCGCACGCACGTCCTCGGCATAGTCCTTCTTCTCCCCGGCGACCCAGCAGGAGCCGATGCCATAGGCCCACAGCCCGAGGATGAGCTGGGTGGTGGCCGCGGAGCAGTCTTCCAGGTAATATTTCGCGTCCCTCTTGCCGAAGACCGCGAAGCAGACCTGGGCACCGGCGATGAACTTCCCGTGGTCGGCGAGACCGGCGATCTTCGCGAGGGTCTCCTTGTCCCTGACCACGCCGAAGAGCCACGGCTGCTCGTTTCTGGCCGTCGGGGCGAGACGGGCGCAGTCCAGGGCGTTCTGGATGATCTTCTCCTCGATGGGTTCATCCTTGTACTGCCTGATGGAGTGACGCGTCCTGATGATGGTAAGCCCAAGGTTCGGACCAAGATACATGCTCCTCACTAGGCCGTGAAATAGGATAAGATTTGCGCAGAGCGTGATTCGGGTGGGGGGGAGGAGGCGAGGAGGGAAGTCTTCCGGTCGGCGGGGGAAGACCACGGTGCGGGATGCCGATCAACTGCCTTCCCTGCAATCTGGACCGGGGGCTATCGCCCCCAGACCCTCCGAAATTATGATAGTGCCGGGGAAGGGTGAACACAAGATCCGGGGAGGGAGCCTTCCATCCCCTCGCCTATCTTGAGCGGGGGGCCGGGGGCGTAGTCCCCCGGCGCGAGATGTCGATCAACTGCCTTCCCCAAGTCTTCCACCGGGGGCTCCTCGAAGGTCTTCGACCTTCTCATGCTCCCTTCGGTCGCACCTCGAAAACCTACGGTTCGTGGCACATCGAAGATGTGCCCGAACAGGAAAATCTTCGATTTTCCGTATTCTCGAACTCGCTATCGCTCGTCGCCCCCAGACCCCCACCTGCGATAGGACCGGGGAAGGGCGAACACAAGCTCTCGGTGAGGGAGACGACTGCTCCTTCCATCCCATGAGGAGAAGCGAGTGATAGCAAGTTCGTCCAAAAAAAAGTTAGAACGGCAGGAGACTGCCGAGCCAATCGACGAAGTTTGCGAAACCCTGCGGGATGATCACCGTCGGGTCGATCCCGAGAATCGGGGAGATGAACGCGAAGTAGGCGATCGTCCCGAGAGTCGAGCCCACATTGGCGAGGGCGGCGACGAGCACCACCCTGAAGATCGGGACCTTCCGCATCTCCGAGAAGTTCGCGGCGTCCATGATCTTCTGGAAGTCCGCGGCCGAGGGTTTCCTGATCTTCGCCTCCGTCAACGCCGCAAACCAGCCCGCGGCGACGAGGGGGTTGAGGGACGTCGCCCACGCCACCGCAAAGGCCGTCGCCGCCGAGAGGGGGTGGCCGCCCGCGGCGATGGTGAAGGCCGCCGCGAGGACGCCGTTGATGAGCACCCAGTACAGGACCGCCCAGACGAGCACGCTGGTCCCGACGCCGGAGAAGGCGATCGAGATGATGAGCAGGGCGAAGATCACGACGACGATCCCGCCGAGGATCTTCCCCCAGGGGTACGTCTTCGGCGCCGCGGTGAGTTCCGCGTCCGACGGGAGGAGGTCGGGCGCCGCAAGGTAGCGCTCCACACCCCGCACGTGCCCGGCGCCGATCACCGCCATCACCCGGTCGTAACGCCGCGAGAGGTCGATAAGGCGGCGGGCGAGGTACGCGTCCCTCTCGTCGATGAGGGCCCGCGCCCCGTTCGGCGAGAACTTCCTGAACTCCTCCAGAGCCACGGCGACGACGTCCTGGTTCTTCAGGGCCTCGATGTCCAGTTCCTGCTCCTCTGTACCGCCGAGAGAGACCGCCAGAGCGTAGACCATCTTCGTCTTCTCCCAGAGGGTCATCCCCTGCCAGAACCTGGCCAGGGTCAGCCTGATATCGCGGTCGATGAGGGCCAGGGGCAGGCCGCGGCCCTCCACCTCCTCGATGGCCGCGACCATCTCCGCGCCCGGTTCCACCCCGACGTCCATCCCGATCTTGCGCTGGAGGTAGGCCAGAGTCCACTGGAAGAGGATCTGCGAGAAGTTCCCGGCCTTCAGGACCTCCTCCACCTTCGGCGGCGCCTGCTCCTTCCTGAGAGCCGAGTACCTCCCGGGATCGAGTTCGACCCCGACGATGTCGGGCGCGAACTCCTCGATCGCCGCCCGCACCTCCTCAACGCTCTTCTCCGATACATGCGCCGTTCCGACGAGTTTGATCTCACCCATGAACGACCCACACTCCTTCGCTGTCAATCACCGCAACACTTCCTGAAGGGACAGGCACGGCCCCCATGACCGCCCTGATCCCTGCTTCCTCCCTGACCTCGGCCTTCTGCCGTTCAAGCAGATCCCGGGCGAGGGCGATAGCCGCCTCCCGACCGATCGGCCGCCCGAGGCCCGGGCACTCGGAGACGATCAGTCGGTCCCCGTCGAGCATAAAAGGGTAGGTCCGGCAGATCCAGGGACGGGCGGCGTACACCCGGCACCTCCCCTCGCCGAGAAAGCGGCAGCGTCCGCCCTCGCGCCGCAGGCACCAGTCGAAGGTGAAACGCCGGCCGTCCTCGCCGTCCAGGAACTCGGGGAAAGGGTCCGCGACCTCGTCGGCAGGGATGCCTGCCGCACCCGCGACCGCCCGCACCTCAGGCGGCGAGACGATGACGAGGTTCGAGTCCCCGGAGACCTCGGTGCAACAGGCGCCGCACCGCGTGCAGGAGAACCCGATCTTCATGACCTCGTCGGCGAGGTCGTCTACTCCCCGCATATCCTCTCGAAGTTGCGGAAGACCAGGTCGCCGTTCTCGGTGTGACTCACCTCGGGGTGCCACTGGACCCCGTAGATGCGGTCCTTCTCTGACCCCATCGCCTCGACAGGGCAGATGTCTGACCGGGCATAGACCGTGAAGCCCTCCGGGACCTGCTTCACCTCGTCCGCGTGCGAGGCCCAGACATGGATCTGGTCCGGGTAGCCCGCCAGGATCTCGCTCTTCCCGGCGATGTCGACGGCGACGCCGCCGTAGCCCCCGTGGGCGCCCGGCCCGACGATGCCGCCGCGTGCCGTCGCGATGATATGGAGACCGAGGCAGATGCCGAGCACCGGCAGTCCGAGGTCCAGGTACGCAGCAGCGTTGCCGGCGCGTTCGAGCGTGGGCCCGCCGCCGAGAATGATCCCCCTGCACCCCTTCTCGACCTCGGCCGGAGAGGTGGTGTTCGGGACCATCGCCACCTCTATCTCCAGGTCCCGCAGTTTGCGGTGGATGAGGTGGTTGAATTGCCCATGGTTGTTCACGACAAAAATGGGAAGCATCAAAAAGGTATGGAGATGTCAGGGTATATCATTTTTCAGCGGAAGGAGATCGTGGTCGAGAGGATCGCGGACCTGATCTCTTCAGGGGAGTGGCCCATGAGCCGCGCCAGGAACATGGCGCCGCCGGCACCCATGCCTTCCTTCACCTCGCCCTCGCAGTACCGGGCGATGCCGGTGTCGCCGATGGTCCCGAAGTCGGGGTCGACGAAGTATGCCTTCACGCCGATCGCGTCCGCGATCGCCTCGACGTTCGCCGAGGCGTCTCTGCGCACGTACTCGGTCGTCGCAATGGGCACCGTCGTCTTCCCGAGGCCCTTCAGGACGGCGTCGACGGCGAGCATCTGGGTGCCGCCGCCAAAGACCAGGGTGCCTGTATAGGTACTCGCAATACCGGCGGCCACCGGCATCATGGGGTCGCCGCCGATCCGCACGACGTCGAGGGAGTCACGGATATCGGCCTCCTCGACCTTCTCTATCACCGCCCGGCAGATCTCCTCCTTCAGGCCCACCGGGTTCTCGATGAAACTGCTCGACACCCGCGCCTCGTAGCCGAGGGCGCGCAGCACGCAGAGGGCCGTCGTCGTCCCGCCGGGGACGCACTCACCGAGGACGAGGAAGTCGGCGCACCGGGAGAGGTGACGGCCGACCCGCTCGCCCGCGGCAAAGAGGGCCCGCGCCTTCGGCACGGCCTCGCCCGTCCTGGGGTCGCCGCCCGCGTCGCCGTACACGTCGATGCAGGGCACGGTCGGCGGGTTGAACATCCCGGCATTCACGAAGACAGGGTCGATGCCGGCGAGGGCCATCATCGACCGCGTGATCACCGCCGGCGTCGGGCACCCGGTCGGGGTGTTCGGCTTGAGGGGCAGGGAGGTGATCGACCCGGTGGTGATCAGTTCGGCGTCCAGGATCGGGGTGAAGACCGTTTTCTGGGGAGACGGCCCGGCCCCGGAGACGCCGGGCACCATCGAGAGTGCGGTGTTCCCGAGCACGCTCGCAAAGAGCGGCCTGGAGAACTGTATAGAGGGGACTTCGGAGAGAAATGCCATACACGGTATAGAACGAGTCCGACTTTAAAGTCTCCTCGGGAACGCGGCCGGAGAGCGGTGCGGCGACGCAGGACTTATCGCCGGGAACGCCTCACATCTATTCAGGATGATTCTCGAACCCGTCCGCGCCCTCCTGCAGTTCTGCACCGTCCTCCCGCTCGGACGGCCCGCAGACTTCGACGCCTTCGCCCGCCACTCCTGGCTCTACCCCGTTGCCGGGTGGGTCACCGGCGGGTGCGCCGCAGGCGTCGCCTTCCTCCTCTCCGGCAACCCGGGCCTTGCCGCGGCCGCCGCGATCGCCGCGGCGATCATCGTCTCCGGGGCAAACCACTTCGACGGCCTCCTCGACCTCGGCGACGGCCTGATGGCGCACGGCAGCCGCGAAAAAAGGGTCACCGCCCTCACCGACAGGCAGATCGGCGCGGGGGGCGTCGCCTGCGGCATCCTCACGACCCTCCTCGCGGTTCAGGGCCTCTCCACCGTCGCCTCAATTCCCCTCGCCGTCCTGACCGCCGAGGTCTGCGCAAAACTCGCCATGGCCGGGATCACCGCCCTCGGCACACCCTTCCACGAGGGCATCCACGCCTACCTCCACGGCTTTGCACGGCCCTGGTTCGCGGGCCTCGCCCTGCTCCCGGTCGTTCCCCTCGTCCTCCTGACGGGCCCGGTCCCCCTCCTGAAGGCCCTCCTCGCGACCGGGATCGTCGCCGCCCTCCTGGTCGCCCTCGCGTACCGCCTCTTCGGCGGGGTGAACGGCGACGTCGCCGGCGCCTCGAACGAGATCGTACGGGCGGCCGCCATTATCGCCCTCGCGATCTAGGGCGCATACACCTTTTTATGCTCATCTTCAGCATCTATTCCTGATGATAACGGACAAAATGATACAGGAAAAAACCGTCCATACACGGGGCGGGGTGATCACGCAGAGGAACCCGGACCTCTGTGCGATCAGGATCCGGATCCCTGCAGGTGTCCTTTCAATCGAAAAGATGAGAGGGATCGCACGGATCGCCAAAAAATACGGGAGCGGCGAGGTGCACCTCACCACCAGGCAGACCATGGAGATCCCGGCCGTCGACGCCACCAAAATTGCCAATATCGCCCGCGATCTCGAAAAGAACGGGACGCCCCTTGGCGCCGAGCACAACGAAGTCGTCAATATCATCGCCTGCCCGGGGACGGCACAGTGCAAGTTCTCCAATATCGAGACCTTCGACCTTGCCCGGAAGATCGACGCACTGGTCTTCGGCCGCGAGATGCCGGTCAGGGTACGGATCTCCGTGTCAGGGTGCCCGAACGCCTGCACGAGCCCGGTGCTCAACGAGATCGGGATCGTCGGCCGGATCCGCCCCCTCAGGGTGGAGGGGATGTGCACCGGGTGCGGGACCTGTGCCGAATACTGCAAGGAAAAGGCGATCATCATCAAGAACGGGATCTCCGAACTGATCCCGGAAAAATGCGTCCAGTGCGGCATCTGCATCCAGTCCTGCCCCTTCGACCTGCTGAAGTCTGAGTACCGCCACTATCTCGTCACCGTCGGCGGGCGGCGCGGCCGGCACCCGGCGCCAGGCCGGGAACTTGTCACCGTCGAAACCGAGGAAGATGTCCTGAAGGTGATCGACAAAACCGTCTACTGGATCTTCAGAAAAGCATGGAGCGGAAGGCACCTCGCCGACCAGCTCGACGAGATCGGCTTTGAAGACTTCCGCAAAGGTATACGAGAGGAATTCAGCGGCGAAACATAGACGTATAGCCACAACCGGCATCGTCTTCACAGGCGACGGCGTCCCCGTCCCGCACTATCGAGTTGAAGAGCATCGCGGCGTTCAGGACCTCTTCGTCCATTCCGAACCCCGCGGGCTTCTTCATGATCTCGCGCTGCGGGGCAGGGAGCACCCTTTTGCCCGCACGGACGCCGGTACAGTGCTTGCAGTAAGCGCAGTGGCTGTAAACGGAAACCTCTCCCGTAGCGCAGGTCACAGTTACCCTGCCTTTTTCAGTATCGCGGTGGAACTCCAGTGTTTTCATAGGACACTGAGTGTTTGTACAATCAGGAATTTGAGCGTGTCGATACTCCAGTATAAACCCCGATGGCCAGAGAGCAGATGGATATCGAAATGGTTTATATAGATCGATGCCCAATATATGATACTCGCTTCAATCCGACTGTGCAAACAGTCCCATATTTGAGTGGAGGATAACCAATGGCAACCGAAAAACCACACATGAACCTCGCTGTCATCGGGCACATCGACCACGGCAAGTCGACTACCGTCGGTCGCATTCTCTTCGAGACAGGAGCCGTAGCGCCTCATATCATTGAGGGATTCAGAAAGGAAGCCGAAACCAAGGGTAAGGGTACCTTTGAGTTCGCATGGGTCATGGACAGTCTCAAGGAAGAGCGTGACCGCGGTATCACGATCGATATCGCTCACAAGCGCTTCGACACGGAGAAGTACTACTTCACCGTCGTGGACTGCCCCGGCCACCGTGACTTCGTCAAGAACATGATCACCGGTGCATCCCAGGCCGACGCCGCACTCCTTGTCGTCGCCGCACCCGATGGTGTCATGGAGCAGACCAAGGAGCACGTCTTCCTTTCGAGGACCCTCGGTATCAACCAGCTCATCGTCGGCATCAACAAGATGGACGCCGTCAAGTACGATGAGAAGCGTTACAACGAAGTCAAGGAACAGCTCTCCCAGCTCCTGAAGATGGTCGGCTTCAAGCCGTCGGAAGTTCCGTTCATTCCGATCTCCTCGTACGAAGGGACCAACATCAAGCCGAAGAGCAACGAGAAGACCCCGTGGTACACCGGCCCGTCGGTCATCGAAGCACTCAACGCGCTCAAGGAGCCCGAGAAACCCACGAGCCTTCCGCTCCGCCTCCCGCTTCAGGATGTCTACACGATCTCCGGCGTCGGCACCGTGCCTGTCGGCCGTATCGAGACCGGCATCATGAAGAAGGGTATGAAGGTCTCCTTCATGCCGGCAAACGTGAACGGCGAAATCAAGTCCATCGAGATGCACCACGAGGAAGAACTCGAGGCGCTTCCGGGTGACAACGTCGGCTTCAACGTCCGTGGCGTCTCCAAGAACGAGATCCGCCGTGGCGACGTCTGCGGTCCCATCGAGGCCCCGCCGGTCGTTGCCGAGGAGTTCACCGCACAGATCGTCGTTCTCCACCACCCGAGCGCGATCACCGTCGGTTACACCCCGGTCTTCCACTGCCACACTGCACAGGTCGCCTGCACCTTCACCGAACTCGTGAAGAAGCTCGACCCGCGTACCGGCCAGGTCAAGGAAGAGAACCCGACCTTCCTCAAGACCGGCGATGCGGCGATCGTCAAGATCCGCCCGACCCGCCCGATGGTCATTGAGAAGATCAAGGAGATCCCGCAGCTCGGCCGCTTCGCGGTCCGTGATATGGGATCGACGATTGCCGCCGGCATGTGCATCGACATCCAGGCAAAGCAGATGAGATAAGTCTTCAGTGGGTGAAGTCAATGCAAAAAGCCAGAATACGCCTTTCAGGGACGGACTACGATAAGGTTGAGATGGTCTGCGACAGGATCAGGGAAATCGCTGAGAGGACAGGCGTGAATCTGGCAGGGCCGATCCCTCTGCCCACCAAGAAGCTTGTCGTCCCGATCCGGAAGAGCCCTGATGGCGAGGGAACAGCGACCTGGGATCGCTGGCAGATGCGCGTGCACAAGCGGCTCATCGACATCGACGCCGACGAGCGTGCTCTCAGGCAGCTGATGCGTATCCAGGTGCCGAAGGATATCGGCATCGAAATCGTGCTGGAGAGTTGATGCTGTGAGCGGCACTTCAGCCGCCGGATTTGCCATTCGAATCCAGAAATCTCTCTCTTTTGAGAGACTATTTTTTTTTATCTTCGTGCTTGCGGCGGTCCTGCGGTTCGCATTCCTGGATCTCAAACTCTTTCACCACGACGAGGCCATCCACGCGTGGTTTTCGTACAAACTCCTGACCGAGGGCACCTATATCTATGACCCCTCGTATCACGGCCCTCTCCTCTACTATGTGACGGCCGGCATGTTCGCCCTCTTCGGCGACTCCGACCTTGTCGGCAGGCTTGTCCCGGCATTTCTCGGCACCATGGTCGTGGCCCTGGTGTACCCCCTGTACCGCCTGGGATATCTCGACCGGATGCAGGCGCTGGTCGCGGCTCTGTTCCTCGCGATCTCGCCGAACATGGTGTACTTCTCACGGTTTCTCCGAAACGACATCTTCATTCTCTTCCTGACCTTCGTCCTTCTCCTCGCCCTGATCCTCTACTTCGAACGGGGGCAGGTGCGGTACGCCGTCCTTGCAGGGCTTGCGGCGGGCCTCGGCATATCGTCCAAGGAGAACATGCCGATCGTGCTCGGCATCTTTGCGGCGTACATCCTGTACCTCCTCTGGACACAGAAGGTGAAGCTCCCGAAGCGGTGGATACGCGACTTCGTCCTCGGCGTCCTGGTGATGGGCGGGGTGATCGCCGTCCTCTACTCGTCCTTCGGCGCCAACCCGGAGCGGGTGCTCACCTGGGTGCCCGACGCCATCGGTCACTGGTGGGCGATGCACGAACAGGAAAGGCTCGGCGGCCCGTTCTTCTTCTACATCATCTTCTTCCTGCTGTACGAGCTGCCGATCTTCGCCCTTGCCATTGTGGGCACGGCCCAGTTCATCCAGAAGGGGCGAAAGAAGGCGGAGACGGCGGTCCAGAGCCTGCACGAGGTCGTCGAGACGTCCCTTGCGCAGGTCAACGGCCACGTGCCCGTGCCCGTAGCCGCCGATCCCCCCTTCGACAAGAAGGAAGAGTTCTTCAGGTTCTGTATCGTCTGGATGGTCCTCTCGCTTGTGGCCTATGCCTATATCGGCGAGAAAGTGCCCTGGCTCATCGTCCACCAGCTCCTGCCCCTCATCTTCGTCGCAACCTACGCGATGACGAAGAAGAAGGCGGTCATCGCCGTGGTGTCGAGCATCTTCCTGGTGCTCGCCCTCTGGCATGTCGCCTATGTCCCGGCCGACGTGAACGAACCGATCGTGCAGGTCCAGAACTCCGAGGACATGCGGGAGGTAATGGCCCTGATCGACGCCTCGAACGCGACGGCGATCGCCTCCGACCGCTACTGGCCGCTGCCGTGGTACTACCGCGGTGAGAGGGCAGAGAAGTTGAGTTATTACGGGCGGAAGATCGAAGAGAGCAATTTCAGGGACGGGAAGTTCGACGTGGTCATCGCCTCGGACCAGGACAGTTATGATTCTCTCCCGGGCTTTGAGAAAAAGACCTACAACCTCAACTACTGGTTCTCGTGGTACGACAACAAGGACCGTCTCCTCCAGTATTACTTCCTCCGTGACGGGAAGATGGGGAACATGAAGCTCGATGTCTTTACGAGAAACGTGACATCGGCCTGAATCCTTTTTTTTCGGCTCTGTAGAAATCCTGTTCTGGAGTGCCTGGCCCGGGGGACTCCGCCCCCGGACAATCGACTCCCTTCGGTCGTCCCTCGAAAATCACAGATTTTCTCGACTCCCTTCGGTCGTCCCCGCTCAGGATAGGTGGTGATACGGCAATCTCCCTCCTCTGGATATCCCGTTCGCTCTTCCCGGTCCTATCCCAAATGGGGGTCTGGGGGCGATAGCCCCCGGTTCAGATGGAGGGGAAGGCGGGGGGTCCACACTCACTCAAGGAAATTCGAGGGGACGACATCACCCTGAACAGGAGGGTTTACTATGAAAATGATCCAGAAGATTGGCTCAATAGATATGAATAAGGATTTAACCACATCGAACCCCCCTGGCACCGATACACAGAGGACTGAAAGACCTTCTGAACGATCCGGCTCTCTGCCTTCCCCGCTCTATCTTCATCCCGGGGGTCCGGCGGTATAGTCCCCCGGCGCAAAGGTGTGGGAAGGCGTGGTGATCAGGCGTGCCGCCCTCATCGTAGAATCTTTCCTGTACTCTCGCACCGGGGGGTTGTACCCTCCCCGACCCCCCACGTCGAGGATAGGCCGGGGCGGCAATGAAGTGGTTGCATGTTGAATTCTACAAAGCCTTTTTTTTCGTCGAGAGGGGGCAGGGAATTACCTCCCTCCCCGGGATCTCGTGTTCGCTCTTACCGGGCCTTATCCTGATGGCAGCAATCGAAAACACAGAACCGCAAGAGAAAGAGAAACAGGCAAAAAAGAATAGAGAGACGAAGTCTCCCTGGCCGACTGATGGTAAATTATGGTTTATCCCAGTTCGTCCCACTTTCTCCGGCCCCTGAAGTGGAGCACACCGGCGACGATGAGGACGATCAGGACACCGGCACCGATATAGAGCGGGAGGTTCCCGAAGTTGAAGGAGAAGCCCTCGCCAACCTCCTGGCGGACCTGCGTCCCCATGGTGAGGGTGGAGTTCGCCTTCTGGTAGGCCTCTGTCGCCTTGATCCTGGCAGAGTTATAGTCCTTCGCGTTCATCTTCTCGTTCGCCGCAGAGAGGGACTGGGCCGCGAGGTCGCGCTGGGTCTTGAGGTTGATCACCCGCTGGTCGGTGCCCATCCTTCTCTCCACCTCGAAGTAGGTGATGATCCCGTCGATCTGGCCGATGGTATTCTGGGTGTCCGTGATCGCCTTCTGGGCCCAGGCCTGGGAGAGGGCGGTCTCTGCAGCGGTCATGGCGTCCTGTGCGGCGGTCAGGTCCTTCTGGGCCGCCGCATAGTCGGAGGTCGCCTCGGCCCGGTTGATCGCGATCTTCGCCTCGTCGTACTTCGTCTGGGCCGCCGAGGTGTCGACACCCATGGCAAGTTTCTCGTCGATACCGGCCTTCAGTGTGTTCATGCGGGTCTTTGCCGTGCCGATGTTCGCCTGGACGTCCTGCGGGTTCACGACCGTCCGCTTGATCACGTACTCGGTGCCATCCCTGACCTTGTAATCGGCATCGACCTGCCTGTACCTGGTGATGATCTTCTCCTGGGTGCTCGTCACCTTCGGGACGGTCCCCTCGAAGTCGACGATAAGGGCCTCGTCGCCCTTATAGTCGAGGAGCCAGACGCTGAGCCGGAGATTGCGGCTGGAAGAGACAGTCGGTTTGCCGCCCGACATATCCTTGCCATCGACCGAGACATAGTACGTCCACTTGATGTTGTCAAGGTCGGAGTAGAACTCCAGCAGATCGTCTTCGTACTTGTCGGCGGTCTCCTTCGGCGTTATCTTCATGGAGACGGTCACTTTCTCGCCGGGAGTGAGATCTCCCGATGACGGACTGACCGTCGGATTTCCTGAAACCGTGTAACTTGACGATGCAGCCGCCGCCTGGACCAGACAGGCGGCAATGAGAAGCCCGATCAATACCTTTGTTATCGTCCTCATAGTCCTCACTCAAACAACGGATCGACATCGGAGTCATCGAACATCGAAGAGCGCTTCTTCGACTGGATAACATCCTCTTTCGTCTGCTTTGCAATTTCAAAGAGCTCGCGGACCCGCGGGGCCTCGCCGATGGTCGCAAGGACGACCACGGCCGCGACATAGTTGCTGGCGACCGGGTAGTCGCCGCCGCGGACCTCGACACCGGCGATGTTCTCCTCGACCCAGCTCTTCGCCTTCTCGACACCTTTCCGGTCCATCTCGGCCGAGTTGCCGGCGACGAGAACAAGCGCACGCTCCGCGGTCGAGTAGTCGCAGGGGAGGGTCAGACGCCCGAGCATGGCCCGGCGGACGAGGGCGATGATCTTTGCAGATTTGTCCTCGCCGGTCAGCACTTCCTCGACCTGCTCCTTCTTCGAGAGCGTGTCACGCAGGCCCCCGAAGAACCCTTTCTTCTGCTTCGTCCGCTCGCTCACGACCTCGGTGACGGCATAGCCGACACTCGTGATCCCGCCGCCGCGGAGGGTGTTGATCACTTCGGACGAATCGACGACCATCTCGCCGACGCCGGCCTTGCCGACCTCGCCGGCACGGAAGAGGACGCCGAAACGCCTGACGATCTCGTCGTTCAGACGGGAGTAGGCGGTCTTGACGCTCTCCCCCTCGTTCTTCCAGGCGGCATTGTCGAAGACGAAGACGTTGTCGGCCTCGTTGACAAGAGTGGAGAGGCTGCGTGCCGCGTTGTAGGTGTACAGCCTGCCCTCTTCCGGCGCGGGGATGAGACCGAGCGCGTAGACAGGTTCACGGTAGATCCTCTTCAGGTGCCGGGCGAGCACAGGGGAGCCGCCCGATCCGGTCCCTCCGCCGAGGCCGGCGACGATGACAAAGGCGTCGACGTCATGGGTGCCGCGCGTGTCGATCGCATTGATGACCGAGTCGATCTCGTCCGCGGCGATCCGGGCGCCGGTGACGTTGTCGGTACCCACGCCGTGCCCCTTGACCACTGTCTGGCCGATGAGAATCCGATCTTTAAGTTCGATATGCTTTAGCCCCATCAGGTCGGTGCGTGCGGTGTTGACGACGATGCCCCTGAAGTTATTCGAGCCGGACACTCTGTCCTGCTCGATAAACATGTCAACGACCTTCCCGCCAGCCTGACCGAATCCTATGAAAAATACCCTCATTCAGTTACACCATCCAGTCGGCTCCATAAGTATAAGGACACTATTGCTGGTATCTAGCTAATAGTAAAGTTCTCCCATGAGTTCAAAAACTTTCTTATGCGCTTTCGATGATACACAGTATTGCAGATTATGGATATTTGTATTCTCGGAGGGGGCCTATCAGGCCTTGTCGCCGCCCTCTCCCTCTCTGATATATCTGAGGTCACGATCCTTGAAAAAAGACCGGTCCTCGGCGGCTGCCTCGCTTCATATCACCGCGGGGACTCCTGGGTCGAAGAATATTATCATCACTGTTTTGCCGGGGACGAGCACCTTTTCGCCCTCCTCCGCGACCTCGGCCTCTACGAGAGGCTCGAATGGCTGAAGGGCTCGACAGGCTACTACGTGGACGGAAAGATCCATCCCCTGACCTCCCCGATGGAGATCCTCCGCTATCCCCACCTCTCCTTTTTCGATAAATTCCGCCTGGGCATGCTCACTCTCAGGGCAAAGCACCTCGACCTGGGACCTCTGGACGCGGTCCCCGCGGTCGACTACATCAGGGAGCACCTGGGCGACCGGGTCTACACCTCCTTCTTCGAGCCCCTGCTGCGGAGCAAGTTCGGGGAGAGGCGGCACGAGGTCTCGGCGGCGTGGCTCATCTCCCGCATTGCGATCCGGTCTGACCGCGGCGTCGAGGGGGAGAGGCTCGGGTACCTGAAGGGCGGGTGGCACCAGGTCATCGACGGGATGGAAGAGAGGCTCCTCACAAAGGGGTGCACGATCGAGAAAGGGACGCCCGCAACCTCGATCAGACGCGAGGGGGAGAAATGGCTCGTCAATGATCGGGCCTTCGATGCCGTGCTCGCCACCATACCGCCGCAGGAGGTCGCACGCCTCAGCGGGATCGGGGAGTTCTCTCCCGTGCCGTACCAGGGGGCGGCCTGCATGACCATCGGTCTCGACCGCGACGTCTCGAAGGGTATCTACTGGCTGAACATGAAGGACCAGGCGCCGTACGGCGCCGTCGTCATGCACACGAACTTCGCGCCGCGCGAGCGTTACGGCGAGGATATCGTCTACCTGGCCTCGTACTTCAGCGACAGGCCGGCGCCAGGCCTGAAGGAGACGATGCTCGCCGACTTCCGCCGCCGGTTCTCGGTGCCGGAGAGCGCGGTTCACTGGAGCGAACTTGCGGTGGAGCGTTTCGCCGGCCCGGTCTACACGACGGGTTTCGCCGACCAGATCCCGGCGTACGAGGAGCACGGCCTCTACCTTGCCGGGATGTTCTCGAAGCCCAACTACCCGGAGCGTTCGATGGAGGGGTCGATCATCGCCGGGCAGGAGGTCGCCCGGAAGATGACGGGGGCGCTCCGTGGCTGAGGACGGGGTCTCGGTGATCCTGCCGGTCTTCAATGACAGACCTGCTCTTGAACGGGCTATCCCGGAGTCGGTCGCCGCACTCGCGGCGATCACCGACGCCTTCGAGGTGATCGTCGCGGAGGACGGGAGCACGGACGGGAGTGCGGAGTTCGTGCGGGCATGGCACGAGAAGGACCCGAGGGTCCGCCTCCTCCATGCCGACGAACGTCTCGGCCGGGGAAGAGCGCTGAACCGCGCGATCGAGGCCGCACGCTACGAGGTCGTCTGCTACTATGACGTGGACCTGGCGACCGACCTTGCCCATCTCCCCGAACTTGTCGGGGCGATCAGGTCGGGTGCGGACATCGCGACGGGGTCGCGCCTGATGCCCGACTCGGACATCGTCAGGAGCGGCGGCAGGGAGGTCGCAAGCAGGGGCTACAACTTCCTGGTGAGGACGATCCTCGGGAGCCGCCTCCACGACCACCAGTGCGGCTTCAAGGCCTTCAGGCGGGAGACGATCCTCGCCCTCGTCCCCGAGGTGCAGGCGCCGCACTGGTTCTGGGACACCGAGGTGCTCGTGCGGGGGCAGCGCAAAGGCTATGTGGTGAGAGAGTTCCCTGTGGTCTGGCGGCAGGGGCCAGGGACGACCGTCCGGTTCAAGGACGTCTTCTCGATGGGCTCGCAGATCCTCGGGCTCTGGTGGCAGATTCATGTGGCGAAAAATTAGTGCGGTCGTTATCCCGACTGTCATCGCGGTCGGAATCCTGGCGTACATGCTCTGGCGGGTCTGGGACGACCTTGTGATGACAATCGCCAGCGCCGACCCGCTGTACCTTGCGGCGGCCGTCGTCGTCTGCACGGCCGCCTGGTTCCTGCGGGGCTGGCGGTACCGGGCGGTCCTGGGGGGGCTCACCGTCAGGGTGGGCCTCATCTTCTCGACGGCCTGCATCTTCCTCTCCCAGACGGCGAACCTGATCGTGCCGGCACGCCTCGGCGACCTTGTGCGTCTCTTCATCCTGAAGCACGAGAGGCTGGCCACCTATTCCCAGGGATTCTCGTCGATCGTCGTCGAGCGGGTCTTCGATGTCGTGACCGTCGCTGTCCTCGGCCTGATCGCCCTGCCCTTCGTCCTCGACGTGCCCGACTGGTTCCTGCCCCTGATCGCCGTCCCGATCATCGGGGGGATCGCCTTCGCCCTCTTCCTCTGGTTCGTGGGCGACCGGCACTCGGAGAACCGCATCCTGGCCGTCGTCTACCGGATGCTCGCGGAGATCAGGGCGGCCTCCCTCAACCTGCAGGCCGTCCTGGTCCTGGGGGCCTCGTCCATCGCGATCTGGCTCGTGGACATCGCGGTCTGCGCCATCGTCGTCCTGATGTTCGGGGAGTGGATACCTTTCCCGATCATCGTCCTTGCGGTGGTCGTCGGCAACCTGGTGAAGGCCGTCCCGATCACGCCCGGCGGCGTCGGCACCTACGAGTTCGCCCTTGCCGTCACCTTCGAACTCGCGGGCATGGCGCCGGCGACGGCGACGGTGATCGCGGTCATCGACCACCTGATCAAAAACGGCGTCACCCTGGTCGGCGGCATCGCGTCCCTCTACTACTTCGGCGACTGGTCGGTCTCCCTGATGAAGCGCTCCTTCTCGGAGGGGCTTTCCCGGGAGGAGTTGCGTGAGCCCTGAGGCGCAGGTCCTCATGGTCCTCTCCTGGCTCGTGCTGGTCAAGTTTCTCCAGGTCGCCCTCTGGCCCCGCCTTGCCGGGGCGCTCGGCGAGTATGCCGCACCTGTCGCATACCCGGCGTCGGTCCTCATCTACGGGGCCGTCTCGTGGTACGCGGCCCTCGCGGGGCTTCCGGTGCAGACGGCGCTGGCACCTTTCGTCGCCCTCGCGGGTTACGCCCTATACAGGGGCGAGTACACGCGGGAAGCCCTGCGGTCGGCCCTGATCTGGGACGCCGTATTCCTGGCCTTCTTCGCCGCGATGCTCTCCGCACGGTTCGTCACCCCGTCCATCTCCTTTGCCGAGAAGTTCATGGACCACGCTTTCCTCGCCTCGGTGATGCGGGAACCGGTCGTGCCGCCCCTCGACCCCTGGTTTGCCGGCGGCACTCTCGATGTCTACTACTATCTCGGCTACTGGATCGCGGGCGTCCTCGGGGTCACGGCGGGCGTGCCCTCGACGGTGGCGTACAACCTCGCCCTGCCGACGATCGCGGGCGCCGCGGCGGTGACGGCCTATGCCACCGGCCGTCTCCTGGTCCCGCGTCTCCCCTGGGCGCCGCTCGCGATCTTCCTCCTGATGAACCCGGCGTTCATCAGGGAGGTCGTCATCGGCACGCCTGTGGCAAAGGTCCTCTGGAACAGCACCCGCGTCATCGACGGGACGATCAACGAGTACACTTTCTTCTCTTTCGTCTGGGGCGACCTCCACCCCCATGTCTCCGGGATCGCCGTCCAGTTCCTCCTCATCTTCCTGATCGCGTACGCTCTCTGCCGCTGGGAGGAGTCAGGGGAGAGGGCGCGGTGGACGGTCGTCGGCCTCTCGGCTCTCGCCCTCGGCTCGATGCCCGCGATCAATTCCTGGGACGTTCTCCTGTACGCTCCCGTCATCGTCGCCGTCGGTCTCCTGATCTGGCGGCGGCACGGCGACCTGCGCTACCTGCTGGCGGTCCCGCCCCTCGGGATCGCCCTCTATGCGCCGTACTATCTCATGCTCAACGGCGCCGGTGTCAAGGGGCCGGGTTTCGTCACCGCACCGTCGGACCCGGTCCAGTTCCTCTTCGTCCACGGCTTTTTCCTCGCCGTCCTCATCGCACTCCTCCTGCCTGAGATCAGGCGGATGCCGGCCCTCCTCCTGGTGCCCGTCCCCTTCGCCCTCGCGGGCTACCTCGCGGCAGGGATCGCCGCCCTGCCTCTTGCTGTGCTCCTTGCCCGGCGCAAGGTCTCCCCGGAGGCATTCCTCTGCGCCGCGGGCCTCGTCATCGTCATCGTCTGCGAGTTCGTCTACCTCCAGGACAACATGGGGGAGACGTATTTCAGGATGAACACCGTCTTCAAGTGTTACTCGGTCGCCTGGATACTCCTCGGCACCGGCACCCTTGTCGCGGCTGGGAAGAGGCTTGCAGGGGTGGTCAGGCCCGAGAGGGTCTCCGCCGCACAGTGGCGGGCCCTCGGGGCGATCGCGGCCCTTGTCCTGGTCATCATCCCCTTCACCGTCCCCATCGGGTACGGCAGCGGCACCCACACCCTCGACGGCGCCGCCTGGATCGCGGAGCAGCACCCCGGCGATGCCGAAGCGATCGCGTGGCTCAGGACGCAGGAGGGAGACCTCACCCTCGTCGAGGCGGTGAAAGGGGACTACACCTACTACTCGCGGGTCTCCTCCTTCACCGGCATCCCGGCAGTTCTTGGCATGCCCTTCCACGAACAGATGTGGCGGAACGACTGGCCGGAGATCGCGCAGCGGAAAAATGACGTGCAGGCCATCTATGAAGACCCGTCGAGAACTCTCTCCCTGATGGAGAAATACGGCGTGACGCACCTGTACGTCGGCGACCTCGAACGCTCGCACTACCAGATCGCCCTCCCGTCAGAGGGCCTTGTGCCTGCGTATAATGCCGGTGGGGTTACGGTGTATATCAGGCAGTGAAGGAAGGTTTATCAGTTTCCCTGTAGAATTGATATGGTTGCTCAATCACGACTGATGATTGATGAGGGAGAATCTACGCTCCTGAATGAGGTGAGTTATGGCAAAGATATACGTTAAATTCGAAGTTCCGGAGGAAATCCAGAACAAGGCTCTTGAATCGCTCGAGATCGCCCGTGACACCGGTAAGATCAAGAAGGGATCGAACGAGGCCACCAAGTGCATCGAGCGCGGTACAGCACAGCTCGTACTCATCGGATCCGATGTCGAGCCCGAAGAGATCGTCATGCACCTTGCTCCTCTCTGCGACGAGAAGAAGATCCCGTACCTCTTCATCAGCAAGCAGAACGAGATCGGCGCGGCATCCGGCCTGAATGTAGGCTCTGCTGCAGCGGCGATCGTCAAGTCCGGCAAGGCAAAAGAGCTCGTCGAAGAGATCGTGAAGCAGGTCAGCGAACTGCGCGCTTAAGGGGGTTTTCAGAATGGCAGACGGAACACCCGCAGAGGTCATTGAAGTCATCGGCAGCACCGGGATGCACGGCGAGGCCATGCAGGTGAAGTGCCGCGTCCTTGAAGGCAACAACAAGGGCCGGATCATCACCCGCAACACCGTCGGCCCCATCCGCGAGGGTGACATCCTGATGCTCCTCGAGACCGAGCGCGAAGCGAAGAAGCTTTCGAGGCGGTAAGGATGGTAGAGACGTACAAGTGCAGCTTCTGCGGCAAGACGATTGAGCCGGGGACGGGGAGACTCTTCGTCCGGAAGGACGGGGCTCTCTTCTACTTCTGCTCGACGAAGTGCCAGAAGAACAACAAGCTCGGGCGTGTCCCCCGTAAGGTCGCCTGGACCGAAGCAGGCCGCAAGGCTCTCGGCAAGGAGTGAACCTGATGGACAGGACCTTCGTGATGATCAAGCCCGACGGTGTCCAGCGCGGCATCATCGGCGCGGTCATCTCCCGGCTCGAGGCCAAGGGCCTCAAGCTCGTGGCGGCGCGGCTCACCATGCTCCCTGAGGAGAAGGTCATGGAGCACTATGCCGAGCACGTCAGCAAGCCCTTCTTCCCCTCCCTCAAGGAGTACGTCATGAGCGGTCCCGTGCTCACGATGGTCTGGGAAGGCAAGGGTGCCGTGGCGATTGTGCGCAAGCTCGTCGGCGCAACCAACCCGGCCGAGGCCGCACCCGGGACTATCAGGGGAGACTTCGGCATGGAGACCGGCAAGAACGTGATCCACGCCTCGGACTCCGACGAGAGCGCCGCCCGCGAGATTGCAATCCACTTCGCCGGCGACGAGATCGTATCCTACACCAGGATCGACGAACCGGTCCTGTACGAGTAAATAATACCGGGATTTTCCCGGTTTCTTTTTCTCGTCTGTTCTGTACGGTTCTTTTCTTCTTCGCGGTTTCTTTTGCGGATCTCCACAGGGCCGACTTTGTTAGTGCGGAATCCGGTCAGGTGTGCGCGATGAAATTGCGGAGAGAGAGCAAGCGCCTGCCCTGAAATCTGAAACAGGGGAGAGATCCGATCCCCTGCCTTCCCCGAGGAGTGGACCGGGGGCAAGCCCCCGGACCCCCAGTCAGGATAGGACCGGGGAAGAGTGAACACGAGATCCCGAGGAGGGAGATTGCCCATCCCCTGCCTATCCTAACGAGCGGCAGCCCCCCGGTGGAGACACCGATCAACTGCCTCTCCCTGCCTGCCTTCCGCCCCAGAAGAGATCCCTCGAAAGGCATTAACCCGGAGAGAGCCTACCTTTCTCCATGAGCGGCGACATGCTGAGTTTTGTACTGCTCAGCGTATCATCGATTTTCATCGTCATCAACCCTCTGGCAGCGACGCTTCTTTATGTCTCCCTGACCGAAGGGATGGAAGAGGTCCAGAAAAGGTCGGTCGCCAGGGTGGCATGCTGGTACGCCCTCGCCGTCCTCCTCCTCTTTGCGATCGCGGGCAGCCTGATCCTGCAGCTCTTCGGGATCACCCTGGAGGCCTTCAGGATCGCGGGCGGGCTTCTCCTCTTCGGCATCGGCATGGAGATGGTCCACGCGAAGACCTCGCGGACGAAGATCTCGGCGACCGAGAAGTACGAGAGTCAGGACGCCGACGACGTCGGGGTGATGCCCCTCGCGATCCCGATGATCGCGGGGCCGGGCGCCATCACGACGGCGATCGTGCTCACCAACGAGGCGACGTCCAGCCACCCGGTCGGCATCGCCGTCGTGATCGGGGCGATCCTCCTGGCGGTCGGGACCACGTACCTGATGCTCGCCAACTCCGAGAGGATCATGCGCCATGTCGGGCAGCGGGAGTACCGCGCCGTGAACAGGCTGATGGGTATGATGCTCATCGCCATCGCCGTCCAGTTCGTGATCACCGGGATCAAGGCGGCCTTCCCCATCCTTGTGGGGGTGGGGCTGTGAAGGTCTGCTGTGCCGGCATGGCGCCCGCCGCCACGGTCGCGGACGGCCTTGCCCGGGCCGGCGCCCTCGCCGGAGAGGCACGGACCGCCGGGGCCGACCTCCTCCTCCTCCCGGAGCAATTCGCGACCGGGTGGTCGGCCACGGAGCCGCGGGCCGACCCCCGCATCCTCCGGTCCCTCTGCCGGACCGCCGCGGAGCACGGCATCTGGATCGTCGGGTCGTGCTATGAAGGCTATCTCAGGCCGCGGAACATGGCCTATGCCGTCAGCCCGGAGGGCCGGGTCGCCGCAGGCTATGCGAAGGTCCACCTCTTCTCCCCTGACGGCGAGGATGCGGCCTGCACGCCGGGCACCGTCCCGGCGACCTTCGAGGCCGGGGGCGTCAGGTTCGCCCTCGCGGTCTGCTACGACCTCAGGTTCCCAGACCTCTTCGCCCACTACGCGGCCTGCGGGGCCGACTGCGTCCTCGTCCCTGCCGCGTGGCCGGCGGTGCGCCTCGCCCAGTGGGACCTCCTCGTGCGGGCGCGGGCCCTCGACGGGGAATATTATGTCGCCGGCGCGAACGCCGGGGCCGGTTCCTGCATCGCCGGCCCGGACGGGGAACTCGTCGGCGAAGAGAGGGGCGGCCTCGTCATCGGCGAGATCGACCTCACGAAAATTTCAGCGATGCGGACGGCCCTCCCGGTCGTGAAAGACCGGCGGCCCGACCTGTACGCTGCATGGAAGGAGTGCCTTTGAACGGTAACGAACATATCACCATCAGCCTTGCGACAGCCGCCGCCGTGCTCGCCCCCTGGCTCTGGTCCATCCACCCGGCCTGGCTGATCGCCAGCCTCTTCGGCGTCTTCATCGGGGCCCTCGCGCCCGACGCCGACGCAAACGACTCCGCAATCTTCCACACCCGCGTGCCGGGCGGCAGGGGAAAGAGGCTTGTCATCCTCCCGGTCTTCGGCTACGGCATCCGCTACCTGATCTACTACCCGATCTCCCTGCCCTTCATCCTCCTCTGCGGGGAGAGGGGCATGCCCCGGCACCGCGGCGTCCTCCACTCCCTCATCGGCGTCGTGCTGATGACGGCCCTCCTCGGCTTCTATGCCTGGGTGATCGGGGCCATCGTCTTCGCGATACCCTGGGACATGGGCTTCACCATCTTCCTCCTCGGGTTCCTGGGCGGGGCAATCGGCCACCTCCTCGAAGACTCGTGCACGAAGAGCGGGGTCGCCTGGCTCTTCCCCCTCTCCGACCACCGGACGAGAGGGAAGATCGTCACAGGCAGCGGCGACCAGAGGCCTGCCATCTATGCGGGCGCGATGTGCGCCGCGGCCTTCGGCCTTGCGGCCGCAGGGCCCGCCGGACTCGTCCCGGCCGACCTCTACCCCTGGACGGGCGTCGTTGCAGCCTGTATTCTCTGGCTTCTCTTTCTCATCACCGCCCGGATAGGGCGGTAGCGTCCCGAATTTTATCTACCCTGACGACCTACTCTCTTCCATGTACCGTCTCTCGTGCATCCACTGCGGTGCCGAATACGCGCCCGGCGAGATCATCTATACCTGCAAAAAATGCGGGCACCTGCTCACCGTCAACTACGACCTTGACGCGATCAGCGTGACAAAGAAGGAGTGGGAACAGCGCCCCCTCTCGGTCTGGCGCTACCGGGAGCTCCTGCCGGTCACCATCAAGCCGGTCACCCTCCAGGAAGGCGGAACACCCCTGTACCACCTTGAGAGGCTCGGAAAGGAACTCGGCCTCCCCCACCTCTATGCCAAACACGAGGGCATGAACCCGAGCGGCTCCTTCAAGGACCGCGGCATGACTGTCGGCGTCTCGATGGCCATTCAGCTCGGCATGAAGAGCGTGGCCTGCGCGAGCACCGGCAACACCTCGGCAAGCCTTGCGGTGTACGCCGCAAAGGCGGGCATCCCGGCTGTCGTCCTCCTCCCGGCGGGGAAGGTCGCTCTCGGCAAGGTCGCCCAGGCGCTGATGCACGGCGCCAAGGTGATCGCGATCCGCGACAACTTCGACGTGGCCCTCGCCCTTGTCCGCGAACTCTGTATCAAGCATGGCATCTACCTCCTCAATTCCATCAACCCCTACCGGCTTGAGGGGCAGAAGACCATCGGCTTCGAGTCGGTCGACCAGCTCGGCGAGGTGCCGGACAGGCTCGTCCTCCCTGTCGGCAACGCGGGCAACATCTCCGCAGTCTACAAGGGGCTGAAAGAACTGGAGACTCTCGGATTCATCGACCGCCTCCCGAAGATGACAGGCATCCAGGCCGCCGGCTCGCAGCCTCTCGTGCGTGCGATCCAGGGCAACCTCGGTGAGGTCGTGCCGGACGAGCACCCGGAGACGGTGGCGACCGCGATCAGGATCGGCGCACCGGTGAATGCCGAGAAGGCCCTCATCTCCATCAGGGCGACCGGCGGCACTGCGGCCTCGGTGACAGACGAGGAGATCCTGGCCATGCAGCGTGCCCTCGCCCAGAAGGAAGGGATCGGCGTCGAACCGGCCTCGGCGGCCTCGGTGGCGGGGATCAAGAAACTCGTGGAGGAGGGTGCGATCGACCGCGACGAGAAGATCGTCTGCGTCGTGACCGGCCACCTCCTCAAGGACCCGGAAACGGTGATAAAACAGTGTCCACCCCCGATCGAGATCGACGCCACCGAACAGGCGTTGCTCTCTGTCTTGCACTTGTAATCCTGCTGGCGCCTGCCGCGGCCTTCGAGGCGACGGTGACGGTGCTCCCCGGCGGCGATGCCTACCGGGGGGAGGTCACCCTCGTCAACGCGAGTGAATACTCTTTCTGGGAGCCCGGGATGCTCGGGGAGAGGGTGCCCCTTACGGGCAAAAATGTGACGGTCTCCGGGGCGTGCGGGGAGAACTGCACCTACACGCAGAAGAACCGGAACACCATCGCCTTCGAGAAGGGGAATGTGACGGTGACCTACGAGGGCCCGATCACGGAGAAGAACCTCCAGCTGATCTTTACCGAGCCTTCGAACATCACGGTCACCCTCCCTGAAGGCCAGGCCGTCAAAAACCCCCTCCTCGGGCGGGTGAGCGAGGGGGGGAAGGTCTCGACGGAGAACAACACGACGGCGATCGCATTCGACCGCGTGCGTTCTGCCGAGGTGCGCTTCTACGACCCGGCACGGGAGCGTCTCCTCTATATCTTCGGGAGCGTCTGGCTCACCGTGGCGGTTGTGCTCCTCTTCCCCTTCCTGCTGATGCGAAGACGGCAGGAGTGAGGTAAACTTTCTCCAGAGTCCTCTTTTTCCTCTCCCCTTCAGGCAGACGACCCGATGCCGGGGCAGGGGGCGTTTCATCAGAGCATCACTCTCAGGGCCATACAGGAAAAGTACAATCGCACCTCTATCCGTGCAGCCTCTGCTGCAGGTGAACACCAGAGGAGGCCGGACAACAGCCCTGTCGGTTCCGGGATGGTCACGAGACCGCCGGCCAGCCCCGGTCACGGGGGCACATATATAATAACCCCCCTCATAGAGGATAATTCTGCAGAATATTATGATAAAAATAAATATATCAAGAGTTTTACAAATAGATAATTTTATAATCGAATGATAACAATAGAAAATATCGTACGAAAATGACACCTGTGCAGCAATTCCGGTACACCCCATGAATAAGACCAGCACCACCTCCCGGGACAGAAGGCCGTATCTTCATTACGTGCTGTTCTTCGTTTTTCTGGTCATCAGCGCCACCATCGGTTTTCTCTCGACGATCTCGTATCTCGAAGTGAGTGGCGAGATCGTCGAGGCGTACGAGGAGGTGATGGACCATACCGACGAGATGATCCGCGAGGCCGTCGTCCTGGTCAACAGAGAGGATGCATACAGGGGAAGAGACTACAGCACGGAGATGGTCACCATCCTCGACACGTACGTCACAGGGTACACCCCGCCGCCGGACAATGCGTCCCTGCCCGACACCCGGGCGCTGGAGGAATATCTGCACCGTCTGTTCGGCGAAAACACCGCGACATCGGTGCACCTCACCAGAACCACCGAGGTCGCCGACGTTGTCAGGTACAGCAGGCATTTCCAGCCCACATGGGAGGTCAGGACGAACTCCGACGGTTCGGTCACCACCAGCGCATACGACCTGACGCCGGACGGGTCCTATCTCCTGGAAGTGGCCGTCATCATCCCAAAGCAGGGCGGGATACCGGCGATCTACCAGCAGGACATCGTCGCGAAAGCGCGGGAGGTCAACCCGTTCATGGAATCGGCCAGGGTCTACGACGCTGCCGGAGACCTGGTCATCGACCTCACCGACCCGATGAACACGACGGCAGGGACGCTGGGGCCGGAGATGTTGCAACAGGTCCTCACGACGCAGGCAGACGGTGCGGTCATGGACAAAGAGACCCACAGGATGACCAGGTACCTCTTCGTCGACCCTGACAGGGGGACAGACGAGAACGCCAGGATCGTCGAGGTCACCTACAACCTGCAGGAGAGGGTCGACCACATCAACGCGGTCAAACTGTTCAATATCATCACGGGGATGCTCGGCGTCCTCTTCGGGGCGCTGGTCGCCCTCGCCTCCTCCTGGTACATCACCCGCCCGGTGGACGCCATCGTGGAGGACGTCGGGATCATCGCGCGGGGCGACCTCGACCACAGGATCAGGGCGACAAAAGGGATCGAGTTCGCCCGCCTGGAAGAGAGCGTCAACATGATGGTCGGGCGTCTCAAGGAGACCATCGAAAAGTTGAGGGAGTCTGAGGAGCAGGTCAGAGAGTACAGCGGAGACCTCGAAGAGATGGTGGACCAGAGGACCGGACAACTGGAAGTTGCCAACGAGGAGGCAAACCTCTACATCGACATCCTCCTCCACGACATCAACAACGCGAACACCGTCACCCTCGCGTACCTCGAGTTCCTGAAAGAGTCGGACCTGTCAGACGACCAGAAAGAGTACGCCGAGAAGGCCCTGGCCGGTGCGCAGAAGAGCGTCGAGATCATCAGGAATGTCGGGACGATCAGGAAGACCTACGAGAAGAAGACTGACCTCTCGCCCATCTCTCTCGACCGCGTCATCAGGGAGGAGGTCGCCCATCATCCCGACACGGGGATCCTGTACGACGGCACGGACGCGGTGGTGGTCGCGGACAATCTCCTCGGGGAGGTCTTCGCCAACCTCATCGGGAACAGCCTGAAGCATGGCGGCGACGGCACGGAGATCAGGATCGCCGTTGCCGATCGCGGCGATAAGGTGGAGGTCTCGGTCGAAGACACCGGTCCGGGCATCCCTGACGACCTCAAGGGCGCCGTCTTCGAGCGCTTCAGGCGTGGGAGGACCAAGGCATCGGGCAAAGGTCTCGGCCTCCATATCTGCCGGTCCCTGGTGACCTGGTACGGCGGGACGATCCGGGCGGACGACCGCGTGGCGGGCCGTCCGGGAGAGGGGGCGGCGATACGGTTCACCCTCAGGAAATACCCTGACCCCGGGCACACATCAGGTGAGGGAAAAGAAAGGCAGAGATAAAGATGAGGCAAAACCCTCCAAGACCGTTTGCCAGTGCCGGCACAACGGCACCTGACATTTCAAGGGCCGTCACCACAAGGAGCCAGATAATAAAACCAGAAAGAGCGCTCATCATACCGAGGCGTCCTTCGGTCTCCTGCCGCCTGCCCGCCCTCCTGTCATAGAGGAGATACCGCCCGGCGACGACGAAGAAGATGACCGGGCCGACGATGAACCACCATACTGTCTGGCTATCGATCATGGTCCGTGCCGGGACGAACAGGGCACAGAGGTACGTGAGGGCAAGAGCCCAGATACCATACAGAATGACACCGAAGAGCACACCCAGCGCCTTGTCGCCGTTTTTCGGAGTGTTGTTTTCCATTTCCATGGGTCGTCACCATCAGGCGAAAGCAGAAGAGACGTCTCTGATGACACATCTAGATACGACCCTATAAAGGATTTCTTGCCTGATCATCCAGCCATCAGGGCGGCAAAAAAAGATCGACTGACCGGGTCCCGGTCACTCTTCCTTCTTCATGTTCAGGTCGACCCCGAACTTTCTGGCGTTGGCGTCGGCGATCGCCTGGATCTTGGCGATCTCCTCCTCGTTCCGGCCGGGCCGGTAGAGGTGGCGGAACCGCTTCTGGACAGAGAGGTAGTCGTCGACGGGCTTTCTGTGGGCGACCTTGCGCACACGCTCGACCTCGCCGTTCATCATCTCGTAGTTCACCCAGAGACCGGTCTCGACCGCGAGGCGGCCGATCGCCATCGTCTGCGAGCCGTCAAAGCCCCAGCCGGTTGCGCAGGGGGCGTGGACCTGAATGTAGTTCGGGCCGTGCGTCGAGACGGCGCGCTGCACCTTCTTGATCAGGTCGTTCGGGTAGGCGATCGAGGCCGTGGCCACATAGGCCGCGCCGTGGGCCGCCAGGATCGCCGGGAGGTCCTTCTTCGGCCGCTGGTTGCCGGTCGAACACTTGCCGGCAGGGCTCGTCGTCGTGTCGGCGTCGTACGGCGTCGCACCCGAGCGCTGGATGCCGGTGTTCATGTAGGCCTCGTTGTCGTAGCAGATGTAGGTGATGTCGTGCCCCCGCTCGAAGGCGCCGGAGATGCAGAGCATCCCGATATCGAAGGTGGCGCCGTCGCCGCAGATGCAGACGACATGCTCGTCCCGCCCCTGCTTCTTGAGGGATGCCTCGATCCCGGACGCCACGGCCGCGGCATTCTCGAAGAGGGAGTGGATCCAGGGCACGCCCCACGCCGTCTCCGGGTACGGGGTCGAGAAGACCTCCATGCACCCGGTGGAGGCGACGACGATCGTGTTCTCGCCGGTCGCCTTCATGATCAGCCTGGCCGCAAGGGCCGGGCCGCAGCCGCCGCAGGCGCGGTGGCCGCACTCAAAGAGTTCGCATTCCTCGGTCATCTCAGAGCACCTCCGTCCGCAGGCCGAAGAACTGGTCGCCCTCTCCTTTTTCGAGGAGGTCGGCGATCGCCTTGATATCGGCCTGCCGCACGTCCCTGCCGCCGAGGGCCAGGATGTAGCCTTTCACGTCGATCCCGCTGCCGTACAGGGCGTCCCGCACTTCGAGCGCGACCGCGCCCTTCTGGCCGAGGGAAATGTTCTTGTCGAGGACTGCGACCTTCGAGACGCCCGAGAGGGCGGCCCTGATCTCCTCGGAGGGGAAGGGGCGGAAGCTGCGGATCTTCAGCAGGCCGACCTTCTTCCCTTCGGCCCGCATCTCGTCGATCGCTTCCCTGACAGTCCCGCAGATCGAGCCCAGCGCGATAAACGCCATGTCGGCGTCCTCAAGGCGGTAGCCCTCGACCAGGCCGGAGTAGTCGCGGCCGAACTTTGCGGCGAACTCGGCGCCGACCTCGGCAAAGACTTCCTTCGCCCGCTTCTGGGCCTGGTCAATCTCGTACCTGAACTCCATGTAATAGTCGGGGGTGGCGTACATGCCAAGGGACATCGGCTTCTTCGCGTCCAGGATGGTGACCGGTTTGTACGGCGGGAGGAAGGCGTCGATCGCCTCCTGCGAGGGCATGTCCACCGGTTCGTAGGTGTGCGTCAGGATGAAACCGTCGAAGCAGACCATCGCGGGCAGGAGGACCCTGTGGTCCTCGGCAACCTTGTACGCGATGAAGTGGAGGTCTGTCGCCTCCTGGTTGTCCTCGGCGTAGAACTGCAGCCAGCCCGAGTCCCGCAGGGAGATCGAGTCCTGCTGGTCGTTCCAGATATTCAGGGGCGCACCGAGGGCGCGGTTTGCGATCGTCATGATGACCGGCTGGCGCATCCCGGCCACATTGAAGCAGACCTCGAACATCAGGGCAAGGCCCTGCGAGGTGGTCGCGGAGTAGACGCGGGACCCCGCGGCGCTTGCCCCGAGGCAGGCCGAAAGGGCCGAAAACTCGCTCTCCACACAGATATACTCGGCGTCCAGTTTGCAGTCGGCGACCATGCTCGCGAGCGCCTCGACGATATGGGTCTGCGGGGTGATCGGGTATGCCGCGACCACCTGGGGGCGGCAGAGCCTGACGGCCTCGGCGACCGCATGGGAACCTTCCAGAATCTCCATCATGTCTTACTTCGCCTCCTGGACGAGTTCGATGTCATCAACAGGGCACTCCTCGGCACAGAGGCCGCAGCCCTTGCAATAGTTATAGTCAGGGTGGTAATAGCCGTCCTCGCCTTCGTACACACAGCCCTCGGGACAGACGACCTCACAGAGACCACATTTCACGCATTTGTCGTACTTGAAAACAGGCTTGAAGACCCGCCAGGACCCGGTCTTATTGTCCCGCGCCCGGCCCGGTGCGGCGGCGCACCCGACATTCAACCCCATCAGGCCTCACCTTTCACGAGTTTGTAGGCATATTCGGCTGCCGCCACGTTCTTCTCGCCAAGTTTTCCCGGGAAGCGCCGCATAAGGGCCTTCCTGATCGCGGGGAGGGCGATCTCGCCGGTCGCCGCGGCGAAGGCGCCGATGAGCGTGGTGTTCATGATCGGAACACCGAGTTTCTCAAGGGCGATGCCGGTGGCGTCGAGGGTGATCAGCCTGACCCCCTCGGGAACAGCGGCGTCGATCGAGCGTTCTGTATTCACGATCGCGATGCCCCCCTTCTTCAGACCGCCGAAGACATCGACGTCACGGATCAGGCTGCTGTCCTGGACGATGATGTAGTCGGGTTCATAGACCTGACTGCGCAGGCGGATCTTCGCGTCGTTGAACCGGACGAACGCCTGCACGGGGGCGCCGCGCCGTTCGACTCCAAACGCAGGAAATGCCTGCGAATAGACGCCGTCTTCGAATGCAGCGACGGCGATCAGTTCGGCAGCAGTGACAGAACCCTGCCCACCCCTGCCATGGATGCGTAACTCTCTCACTCAGACTACCCCATAGAATTTATCATGATTAATAAATAAGAATCTTGTGTAGGGGACAATCGACCCGGAATCGCGGGAAAAACCCCTATCCACTCATGCATATCCCGGGACATCAATGTACCATATAAATGAAAAACCCCATCGGGTTTCAACCTTCCGAAAAGAAGGAAAAAACCGGAAACGAAAAAATACCCCGGCAAATAATATTTCACGGATAGTTTTGCCTGCCCGCCGGGGAAGGGGGAGGGAGGCACCCGGACTCTTTCCTGCGCGGGGCCACGGTTCCCGGCACGGCGTCAGAGGTCAACGGAAAGTCCCAGGATCTCCTTTTTTCCGGAGAAGACGTCCCGCGCTATCCGGGCAAGGCCGCGGGCCGCACACCACTCGTCATAGACCGCGACCGGGCGGCCGAGCAACGCGCTCACCTCTTCGGCCACGATGGGCCCCTTCGACCCGGCCAGGGCCACATGAGCCTCGGGGTTGAGGAGGAGCATCGCGGCGCACTCCATCGCCGCGAACATCGCGATCGTCCTGTCCTGCTCCTCGGGCGGGAGGGTGTGGGAGACGCCGGCATGGAGGAAGGCCTCGTTCGCGGTCTCGACCCCCGCGTCGATCCTCCGGATCGCGTCGACGTCCAGGGCGCCGTGCTGCGTGCCCGGGGCAAAGACGCAGGCGTCGAAGGCGCCGACGATCCGCCCCACGGAGACCAGGAGGGTGACGGTGTTCGAGGAGGTGTCGCAGACCACGACGTCGGGGCCGAGGTCGTGGCAGACCTCGTAGGCGATCCCGATCTTCTCCGGGCTTGTCTGGTGGGAGTACGCCTTGAACCGGGGATCTGTCGGGGAGCCGCGGTGGATGCCCGGCATCACGACGGCAGGGATGCCGCTTGCGGTGACCTCGTCGAAGACCCGCGTCCCCCCGCCGATGTGCTTGCCCGCGCCTTCCTGCGAGACGACGCCGCGGTTCTCGACCCTGCGGATGTCGGTGATGGTCGATATGCCGTCTCCCATCGAATAGCAGACCGCAATGCCCTCGATCTCGTCGAGAGGACAGAGACGTTCGAGGTCACGGACCGAAAAGTCCCGCGCGGCCTCGCGCGAGACTTTGAAGTGGTCGACCTCGGATGCAAAGCGCATGGCCGTTGTGCCATGATCGATCCCGATGAACATGATATCTTCCGTACCTCTTGCACCTGCCTGCACAAGTACGTTTTCCGATTAATCGGGCATGAAACGAAGTTTCAAGCGGTTCTTTGAAAACCACCCAGGTGGTTTTCATGGTAATCCCGGAAAAAGAGGGGGTTCAGGCACCGCCCGACCCTAGCGCCGTTTTACGTACTCCACCATGCCGATGACGACGATGCCGGCGATGAGGAAGATGCCGCCGTCGACGAGGATGGTGCCGGACATAGCGGCCTTTTCGTAGAGCATCCTGGTCGAACCGAGCATCAGGCCGGTGAGGAAGGCGAGCATCGCGGTCTTGTGGTTCTTCAGGAGATATTTGAGGGCCTTCGTGAAGAGGAGGAGACCGGTGAGGCCGCCGACCATGAAGGTGACGATCTCGGGGAGGGCGAATGACTTGAGCGCCGCGAGCATGAACTCGTACTGGTTGAGGATGAGGGTCATGTAGGCGCCCGATATGCCGGGGAGGACCATGGCGCAGATCGCCACCATCCCGGTCAGAAAGATCACCGGCAGGGAGTGGCCGGCGTCGAGGTGGCCGAGGCCGGTCAGGAAAAACCCGGCGACGGTTCCGGCGAGAAGGAAGGCCAGGCCCGCAAGGCCGGGCGAGCGGATCTCCCGGAAGAGGACGACGGCGGAGGCGATGATCAGCCCGATGAAGAAGGAGTAGGTCTCGACCCCGTGGTATCCCAGGAGGTACAGGATGACTCCCGACATGACCAGGAATGCCGTGGCGATCCCGGCAAGGAGGACGACCAGGAAGGGGAAGTCGATTTTTTCGAGGTCGTTCCTGAACGCCCCGAAGTCGCCGTGCAGCACGTGCTTCAGCGACCCGGGATCGACGGCGCCGATCGCCCCGATCAGGCGCTCGTAGATGCCGGTGATGAGGGCGATGGTCCCTCCCGAGACGCCCGGGATGACGTCGCAGGCCCCCATCATCAGGCCACGGAGATATATCCCGGCGTGTTCTCGTAGTTCTCTGCGCATGGTCATGGTCCTGTGTGCATAGGGTGTGGAGGCGGGCCGTAATTAATGATTATGATAGAAGCATGGCAGGCATGCCGCGGCGGAAAGGGACGGCACTCGACGACCCGGACGAGTGAGGAGAGGGGAGGGAATGGTCCTGCCGTCACCCATATTATCTCGCGGTGCCAATGAGATCGTATATGTTCTCGATCGTCACGGGCGGCGCCGGATTTATCGGCTCCCATCTGGTCGACACCCTTGTGGAGCAGGGGGATCGCGTGCTGGTTCTCGACAGCCTCCGCACCGGGGATCTCGCCAATATCAGGGGGCATCTCGATGCCGGGAGAATCGATTATCTTCAGGCCGACCTGCTCGAAGATGGCTGGCAGGAGAGGTTCGAAGGGGCAGAGAGGGTCTATCACCTCGCCGCCGACCCTGATGTTCGGGGGAGCGCCGCAACGCCGGCAGACGTCTATGAGAACAATGTCACCGCCACGATCCGCGTCCTCGAAGCGATGCGGGTCCACGGCGTCGGCGAGATCGTCTTCACCTCCACCTCGACGGTCTACGGCGAGGCGTCGGTCATCCCGACGCCCGAGGACTACAGCCCGATGGAACCGATCTCGGTCTATGCCGCGAGCAAACTGGCCGCCGAGGCGATGATCTCGTCCTATGCCCACACCTACGGGATGAAGGCGCGGGTCTTCCGGTTCGCCAACATCATCGGCGAGCGGAGCAACCACGGCGTGATCTGGGACTTCGCCCACAAACTGAAAGAGAACCCGGCCGAACTGGAGATCCTGGGGGACGGAAAGCAGATCAAGTCGTACCTCATCGTCTCGGAGTGCGTGGCGGCCCTCCTCCACGCGGTCAGGGCGGCAGACGGGCCTTTTGCCTGTTTCAATATCGGGTCCGAGGACTGGATCGATGTCACGGCGATCGCCCGGATCGTCGCCGACGAGATGGGTCTCCCCGACGTGCGTTTCCGGTACACCGGGGGCGACCGCGGCTGGGTGGGCGATGTCCCGAGGATGCAGCTTGCCGTCGAAAAGATCGGGGCGACGGGGTGGCACACGACCGTCGGGTCCGAGGAGTCGGTGCGGCAGGCGGCACGCGCCCTTGTCAGGGAAATCTGCTGAAAAACAGAGGAGAAAAAGACCAGTCATGAAATATATCGTCGTTCTAGGAGACGGCATGGCCGACGAGCCCATCGACGCGCTCGGCGGCATGACCCCCCTCGACTATGCCGACACCCCGAACATGGACCGCATCGCCCGCGAGGGCGCCTGCGGTCTTCTCCGGACGGTGAAGGATGAGTTCGAGCCGGGGAGCGACGTCGCAAACCTATCGGTGCTCGGCTACGACCCGGCCACCTGCTATACCGGCAGGGGCCCTCTCGAAGCCGCGAGCATGGGGATCGACCTCGGGCCGGCAGACTATGCCTACCGCTTCAACCTGGTGACGGTGCGGGACGGCGTCATGGAGGACTTCAATGCCGGGCACATCACGAGCGAGGAGGGGGCCGACCTCATCGGGTCCCTTGCGGTGCCGGGCGCGGACTTCCACCCCGGGATCTCGTACAGGAATCTGATGGTCGTCCACGGCGCAAAGGGGTCTGTGACCACGCCGCCCCACGACATCGTCGGGCAGGCGGTCGGGCCCCACCTCCCCTCAGGCGGGGACGCTCCCCTCCTGATGCGGTGCATGGACGCCGCGAGGGAGGCCTTTGCCGACCACCCGGTGAACCGCGCCCGCGTTGCCGCCGGCAGACTCCCGGCCACGACGATCTGGCCGTGGAGCGGCGGGAAGCGCCCGGCGATCCCTGACTTCAGGGGCCGCTGGGGCCTTGCGGGCGGGATGATCTCGGCGGTCGACCTCCTCAACGGGATCGCCCGCTATGCCGGTATGGAGGTGATCCATGTCCCGGGCGCGACCGGGTTCATCGACACCGACTACCAGGCGAAGGCGCGGTACGCCCTGGACGCGATCGAGCGCCTCGACTTCGTCTATGTCCATGTGGAGGCCCCTGACGAGGCCGGGCACATGGGCGGCGTCGAGGAGAAGGTAAAGGCGATCGAAGGGGTGGACGGTCTCATCGGCACCATCCTGGACAATTTCGACGGCACGGTCGCGGTCCTCCCCGACCACCCGACCCCGATCCGGCTGAAGACCCACACCAGGACGCCGGTGCCCTTCGCGATCCGCGGCGAGGTGAAGGACAGCACCGCCTGCTTCTCTGAGAAGGAAGCGGCGAAGGGCGGGTTCGGCCTGCACGAGGCCGCGGACTTCCTGCCCCTCCTCTTCGGGCGGAAGGCGGCGTGAAGGGCAGGATAGATTTTTCTTTTTTTTTCGGGTCTGGAGATTCCCTTCATGATCGATCGATGTCTGCGGGACCACACGGAGAGCGTCGATCAACTGCCTTCCCAACAATCCTGACCGGGGGACTGCTCGAAGGTCTTCGACCTTCTCATGCTCACTTCGTTCGCACCTCGAAGATCTACGATTTTCTCATGCTCCCTTCGGTCGTCCCCCCTTGCGATTGGCCCCGGGAAGAGTGAACACGAGGTTCAGAGGGGGATATCGCCACTCACCTCCTATCCTGACACGGTACCCTCTCCAGAAAACTCTTCGGAGTTGCGTCGATGGAAACACCGGCGACACATATTCACGCCCGAAAAAAAGTCGCACACACTTCAAAAGGAAAGAGCGGCATCAGCACCCTGCTTCATCATGGATCAGAGGGGGTAACTCTCATCATCTGCCGCTGGTGGGTGTACTATAATATCCTCCCCATGGAATAATGTTCTGACCGTCCCGGCACAGACCTCCGGGACACATGGCTGATGAAGACCATGGCATCATTCAACATCGCCGGAAAACTCCGGGAACTGGAGAAGGATGTCGGCACTCTCTCGCCGATGCAGAAGATCCTCCTCGGCACCGACGGTTCGGTGACCACTCTTCTGGAAAACGTGCTGGGCTGCGAGGTGACCGTGCAGACGCTCTCGCAGGAGGTGGTGCCTGCCGACGAACGCGTGGCGGCATCCCTCGGTATCCGTGCAGGAGAAGAAGTCAACCACCGGATCGTGACCCTGAACGAGAAGGAGAGCGGGAAGGCACTCCTGTACGCGGCGTCCGACACCCCGCTCTCCCGCCTCGACCCCTCATTCAAGAACGACCTGATGCGGGCTGACATCCCGATCGGGCGGATCATGCAGAAGCACCGGATCGAGGCGCGGCGCGAACTCAGCGACGTGCGGGTGTGCCGGGCAGGCACGGGGATCAGCGGCGTCTTCGGCATCTTCCGCCACGAACCCCTCCTCTCCCGCAGGTATCGGATCATCACCCGCGGAGAACCCCTGATCGCCATCAGGGAAACTTTCCCGTACTGCAACTTCACCGACGAGGCCAGGGTGATCGTGGAGGCCCCGGCACGGATCCATATGACCCTCATCGACATGAACGGGAGTTCGGGAAGGGTCGACGGCGGGATCGGCCTCTCTGTCGAGGACCCGGCCGTCGTCGTCGAGGCGAAAAAGAGCGACGGACTCACGGTCAGGGGAGAGGGGGAGAGCGTGGAGAGAGTGAAAAAGACCGCAGAAAAAGTCCTTGCCGCCCTCGGCGTCCGGGGAGGTGCCGAGATCACGCTCCACCGCACCTATCCCGGACACATCGGCCTCGGCAGCGGCACCCAGATCGCCCTCGCCACCGCCCGCGCCCTCACCGCCCTGTACCGGCCCATGGATGTCAGGGAGATCGCGGCGATCGCCGGGAGAGGCGGGACGTCGGGGATCGGGACCGCGGCATTCGAGTTGGGCGGCTTCATCATCGACGGCGGGCACAGTTTCGGCCCCTCGGGAGAGAAGTCGGACTTCAGGCCGTCGGCGGCCTCAGGCGGCGTGAGGCCCGCCCCCGTACTCTTCAGGCACCCCGTCCCCGAGGACTGGCAGATTCTCCTCGCAACCCCTGCCATTCCGGAGGGCGCAAACGGGAAGGTCGAGGTCGACATCTTCAGGCAGTACTGCCCGGTGCCCATCGGCGACGTGCAGGCGCTCTGCCACACGGTGCTGATGCAAATGCTCCCCGGCATCGTCGAGAAAGACCTCGACCTCTTCGGGACGGCGGTGAACGCGATCCAGGGCCTCGGGTTCAAACGTGTCGAACACAGCCTCCAGCCCCCTCTCATCCACGACCTCGTCGCCGCACTCAGGGCCACCGACGCCGCAGGAGTCGGCCTGAGTTCCTTCGGCCCGACTGTCTACGCGATCGGCGACACCGGCATGCAGGACGCCCTCGGGGCCGCGGAGGAGGCGATGGCGGAGACCGGCGGGACGGCGTTCCTCACCCGCGCCCGGAACCGCGGGGCGGACGTCAGGGCATACCCCTGAATCCCCGGACAAATATACACAGATATAGATATGCCGCCCATAGTAGAGTGAGTATCATGCCGGCAAAAAAGACTCTTACCCTTGGAATCACCGTCAACCTGGACAACTACGAGAACCTCCGCCTGGAGGTGAGCGGGGAGGTGGGATCACAGGAGGACGCCGACGACCTCGCGGGCTTCCTCGACACCACCCTCGCACGTCTCGGCAGGGGGGACGAGGCGACGGCCGAGCGTGTGGACGCCTACCGCCGCCGGGTCTTCTCGATGAAACCCGCTGAAACACCCCTGCCCCCGCAGCCCGAAGAGGGGGGCCAGACCGTCCTCGTCCCGATCGAGGCAGAGGAAGCGGAGGCCCCGGAGGCCGTGCCCGAACAGGCGCCGGCGCCGGCGCCAGACGTTGTCGTTGCACCGGAACCGGAACCAGCACCTGCACCACAGCCCGAACCCAGACCGGCACCAGAACCGGCCGCCGCACCCGCACCCGTATCGCAGCCCGAACAGCCGCAGGCCCCCGCGGCGGCCGCCGCCTGTGAAGAGTGCGGCGGGCCCGTCACGAAGACCCAGAAACAGATGAGCAACCTCTTCCTGAACAAGACGCTCTGCAAGGCCTGTATGGACCGCCTGAGCCACCGACAGTGAACAGAAGGTGAAAGTAAAGATCTACAGCCTATAAATAGAGAAAAATCGAGGAAATAGGTGATGACAAAGGATCTCCTCATGTGGGATGAGACACTCTTCAGGGACCCCGAGGTCTTCGAGATCGACTATGTCCCGGAGCAGTTCAACCACAGGGAGACGCAGATGCGGGAACTCGCCTTCCAGATCAGGCCGGGAGCGCGGGGCGGCCGGCCCCTGAACACGATCTGCAGGGGTCTGCCCGGCACCGGCAAGACGACGAGCGTGCGAAAACTCTTCGCCGAGATCGAGGCCGAGACCAAGAAACTCGTGCCCGTCTACGTCAACTGCGAGATCGACAACACGAAGTTCGCCGTCTTCGCCCAGATCTACCGGAAACTCTCCGGCCACCTGCCGCCTGCCTCCGGCACCTCCTTCAAGCAGGTCTTCGACGCCGTCGCCCGGATCCTCCAGAAGGAGGAGATCGTCCTGCTCGTCGCCCTCGACGACGCCAACTACCTCCTGTACGAGAACGAGATCAACCGGGTACTGTACGCCCTCCTGCGGTCGCACGAGTCCTATCCGGGTACCAGGATCGGCGTGATCGCGATCATCTCCGATATGAACGTCGACCTCTCGCGCGAGGTGGACCCGCGGGTCGCCTCGGTCTTCAGGCCGACAGAGATCTATTTCCCCCCGTACTCCGCGGACGAGGCCCGCCACATCCTCACCGAGAGGGTGATGAGCGGCCTGTACCCCGGCGTCCTCTCCGATGCGATGCTCGACCTGGTCGTCGAGCAGACGATGAAGAGCGGCGACCTGCGGGTCGGCCTCGACCTCCTGAAGCGTGCCGCCCTCAATGCCGAGAAGGACGCGAGAAAGAAGATCGAGGAGGACGACATCTGCCTGGCCTACCAGATCTCGAAGTACCTCCACCTCTCCTTCACCCTGCGGACCCTGAAGGACGAGGAAAAAGTCCTCTTAAAGGTCATCGCCGGCATGAGCAGCGAAGGGAAAGAGATGAACGCGGGAGAGGTCTATACCCATGCAAAAGAGGTGATGAAAATCGGCTATACCCGCTTCTACGAGATCGTCAAAAAGCTCGATGCGATGCGGCTGATCAACCTCGATTACAGGCAGGGACGGGGCCGAACGCGTGTTATCACGCTGCGATACGAGCCGCAACGCGTCCTCGAACTCCTGGCCTGAGCGATCGATTGGCAAGTCTTATCTATTCTCTCCGCGTTGTTTATGTGAATGGTGATATTTCCATGCTGAGCGTGAATGAACAGGCCCTTGACATTTTCAACGACATTTTCGAATATCCCGATGATTACAACGCGGCGTCCCATGAACTTGACAACGGCGCCAGGATCGTCGATGCAGGCGTCTCCGTTCCCGGCGGGTACCAGGCCGGCCGGACCTTCACCGAGATCTGCATGGGCGGCCTCGCCGACGTGAACCTCACGATGGGACAGATCAAGGGGATCCCGATGCCCTTCATCGAGGTCTCCACCGACTTCCCCTCGGTCTCCTGCCTCGGCGCCCAGAAGGCCGGCTGGACGATCAAGGTCGGCAACTACTTCGCGATGGGTTCAGGCCCGGCCCGCGCCCTCTCCCTCAAGCCGAAGCACACCTATGAGGTCATCGGATACGAGGACGAGTGCGACTCAGCCGTGATCTGCCTGGAGAGCGACCACCTCCCGAACGGCGAGGTCATGCAGACGATCGCCGACGCGTGCAAGGTGGACGTCGCCAACACCTGCGCCATCGTCGCCCCCACCTCCTCCATCGTCGGCTCGGTCCAGGTCGCCGGCCGTTGCGTGGAGACCGCGGTCTACAAGCTGAACGAACTCGGCTTCGACACCAGGAAGATCGTCGCCGGTTTCGGCACCGCCCCGGTCCCGCCGGTCCGCGGCGCCAAGCGTGCGATGGGTGTCACGAACGACGCCACCATCTACCACGGCCAGATCGCCCTCACCATGAATGCCCCGGAGATCAAGGACTACCTCGGGAAGATCCCGTCCAATACGTCCCAGGGCTACGGCAAGCCTTTCAACGAGATCTTCAAGGAAGCGGGCTACGACTTCTACAAGATCGACACGTCGCTTTTCTCCCCGGCCCAGGTGGTCATCAACGAGATCTCCGAGGGCGTCGTCTATCATGTCGGCGAGGTCAACCCCGACGTGACCCTGCAGTCCTTCGGTCTCCAGTAAACGCTCTTTTCCCGGGGGGCCATACCCCCCTCCAGATTTTATCCGATCCAGGTGATGACAGGGTCGCGCCGGGTCTGCGGTTCGGGCGTACCTTTTGGGTAGCCGAAGATGATCGGCGCCACGGTCCGCCAGCCTTCGGGCACGCCGAGGGCGGCGAGGAACTCGGGGCTGCCGGAGACAGGTTCGGCGGATCCGATCCAGCAGCTCCCGACACCCAGTGCATGGGCGGCGAGCATCATGGTCCCGGCGCAGAGGGTGCAGTCGTAGATGCTGTACCTGTTCCGCACGTCGCCGAGGACGAGGACGAGCACGGGGGCATCGTAGAAGATGTCGTACTCCTCATGTGCAAGGATCTCCCTGTACGCGATGGAGGCCTCGTCGGTGGCGTCCCGGAGGGCTGCACGGAGGAAGGGCTTGCAGTACTCCGAGATCTGTTTCATGAGGGTCTGGTCACGGACGACGATGAACTGCCAGGGCTGGAGGCCGAGGGCCGTTGGGGCATGGATGCCGGCGTCGATGATCGCCTGCACGGTCCCATCGTCGAGGGGTCTGTCCTCATACGACCTGATGCTCCGTCTCCCCCGGATCGCCGCCATGACGGCGTCATGCTCTCTCTGCATGATCCGCCCTCCAACCCCGCGTCATATAAAGGTTCGGCGGCGACCATACCTTGATGTGGCGGGAGGAGAAAATCTGCACATGACGGATTCTATCACAATCGGGGAGGACTTCAAGCCGTCCCCGCAGTTCAAGACATATTATTTCCTCTATCTTTTCCTTACGACACTGGTCGCGGCCGCCTTCATCCTCTTCCCGGTCTCCCTTGCAGGCGAACCGGTGCTCAACGCCCTCTTTGCCGGGGGTCTGATCGCGGTCGTCGTCTTTGTGGCGGTCTGGATCCCGCTCTACTACCGGAGCGTGGTCTACCACCTCGGCGGGACAGAGATGACCTGGAAGAGAGGGGTCTGGTTCAGGGGGACGGGCATCGTCCCGTACAACAGGATCACGAATGTCGATATCGTGCAGGGGCCGCTGATGCGCATCTTCGGCATCTCCGACCTCCGCATCCAGACGGCCGGGTACTCGGCCCAGGCCCAGGCCGAGATCCGCATCCAGGGTGTCGAGGAGCCCGAGGAGGTGCGGGAACTGATCATGGCCCAGGTCCGCGGCAGGCCGCCGGTGGCGGCGACGACAGGGGGCGAGGAGACTGTCCCGGCACCCGAGGACGCGGTGCTCGCCGAACTGCGGGCGATCCGCCGGGTGCTTGAGGGGATGACAGAGAAGAAGGAGTGAATTTTCCCCCCTTTTTTCGTCGACGGCCGGCCGGGAGCGTCACCCGCGGTGCCGCCGGCCCGACAACAGAGATATAAGGAAGAGGGTAAAAGAGTACACGGCATTTCTGGGCTTGTGGTCTAGTCGGTTATGACGTCGCCCTTACACGGCGAAGATCTCCGGTTCGAACCCGGACAGGCCCATCTGTTTTGAACAGGATTTTGCGATATCGTGAATAAAACAGGACTCATTCCTGATTTGGTATTCAGGATTTGAGATTCAATGAATCGAGATGCATTCGTGACTGATTCATGCAAAAATTCTGCCGCTTCATCTGAGAGTGTGAACGTATACTTCTTCCTCTTTCGCTCGTAATTCTTTTCTTTTACCATTTTCTCATCTCTCCTCTTTTCTCATCAACTGTCCATACTGTTTCGGCTGCCCTAACATCTCATGCGGCGCGGATCTGATAAAGAGGGGGTAACAAAAGTGCGGGGCTGAGTTTGTCACCCTCTCTTTATCTGGAGATGATCGCCATGCAGTCGGTATGGAGTACAACGCACAGGGAGAGGTTTTCCACCAAACTACTGTCCGTATCAGAGAGGGGGTCTATTCACTCACTAAAAATGAGGGCATTCCGATCTCCGAGTCGGCAGAGAAGGGTCTGATCGCTGAACTTCGCGCGCGGTATCGAAGTATGAGGGAAGAGGCGATGATCCGAAGAGAGTACCAGGGGCGGAAAGGCCCTCCGGTTCTTCCCGTCACCGACGACAAAGGAGGTGAAAAAACGGCTGTGATGCAAATCCAGAGAAGAGAATGTTCAACAGGCCCTCATAACCAGATGAACATCATCCTCCCTTCAAGTGCCTTCACAAGGGACGCAGTTCCCGTGTGGCTGACAATCGGCCTGATGACATTTGTGATCTTTGCCGCGATGACACGGCAATGATCAGGCAGGGAACTAACACCCCTTGCTGCATTTCCCTATACCATTTTTGCACGCTTCAAACTTCTCTTGGCCGACCGGAGCGATCATACCGCGTCGCGAAGGGTTGAGCGGGTTTCCCACACCAAAGGGAGGCTATGAACAAATAGAAAGGGATATCATCGCACCAGCATATCCGGTTGATTAAGTTGAATCTGTAATTCTGGCGATGATAAAATGGACATTCTGCTTGACACGCTGATTTTTATTCTCACGATTTATCCCCTTCTAGCAATAGTAGGAACAATTGGTGTCGGATTATATGTTAAAATACACCAGAAAAGAAAAACAGGGGATGCTTTTCAATTTGCCACCGCAGCATTCACAATTTTTGTGATAGCATATTTATCAATCCCATTAGTTATGAAATATGAAATCCCACAATATCTATTAAATGAATTTACATTAATGAGCCTAATTCTTGCCTTAATAGCATTAACGTCCAATAACCTAAAAGAACTAAACGCAGATCAACCATTCATATCTTTGAATTCGGAAATCAAAGCCATTCAAGATGAAATTACCACCGAAGGAGAGCAGAACACCCAGAAAATCATCACACAAATAAATCACTTAGAAGAGTCACAAAAGACATTGGCACAACAAATCCAATCCCTGAAGGACAGTATCCTCGCGTCCGAACCCTCAGAGCCACATGAGGGCGATGATGCGGCGGGCCTCTCCACTAAAAAAGAATAATAACGCCAATAACGGTTTGCGGGGAGCGTTTCGATCAATTCAGGATAAACAAAAGCCGACCCGCTCGGGAGGGCAGACACAAAGGGGCAAAAAAGTTTTGTAAAAGGACAAAACAACTCCCGATGGTGTGCGTGAAATTTTCCCCCCATCTCTCAAGAAATCCCAGAGAAAATACTATATCCCATGCATTCTATTGACCGCCCGGTGATGGTATATGCCGTCGTTCAAATGCAAAGACACCGGGCTGAAATGCCCCTTCGAGGCGTCCGAAGCGAATGAGTTCGACCTGGAACAGAAGATCGCCGACCACGCACGGGAGGCACACGACAGAGCGCACCTCTCCGCGGATGAGTGGACGAAGATCAAGAAGGTCATCCACTGAGAAGAGCAGGGCACAATTTTTCCACTCCTTTTTTGCACCCCTTCGTCACCCGACCCTCGCACAGGGGTACCTCCCTTTACCGACGCAGGTACCGCCCGCGGGACGGTGCGGCGAGCAGATCCTCCTGCACAGGCCGATGTCTCCTCCGATCCCATGAGGGAGAGTGCGGACCACGGCATCCCATACCAGAAATTCCCCAGAGCCGAAAAAAAGGGGCCAGACCCGCTCACGGCGCACGGGCGGCGACCGCCTGACTGTGGGCGAGCATCAGGTCTGTCCGCGTGATAAACCCGGCAAGACGCCCGGGGTCGCCGGCCGAGACCACGGGGAGGTGGTGGATGTCATGGTCGATCATCAGGCGCAGGGCCTCCTCCAGGGTCCGGTCCTCGCGTATCGAAACCAGGGACCTCGTCATCCTCTCCCCCACAGGGAGGGAGAGGTCGCCGCCCGCCAGGAGTTCGCGCACGTCCCTCGTCGTGATGATGCCGGCCAGGCGGTCGCCGTCGAGCACCGGATAGCCCGTGTGGTGCGTCGAAGTGATGAGGGAGAAGACCTGCGAACAGGCGTCGGCAGGGGAGAGGGAGATCACACGGTCACGCGGGACCATCACCTCGGCCACCCGGATCTTCTCCAGGATATCGACCTCGAACTCGCCGCGGTGGGCACTGGAGAAGGACTTGTTCCGCACCTGCTCCACGAAGATCGTCTCCTCGCCGGTGAGCACATGGGCGACGGCCACCGCCCCCATCGCGGGCACGAAGAGGGAGAAGTTGCCGGTCATCTCCACGACCATGATCATCACCGCGATGGGCGCGTTCGAGATCGCCCCGAAGAGGGCGATCATGCCGACGACCACAAAACCCGGCACCAGTTCGATGGGTACCATACCGGGCAGGAAGGTGTGGAGGGCCATCCCGACAGCCCCGCCTGTCGCCCCGCCGATGACCAGGCCGGGCGCGAAGACGCCGCCGCTCCCCCCCGACCCGATGGTCAGGGACGTGGTGAGGATCTTGACGAACGGGATGAAGAGGAGGACCGAGAGGGGGAGCATCGAGTACATCGCAAGCTGGATGAAGCCGTAACCGGTACCCAGGCCGGCAAGCCCGATGATCGCGGTCTCAGGCGAGAGGTAGACGAGGGCGACGACAAGGCTGCCGGTGATGAAGGCCCCGGCGAGGGGCTTGACATGCTTCGGGAGATGGTACCTCTCGAAGATCCCGGCAAAGAGGCGTTTCGTCCCGTAGAACGTCCTGATATAGAGAACGCCGACCGCGGCGCAGACCACGCCGAGGAAGAGGAAGAACGGGATCTGGCCGGTCGTCCACTCGACCGCGACCGGCGAGAAGACCGGTTCGAAACCCTCGAATGCACCGAAGATTGCGTACCCGATGACCGAGGCGAGGAAGCCCGGGATGATCGCATCGGACTCGAAGTCCCGGCTGTAGAGCACCTCGGCCGCAAGGATGGCGCCGCCGAGGGGCGCCTTGAAGATCGTCCCTATACCGGCGCCGATACCTGTCGCCAGGGCGATCCGCCGCTCCCTCTCGGAGAGGCCGAGGAGGTCGGCGACAAGGGACCCGAAACCCGCCGACATCTGGGCGGTCGGCCCCTCCCTGCCGGCACTCCCGCCTGTGGAGATGGTGATGATCGCGGTCAGGGCCTTGAGGATGGGGATGCGGCGGCGGATCCGCCCCTCGCCATGGAAGGCCCGGATCGCCGCGTCCGTCCCGTGGCCCTCGGCCTCGGGGGCATAGGTGTACACGAGGAGGCCGGAGACGAGGGCACCAAAGCAGATCACGGGGAGGATGAGCCACGGCGTCTCGGGCGGGGCCCATTGTGAGATCTCGGCTATGCTCTGCCCCTCCTCGGGCAGGTTGAACCCGACGATGGTCTCCATGAAGAAGGAGGTGCCGATCTTGAGGCCCTCGAAGAACAAAAGGGCACCGATTCCAGAAATTATTCCCACGATCACGGATATGAGAAAGATACGCTGTACAGGTGCGGCACCGTCTGACATAATGCAGAATATTGTTGCAGGACAAAGAACATAAAATATATCGCGAAACTGCCTGATAGTCCTGAAATCACCGTATCCTCCGGAAATAGGGAGGCACGGGGGCCGGTGCGCGCCCATGCCCGATCCGGCCTCCAGGGAGGGCAGGGAAGTGGCATCAGGTCATCTCAGGGGGGGAAAAGGCGGACGGCCCGGCATGATACTTATTAACATAACGCATGAGTAAAGATCATATTGTTTACTCCAGCCCTGACAGGTGCTGAAAGGTGTCAGACAAAGAAAAGCCATGTGCAGCAACGATTAGAAAGATTTTAATAAGATTTCGGGGTATTTTAGTTTGACCTATACAAGAAAGGATTTATAGTGTCGGTATAGGTAGGACGTTTAGAGGTGTTAAAAAAATGGTGTTCCATCCTCCAGTAGCAATCGTCGCAAAGGCTGGCGATGCAGGGAAGTACAAGGTTTCCCTGCCCGCATGGAACATGATCCTGAGAGGGTTCATGTCCGGTGCGTACATCGCCATGGGTGCCGGACTGGCAACGGTCTGTGCCACCGGCGTCGCACCGTTCCTCGGTGCGGGTATAGCCAAGCTTGTCCTGGGCGCCGTCTTCCCCGTCGGCCTTATCATCACCGTCATGACCGGTGCAGAACTCTTCACCGGTGACGCGATGTTCGCCCCGATGGCGGCATTCATCCACAAGGTCTCCTGGGCAAGCGTGCTCAATCTCTGGCTCTGGGTCTACATCGGCAACCTCATCGGTTCCCTTGTCTACGCCTACATCATGGCCTACGGCCCCCTGACCTCCTGGTCGGCCGCCGGTGTCGGCACAGCAACCGCCTTCGGCGTCAATGCAGTCGGTATCGCCGCAGGCAAGACCTCTTATCTTGGCGCAGCAGCCCTCTGGTCCTGCTTCCTCAAGGCCATCGGTTGTAACTGGCTCGTCAACCTCGCCATCCTCCTCGGCATCTGCGCCGACGACGCGATCGGCAAGATTGTCGGCATCTGGTTCCCGATCATGGCCTTCGTTTCCACCGGCTTCGAGCACTGTGTCGCGAACATGTACTTCATCCCCGCAGGCATCCTGACAATGCCGTACCTCTCCGCTGAACAGGCGGCAGGTATCGCTGGCCTCAGCAACCTCGGCTGGGTGACCATGTGGACGAACAACATCATCATCGTCACCCTCGGCAACATCGTCGGTGGCCTGCTCTTCGTCGGTGTTATCTACTGGGTCGCCTTCCGGAAGGAAATCGCCGCACTCAAGTAAACCCGAGCAGACAATGGAAATAAAGAATGTCAATGTGCGAATATCGGCCGTTTCCCTGGCCGTATTCGCATTTTTTACCATTCTGGTCGTTTTTGCAGTCGCTCTTACAGGAGACCTCTCGATCCTCATCTGGGGAATTCCGACTCTCGTCCTCCTCATCATCATCCCGGGCATGCTCAACTACATGAGCCAGAGCCAGTACGCAGGCCTGGTCCCGGTCTATGAGAAGGAAGCAAAGGACGTCAGGGCCAGGGCAATCACCATGGCCATGATCGGAAAGCCCGTCAGGCTTCGCGGCACCGTCAAAACGGTGAAGTTCCGCTACCTCAACAGGCCCCACTACATCGTCGAGGACACCAGCGGCGAGATGACGGTGAAGATGTTCACCACGCCGCAGGAAGACGTGCAGGAAGGGGACAGGGTCGAGATCCTGGGCCTTGTGATCAAGCGCTACGTGGTATCGGGCGACGCCGTGGTCAACTGCGTCTCGATCAGGCGGATCAAAAAAGAAGAACAGTAAAGCCCGCAAGGGATTGTTAAGGAGAGGATGGGGCTTTCAGGAAAAGCCCCGTTTCAGTCCTTCCCCGGGAGACGGGCGTACACTTTTGTTGCATTCCTTGAGATAATCGTCGAAGAGATGGATCCTGGTGCTCACCGGGAAGGGGATCTTCAGGGTAGAGATCACCGCTTCGCCGGCGTCGAGAGTCTGGATCTCGGTGTCCATCTTTGAAAGATCCTGTTTTGCGCTGCTTGCGATGGTGTCGCGGTCGCCCCGGTCGCCAAGCCCCATCACCACGAAGGTGTTCAACTGGGCAAGGACGCGGGGGTCGATGTTCTTCGGCTGCTGGGTGACGACGCAGAGGCCGACGCCGAACTTGCGCCCCTCCATCGCAGCCTCCCTGAAGATCTGGGTCCGCCGTCCGCCCGCGCCGAGGACGCGCTGCGCCTCCTCGATCGCGATCAGGACCTGCGGCGGTTTTTCATCCCGGCCGACGCCCCACTCCCTGTGGCGTTCCATGATCTGCCGGGTGATCACCGAGAGGACGAAGAGTTCGCTCCTCTCGCCCATGCCGGGGATGTCGATGAGGACGACCCTGTTCTCGTCGAGGGCCCGCATGATCTCCGGGATGGACGAACCCCTTTCGCGGAAGAACCGGCCGTTCACCCGTGTCAGGATATCAAAGTGGCGCTTGAGGACATTCAGGGGACCGGGATGGGAGGTCCGGAGTTTGTCCGCGATCCACCCGAAGTCCCCGACGTACTCTTTCTTGTCGAAATCGGCGAACTCGGTCTCCCGGAAAAAGGCGATGAGGTCTGACCCCTTCTCGTCCTCAAGGATTTCGAGGGCGTCGTGCTGCGGTTCCGAGTGGTCGAAGAGGATGTTCAGGTCGGAGGCCCTGATGTCGTCGTACTCGAGCCAGAGGCGGTTGAGGTGGTACGTCTTCATCTTCTCGGCATCGATGGTGAAGACGGACAGTCCGTCCAGGGCCGCGGTGACGTGGATGAGGCCCTTTGTCGCATCGCCTGTGGACGAGCGGCCGCCCGTGGCGTACTCGCCGTGCGGGTCGACGATGAGCATGCCAAACTGCTTCGCCTTCATGCAGGAGGCGGAGAAGACCTTCATGAAGTTGCTCTTGCCCATGCCTGTGGTCGCAAAGACCCCCATGTGCTGGGCCATCACCTCTGCATGGAGGGCGACCGGCACCCCCTCGACGACGCCCTGGCCCGTCTTCAGGAGGCCGACCTCGATCTCGCCCATCTCCTCCTTCAGGAAGGCGAAGTCGTCGGCCGTCGGGTTGGCGACGACCTCGGAGAACTTCGAGGGGAGGGTGTTCGGTTTCCTGAACCGGCCGTCGCCGTCGAGGTAGCCGAGGGGCACCGCCTCGACGCCCAGGAAGACGTCCTCGCCCAGTTCGTAGAAGTGCGCGGTGTGAGGGCGGGTGTCCCATTTCGGGTCGGCGAAGTTGCAGTCGTGGCAGATCTCGGTCACCTTCGCAAAGAAGGTGAGGCCCTTCGTCTCGTCCCGGATCTTCAGGAGGTCGCCGACGAAGATCCTGCTGTCATGGGGGACGATGAACCTGTACGAGAGGACCTTCTCGCCGATGAGCCTGAACTTGGCCGGGTCGGCATTATCGATAGGATGCAAATGTGTCATGGTAGTCACCGAAATAGGCGCGGAAATCCGCGTTTTTCATGCCCGTCTCGCTCATGCGGCGGATGAGGGCCTGCCTGACCATATCCACCTGGTCCTTCCCGATCGCCGCGAAACGGTGGGCGTCGAAGAGGGGGAAGGGGTAGCCGGTGACCCTTCCATCGTTCGCATAGGAGGCGAGGGCGGCAAAGGTGGCCCTGACCGCCGCCGCCGGCGCCCCTGCCGGGAGGTCGACCTTGAAGGCGCGGGGAGATCTGGGGTGGAGGGAGGCGACATAGGTCGCGCTGAAGTCCCACTGGCGGTACCTCACCGCGTCCAGGACATACGGCGGGACGGCGAGGTGCCAGGCCCCTGCCACCCCGAGGTCGCGGGCAAGGGCCTCGGCCGCGGGGACGAGGGGGATGCCGCCGCCCCAGGTGGACGACGCCATCTTGGTCACCGCGGCGACGAGGACGCCGCGGGACCGGGCTGTGTCGAGGATTTCTTTGAGGACAGGGCGGTGGCTCTCGTGGTCGACACGCAGGGCGCCGTCGAGGAGGAGGACGTCGCCCCTGTCGAGGGTCTCGGCGAGGCGGAGGGCCGTCCAGTACTCGAGGGTGTCCCTGAACGCGGCCGCGGCGCGGGAGAGGTTCTCGTTGTCAAGGGGTTCCCTGGGCGTGTCCTCGAAGCACTCCCGGTAGAGGGCTTCATAGGCCGTGTTCTTTTCTTCCGGCCCGATCCTGAAGGCCCGGAGGGACGTCTCCCCGGCATGGTCCCGCCGGCCGGCAAGGAATGTCGTCTCGACGGCACGGACGAGCACGACGGAGAAACTCCCGGTCTCAAGGACCATGGCATTGCTCCCGTCCACCGCGGCGACAGAGCCCCCAAAGCCCGTGCCGCAGGAGGAGAAGGAGGAGAGGTCAAAGCCACCGGCGCGGGCAAAGCGCGAGGCCATGTCTGCCGGGCGGATCTGCCCGAGATAGCCGATGATGCCGGCGAGGTCGCCCTCGTCGAGGGGGATCACCTGTCCGCCTCCTCGATGTGGCTCTCGGGGCCGGGCCCGAGTTCGACCCGCAGGGTCGTCTCGAACTCGTCCTGGACCTCGCCGACATGGGAGATGAGGAAGATCTGGGGGAAGTGGGCCTCCTGTGTCCTGAGGGCCCTGACCAGGTTGGCCCGCCTCTCTTCGTCCTGGCTGCCGAAGATCTCGTCGAAGATCAGGACGGCGGGGTCGTGCATGCCCCGCATGCCGGCGAGGTACCGGGAGAGGGCGATGCGGAGGGCGATCGCGATGTCGTCCTGCTCGCCCCCGGAGAAACGGTCGGCCGGGTAGTCTGCCCCCATGTCATTGACCAGGAGGGTGAAGGTGTCGTCGAAGGAGACGGTGTCGTACCGGCCGTCGGTGATCTCGGCGAGCACCTCGCCGACGACCCCTTCGAGCTGGCCGCGCACGACGCCGAGGAGGTAGGCGATGTACTCGGAGAGGAGGGAACGGGTCAGTTTCAGGTTCTCCCTCTCCTCGCCGAGAGCGGCGACCCTGTCCCTGAACTCACGCACCTGCCTGAGTTTCCCGGCGATCTCCCCCTCCTTCTCGACGAGGTGGGCGAGGGCGGCCTGGAACTTCGTGGTCTCCGCCTGCTTTTCCTGGACCGCGTCCGCGGCCCTCGCGGCCTTCTCCCGCGCCCCGGCAAGGCGGTCGGGGTCGAAGGCGAGGGCCTCGATATCGTGCCCGACGGCGGCACGGCGTTCCTCCGCGGCGGCGAGGGCCGATTTCGCACCTCCCAGCCTCTTTTCCAGGTCAGGGAGGCGGGCCGCCTCACGCTCGCACGCGAGGTACCGGCGGTGCTTCTCTTCGGCCGCCTCCCTCGCCCCGGCGAGACGGGCATACCCGGCCTCGTCGAAGCCGACCTCGTCCCTCTCTGCCGTGCATGCCGCGATCAAACCGTCGATGCGGGCGAGGGCGGCACTCACCTCCCGGCGATCGGCCTCCACCTGCGGACGCCTCTCGCACTTCGTCTTCAATGCGAGGTACTCCTGCCAGAGGGGTTCGAGACGCCTGTACTCCTCGTCGAGGGCGGCCTTCCGGTTCGGGTCGTAGGCGAAGGCCTCGCAGTCGGCGCGGGCGACCTCGGCGGCGACAAGCGCCGTCGCGGCCTCGGCGTCGAGGGCCTCCAGGTCCCCGGCCTTCGAGGGGAGGACCGCGACCTCGCCGGAAAGCCTGTCGTACCTCTCCTTGAGACGGGAGAGGGCGGCGAGGCGCCTGGCCACCTCCGCGTGACGGGCGGGGTCGTAGGTGCCGGCGGCGCGTTCCTCGGTCTCCAGGCGCTCCCTGAGGGCGTCGCACCGGCGCGTCTGCTCCGCACATCTCTCCTCCTGTGCGGAGATACCGGCCATGAGGGCCTGGAGGGCCTGGCGGCGGCCTTCGATCTCCTGTATCCCGGCCTGCACCGCGGCACGGTCCCTGTCGATGCGGGCGATCTCCCTGTCGAGGGTGCGGGCCTCCTCCTCGCCTGCCGCCGCCGTCCTCTCCAGGTCGGCGACAAGGCCCCCATAATGCCCGCCAAGGGGGCGGTGGCAGGTGGGGCAGGGGGAGTCAGGCCCGAGGGACGCAACCTCCGCAAGGTGCGCCCTGAGAGACTCTACCTGTTCGGTGCAGGCCTTCTTCTTCGCCTCCGCGGCGGCGCGGGCGCGGGTGAGGTCGTCCCTCCTCTCCCCGGCCGCCTTCAGGTCCGCGGCAGGGTCGCCGGCCGACTTTACGTCCTTTTTCAGGCCCTCGACCGTTGCCTGAAGCGCTGCCTCTTCCCTCTCCGCCGTTGCGATCTCGCCCCTGATGCGGAGGGCCTCGCGGGCATGGACCGCGGCCAGGTCGAGCGCCTCCTTCTCCTGGAGGAGGTCGTCGTACCCGGCAAGGTCGGCCTCAAGGTCGGCGCACTCCGCGTCTTTCTCCCTGAGAGCTCCGACCTCCCGGACGAGTCCGGCCATCGCCCTCCCCAGCGCGGCGACATGCTGCTCCGCGGCGCGGACACTCCCGGCAAGGTCGCGGTGCCTGATCTCGTCGGCCGCACAGGCCTCGCGTGCCCCGAGCACCTCGTCCCGCCGTGCGGCAACGGGCGCAAGGTCCCGGCACCGGGCGAGGTCGGCGTCGAGTCCTTCGAGCGTGCGTGCAAGGGTGTCGAGACGATCGGCCTCGCGTCGCCGTTCGCCGCCGAGAGAGGAGAGACGTGTCGAGAGGAGGTCGTGGCTCTGCTTCTTCCGGCCCCACTCCTCAGAGGCCTCCTGGAGGGCCGCGTACTCCTCCTCTGCCGCGGCGAGGGTATCGTACTCACCGAGGCGTTCCCGAATATCGCTGATGTCCTTCTCAAGCCCCGATGCCTCGGCCGCGTACCGTTCTTTCTCCCTGACGGCAGAGGCCTGTGCCTCGCCGAGGCGCGCTGCCTCGCGGCCTGCCGCATCGAGGGCGGCGAGGTCGGCACCGGCCGCGTCCCTCTCCGCACAGAGGGAGACCAGGGCCCCGGTGCATGCCTCCATACCGGCCCTGGCGGCGTCGTTATCTGCCCGGCAGATCTCCATCCCGCTCTCCAGCGCCTCCTCGTCGAGGACGGAGAGGGCGCCCTCGGCACGGCTGATGGCCGCCTCGACGGCGTCGATCTCCCCCTTCAGGGCGGCCTGCCCCTCGTCCTTCAGGTAGTCGATGCCGAGGGCCTTCATGAACCACTCCCGCCTGGCCGCCGGCCTCTCGTCAAGGAGGGCGAGCAGGTCCTTCTGGGCGGCAAAGACCGTGCTCCTGAAGTCGGCCGGCCCCATGCCGAGGACCCGCAGCACCTCCGCGGCGACAGCGCTCACCCCCTCGGCCAGCTGCTTCTCGCCCCCGTCCATGAAGAGGGAGGCATTGTGCTGGGTGGAACTCCCGGTCTTCCTGAAGGTCCGCTGGACGACGTACTCCTCGCCGCCGGCCGAGAACTCCAGGACGACCTCGCACTTCTCCTTCGGGCCGGCAAAGGAGGAGACGACGTACTCGCCGTCGACCCCGCCCTGCACGCCGTACAGCGCGAAGAGGACGGCGTCGGTGATCGTGCTCTTGCCCGCGCCGTTGTTCCCGACGATGCCGGTGATCCCGTCGCGGAAGAGGATCTCCTCGTCCCGGTAACGCTTGAAGTTACGGAGGACGAGTTTATGCAGGAGCATCGTCGACCTCCTGGCGCTCCCTGATCACCGTCTTCAGGACCTCCTGCCCCTTTTTGAGGACGTACGCCTCCCTCTCCGGGGGGAGGTGCTTCTCGCCCAGGAACCGCCCGAACTCGGCGACATAGTCGAGGCCGGCAAGGTCGCCGCCGGCAAGGCGGGGAACCTCCTCCTCGGCCACCTCGGCCCTCACCTTCAGGTCGAGGAGGCGGTCGGCGGCACAGGCAGGGCCGCGGCGCCCGAGGTCGCGGAGCGTCTCCCGCCCCACACCGGCGACCGTGACCTGGCACATCGCATGGGGCGCGGCGACCCTCTCCACCGCGCCGGCGATCGCGTCGGCGACCCCGCCGGCCGAAAGATCGGCGCAGTCCAGGGTGCCGAGGTCGTACATCGGTGTCTTCGGGAGGAGGAGGGGCGTGACCCGACCCGTCGCCGTGTCGACGACAAGGCCCCCCTTCCTGTCATGGATCTCGCCGTACGTGCAGTGTTCCAGGGACCCACTGTACCAGGCGCGGTTGCCGACCTGCATCTGCCCGTGGTAGTGGCCGAGGGCGATGTAGTCGAAGTCGTCGGAGATCATCGTGTTGTCGATCTCGTGCTCCGCTATTGTGTGGAGTTTTTTGTCGGCGACCATGCTCGCGAGGCCGTGGGTGACCAGCACATTGGCCGATGAGGGAGAGAGGTCGACCCCGTCGAAGGCGACCCTGTAATCGCCGGCTTCGAGCATGTTCGGGATGAGGTGGAAGACGGTGTCGCCGACCTCCACCCTCTCGTATCTGTACCGGTACGCGGCATGGACCTCGGCGCCATGGTATGCGAGCACGGCAAAGGGCGACTCGGTGTACCTGGTCTTCGCCATCGAGTGGTTGCCGGCGATGAGGATGAGGGGGACGCCCGCGTCCTGCAGCCTGTCCAGGGCCTCAAGGACTGTCGTGTAGGCCCTGGTCTTCGGCCTGACAGTGTGGAAGAGGTCGCCCGCGTGGACGACGGCGTCGGGCCTCTCCCTGATGACCATGTCGACGGCCGCAAGAAAATTCTCGTAGACCAGTTTTTCCCGCAGGTTCATCCCGGTCTCGGGGTCGATTTTATTGAAGGCCGCAAGGCCGAGGTGCGTATCGGCAATATGGACGAATTTCATCTTTATCAAGACCTCATCTGCCGGTCGTATATAGAGCTCTCCGGCGGACCCTGAAAGTGAAGGGGAGCGTCACCACTATCTAATAGCGGGTGCACAATATGAGGGTGGTGATTCTGTGACACAGCGGGCTGTGGACGCAATATTTCAGGCGATGTTCCTCCTCACCGATCTGCGGGTGCTGATGCGGGAGACGGCGCCCCTTCACGATCTCGACGAGGAGCAGCGGGCAAAGGCCGCAAAGGCCCTGGAAAAACTGAAAAAACAGATCAATACTCTTGAGCAGGAGCTGGCCCGATGAAGTGCACGGCCGATATCGAGGCACGCGACCTCGAAGAGATGTCCATCAATATCGACCCGATCCAGGCCGGCGGCAGGCTGACCGCGGACGCGATGAAGGCGATCATCGCCTGGGGCGACGGCTACTCGGTCTGCGACAACTGCAGGAAACCTTTCAGGCTGGACTACATCGAAAAGCCGGCCATCAACGTCTTCCACGACGACCTGGCGGCATTCGTCGGCATGGACGAGGCGCGGGTCGTGCCCGGCGCGAGGCGCGGCTTCCAGGCGGTCGCCGGCACCTATGTGCAGAAGGGCGACCCGGTGATGCTCACCGGCCTCTCCCACTACACCGAGTTCCTGGCCGTCGAGAACACCGGGGGCGTGCCCCTGGAGATCCCGAAGGACGGGAAGAATATCATCAGGGCCGAGGCGGCGGCGGAGAAACTCGAAGAGGCGGTGCGGACCTTCGGGCGGCCGCCTGTCCTCCTCTTCATCGACCATGTCGACTACCAGTACGGCAACCTCCATGAGGTGAAGGAGATCGCCCGCGTCGCCCACCAGTACGACGTCCCCGTCCTCCTAAACGGCGCCTACACGGTCGGCATCCTGCCGGTGGACGGGAAAGCGCTCGGCGTCGACTTCGTCGTCGGGTCGGGGCACAAGAGCATGGCGGCGCCGGCGCCCTCGGGCGTGCTCGCCACGACCGCGGAGCGTGCCGACGAGGTCTTCAGGACGACGACGATCAAGGGAGACGTCACGGGCCGGACCTTCGGGTTGAAGGAGGTGGAGATGATGGGCTGCACCCTGATGGGCGTCACCCTCATGGGCATGATGGCCTCCTTCCCGCACGTGCAGGAGCGGGTGAACCACTGGGAGGAGCACCTTGCCAATGGCACGCTCTTCGTCGACGCCCTTGCCTCGATCGAGGGGACGGAGATCAGGTCCGAGATGCCGCGGCGCCACACCCTGACCCGCGTCGACACGACCGCCTCCTTCGATCGGGTGGCCGAGACCCACAAAAAACGCGGTTTCTTCCTCTCCTCCGCGCTGAAGAAGAAGGGGATCGTCGGCGTCATTCCCGGGGCGACGAAGGTCTGGAAGTTCAACACCTACGGCCTCTCCCGGGCGCAGGTGGAGTACCTCGCCGCCGCGTACCTGGAGATCGCGGAGGAGAACGGGCTTTCCGTCTCCGCGTAAGGATAGGATAGAGTGCCGGCCCTGAAGGGGTCGGTGCGGTTCTTTTTTTCTATCACATTTTTTTTTCTATCACATTGTTCCGGATAGAGTCTTATGGAAATCTGGAGGGAACTTGAAAAGACGAAGGCTTCGAAGAAAATCCCGGGAGAAACATGGGAAGGCATTATCTCCAGGGATAAATCGGTGGAGCGGCATCTTGTCCGGGGGGCATCGCTCGAAAACGTTCCGTTTTCTCAAGCTCCCTTCGGTCGCACCCCCGGTCCCCCCACCATTAGGATAGGGGAGGGATGGTAACCTCCTCCTTCAGGATCTCTGCTCTGTCTTCCCGGGGTTTATCCTGAGTCGGGGACGACCAGAGGGAGTCGAGAAGACGAGGGCTTTCGAGGCCAGCACCCCCGGGCAGAAAACCATAACATCTCAGAATCTATTCCATGATGCCATGGGGGGATCACCGTGCCGGCAGACCTCGGCGACCTTCTGCGCCTGAAAAAGGATCAGGTCGGCCCTGCTGCCGAAATGCTCGCCCGGGCCTTCGATCAGGACCCGAAGATGGACTATTTCGCTCCCGACGACGGGACGCGGGGGACGATCGCGCGTCACCACTTCGAGTTCCTGCTCAGGTACGGCCTGATCTACGGGGAGGTCTACGCGACATCGCCGCGGCTGGAGGGCGTCGCGGTCTGGCTCCCCGCAAAAAAGGTGGAGATCACCCTCTGGAGGGCCTTCCGGGCCGGGCTCTTCCGGTTCAGGAAGGGAGTCGGGAAAGAGGCCATGGAACGCATCATCTCCTTCTCGGAGTACGTCGACGGCCTCCACCGCCGGCATATGCCCGGCCCCCACCACTATCTCTTCTTCATCGGCGTGGACCCGACCTTCCAGGGAAAGGGGCATGCGAGCCGCCTTATCCGTCCGATGCTCGACCGCCTGGACAGGGAGGGACTCCCCTGCCATCTCGTCACCCAGAACGAGCAGAACGTGGCGCTGTACGAGCACTACGGCTTTCGGGTGATCGAACACACCGTCGTCCCCGGGACAGAGGTGGGGAACTGGGCGATGGTGTGGGAGGGAGGAAAAAATCCCGGTTCCGCTACGCAGTGAAGAAACTCCTCAGGCCCCTTCCTCTTCGCCGACAATCTTCCCGTTCTTCGCCCTGACCCGCCTGAGAGTCTCCATCGCCGCGGCCACCAGGTCGTCGACCCCGATCTTCTCCTCCGCAGCTTCGATCTTTGTGACGTCGGCCTTCGTCGCCGGTTTTTTCGGGACGGCCCGGCACGCGAGGTCGCCGGCATCGTCGTCGAAGGTGCCGATCATCCGGGCGAGATCGATCGCCTCGGCCTTCTCGTAGGTGAGAAGGGGGCGGAGGACAGGGAGAGTCGCCGCCGCCTCGATCACCCCGAGGTTCACCAGGGTCTGGGACGCCACCTGGCCGAGGTTGTCCCCGGTGACGACCGCGAGCGCCCCCTCCTTCCGGGCGACGGCGTCGGCCATCCTGGCCATGAAGCGCTTGCAGAGGATGCAGCGGTAGTGGTACTCCCCCGACGCCGTCATCGCGTCGAAGAAGGGCTCCATATCCGCGACGACCAGGTCGAGGGGTCGGCCCATGCACCAGGTCGAGAGGACGGCATGGTGGCGGATGACCGCGTCCCGCACCGCCTCCCCCTGCCAGCGCCCCGCGTCCAGGGAGAGGTGGGTGACCGTGCAGCCCCGGCGCATCATCAGCCAGCTCGCGACAGGCGAGTCGATCCCGGCGGAGAGGAGGGTGAGCACCCGGTCCTGCGTCCCGAAGGGCAGGCCGCGGGGCGCCGGGATACGTTCGTCGTACACGAGCCCGCCGTACGGCCGCGCCTCGACAAAGACCTCGTAGTCGGGATGGGAGAGGTCGACCCTGAGGCCAGGGATCGCGTCATAGATCACGCTCCCGACCTCGGCCCCGATCTCCGGGCTCGTATAGCCCTCCACCCCTTCCCTCTTCGCCCGGACCGCGAAACTCATGCCTGCCCGCAGGTGGCGGCGCGCCCGCTCCAGGGCCGCCGCCCCCATCTCGGGGATGGTGGTCCCTGTCCGGGTGCAGACCGCCACATCGACGATCCCGAAGGTCCGGGAGACGACACCGGCGATCCCATCGACGTCAGGGCCGTGCACCAGGATACGGTCCCGTCGCACCTCGATATCGTGCTCGGCCCCGGCGGCCGTAAGGGCCAGGTCGATGTTCTGCCTGAGCATCCGCATGTAGACTTTCTTGACCGCCTCGCTCTTCAGGAAAAGTTCGCCAAAACGCAGGAGCACCGTTCCCATTTACACACCTCTGATCGTCACGTCGTCAAAACCGATGGCCCGGACACGCTCGATGAGCGCCCGTGCCTCGTCCTCGTGCCCGGCAGGCACCTCGACCCTGGCCGAGCGCCCCTGCACCCGCACCCGCACGCGGCCGGGTATCCTCTCCCTGAGGATGGCCTCGGCCTCGCCGACGAGCCCGAGTTTTTCGGGCGTCACCTCCTCGCCGACAGGGAGGCGGGTCGCAAGGCAGGAGGAGGATGGCCTGACAGGCACGCCGAAGGCGCGGGCCATGGCGACGATCTCCTCCCTGCCGATCCCGCAGGCCGCAAAGGGACTCTCGACCCCCAGTTCGCGGAGGGCCCGCAGGCCCGGACGGTCTGCCGGGTCGTCGCCCGCATGGGTGCCGTCGACGACATGGGCGTAGCCGTGCTCCTCCGCCCACGCGAGGACCGCCTCCATCATCAGCCTCTTGCAGACATAGCACCGCTCAGCGGTGTTGTGCCTGACCGCGTCGACGGCAAGCATCTCGACCCTGACCGCCGCGTGGGGCACGCCAAGGGAGGCCGCGACCTTCGCCGCAATCCCGGCCTCGGCCGGGGCCGCAAGCCCGGTCTCCACTGTCACCGCCGCCGTCCTGACGCCGGCCCGCGCCGCCGCCGCAAGGAGGACCGCACTGTCGGTCCCGCCCGAGAGGGCGACGACAAGAGGGGCATGCTCACGGAGATAACTGCAGAGGCAGTCGGGAATCATGCCATCTGGTGGGCGCTGATCTCAGATGAAGATTGGGTGGAGACAGTTCAGGCCACCTTCAGATAGCGCTCCACCGCATCTTTCGCCATCACCTTCGGCATCAGCACGATTATGATCCCCTCCTCGCCGAACATCTCCTCGGCATGGGGGCCGAAGTGCCCGGCGACCACGGCGTCAACCCCCTCTCTCATCATCTGATCGGCGGCGGCCATGCCGGCCCCCTGTGCCACGCGGCAGGCATCGTTCGCCACGGTCTCGACCGTGCCGATCGCACCCCCCTCCACCTCGACAAAAGTGAATGTGTCGGCACGGCCGAAATCGGTGGCCACAACGGCGTCAAGGCCGCCCTCTCCATCGGTTGCTACGGCGATCTTCATACAAAACCCTTTTCGCACATCAGATAAAGCGCTTGCCCCCCTCCTGCCGGCCGGAAAATCATGTGCAGCCGCCGTTCCCGGATAGAAAATTCTTTAATTGGAGGTATTCTATCTCTATGGGAATGGCAAAGAAGAGCGCAAAAGAACAGGAGCCAATGAAGTTATTCTATATTTTCTACAGCGAAGAACGCTGGAATAACTGGTTGTCCACCCTCAGGGAGGCGGACTTCGAGGGTGGCGACGACGAGGAGGAGATGCCGCAGGGCTTCCAGACCCTCCAGAGTTTTGTCGAGGACGTCACCATCTCGGTCCTGAAGATCGTGAAACTCTACCAGAACGAGCGGTTCAGCAAGGAAGATGCGCTCGAGAAACTCGAGGGCGTCGAGAATATCGTGATGGCCGGCCTCCCTGAAGACGACCCCCTCGTCGATATCGTCGGAGACGTGCAGATCTCTCTGCTTGCGCTCTTTGCATCCTGCAGGACATTCCTTGAGGGCGACTATGAGGCCGATCCGAAGGCTCTCGTCAAGGACGGGAGAAAGGCGGCCGACGACGAACCCGAGGTCGCCCTGGACATGGCGGCAAAACTCGGCGCACAGATCATCAACGGAGGCAAGTGGAGCGCCACTTACCTCAAGAGCAAGGGGGACCCGACCGTCTTCGACGAGTGGCTCACCGAGATCGAGACGATGTCGGAGGCCGTGCAGTCCCTGAAGAAGTTCGACGAAGAGCCCGGTGAAGGGACGTGATCGCAGACAAGGCCCGGTTCCGCGCAAGCAGGAAGATTGAACGAGTTACGGGAGTCCGCCTCCCCGACCGGGTCTTCAACACTGCATTTCTGGAAGCGGTCGCCCCGGCGATGGGCAACCGCGCCCTCGATACCCGCGTGCGGGAGCAACTCCTCAATATCCACCGGGACTTTCTCGCCTGCAAGTGCAGGGACAACCCGAACTGCGGGTGTCCTGAGAAGAAGTTTGCAAAGACGATCCTCGAATACAGGGAGACCGGCCTCGACCACCGCCAGATCGCGGATGCGATCCTGGACGAATATGGCATCGATGTCTTCCCTGCCGATATACTCTCGTTCCTCGAAGAGATGGTCCACACCCTCGAAGTGGTCAAGGAGGTGGCCAGGATCGAGGGGAAAGAGGGCCTGATGAAGGAGACGGACAGGCATATCAAAGCGGTGGAGCGGTGATCACCGCAGGCCTGCAGGATCCCTTCTTTCATCTCCAGAACAAATAGCGATTATTGATGTTATTTTTGCGAATATAGGGGGAGTCGGCACTGATGCCGCCCCTCATACTCCCATCTGCCCGATGACCCTCGCGATCGCCGACGCCGCGTCGCCCTTCCCGAAGACATCTGAGCGCTCAATTTCTGGCACGAACTCGCGGGCGGCCCGCACGATCACGTCGTGGTCGCTCCCCACGAGGATGTTCCAGCCGTCCTGCACGGTCTCGACCCACTCGGTCGTCTCCCGCATCGTGATGCAGGGGACACCGAGGACATAGGCCTCCTTCTGGACGCCGCCCGAGTCGGTGAGGATCGTCTGTGCGCCGCTTTCAAGGGCGAGCATCTCCAGGTAGCCGACAGGTTTGATGAACGTGATCCGGCGGTTTGCCTCCTCATAGAGGCCGAAACCCTTGAGCATCTTCTCGGTCCGCGGGTGGCAGGGGAGGACGACGTCGCCGATATCGCCGAGCGCCCGCATGATCGCGGCGAGTTTTACCGGGTCGTCGGTGTTCTCCGCGCGGTGGACGGTGGCGAGGCGGTATGTCCCCGCGGAGAGGCCGAGATCGGCAAGGACAGGGGAGGCCTGCGCCACCCGCGTGTGCTCCAGGAGGGCGTCGACCATCACGTCGCCGGTGAGGTGGACGCCTCTGGTGATTCCCTCTGACCTCAGGTTCTCGACGGCGGTCTGTGTGGGGCAGAGGAGGAGAGTGGAGATGTGGTCGGTGAGGACGCGGTTGATCTCCTCCGGCATCCGCCGGTCGAAACTCCGCAGGCCTGCCTCGACATGCGCGACAGGCACATGGAGCTTTGCCGCCGCGAGGGCGCCTGCAAGGGTGGAGTTCGTGTCGCCGTACACGAGGACGCAGTCTGGCGTCTCCTGCAGGATCAGATCCTCGATCGCGGCGAGCATCGCCCCGGTCTGGTGGCCGTGGGTGCCCGAACCGATGCCCAGGTTGTGGTCAGGGTGCGGGATCCCGAGTTCCTCGAAGAAGAGGTCTGACATCTCCCGGTCATAGTGCTGGCCGGTGTGGACGAGGACCTCCTCGTGCTCTTTCCGCAGTTCCCTGGAGACGGGCGCACACTTGATGAACTGGGGGCGGGCCCCGACGACGGTGAGGATCTTCATGCTGAGGATAGGGTAGGGAGGAGGAGGGCAAGAGGGTTGCGATAAGGAGACGATGCCATGGTCGGGTGAGATGTCATCCTGATGACAGGAATTCAGAGAGGCATCAGTAACCTCGAAATATCACTCGTTCTCTGGAGGCTTCAAGGTGCGCCGCATCGTCTCAATCTGATCTCTCAGTTCAGGGAGTTGCCGGGTGATGATGAACCAGACCGTCTCAGGGTCAACACCGAAGTAATGGTGAATGACAACATTCCTGAGGCCGACAATTTTTCGCCAGGGAATCTGGGCATACTGCTCCCGGAGAGCGTCAGGTATATTGCCGCAGGCCTCACCGATCACCTCAAGATTCCGGATCACCGCATCAAAGGTCTTTCGATCAGTGGCGAACTCCTCTTCAGAGAGACCGCGGATATATTCTTCAATGGCACCGATGCCTTCCAGAATATCGTCGAGAAAGAAGGTGATTTCACGCTCAGACATAGACGAGGTCCCGGGAAATGGATCTCCTCAGATTTTTGCGCCGGTTGATCCCGCCTTTCAGGACGAGGTCGACCCTGAGACCAAGAAGATGTTCCAGGTCATCCCGCAGGTCCACGACATCCCACCCGATAGGATGTGCAAGATCGACCAGGATATCCACATCGCTCCCTTCGACCTGTTCATTTCGGGAATAGGACCCAAAGACACCGATCTCCCTGACCCCATATTTCCTCAGGAGATCAGGCTTTGCCTGCCTGAGAACCTCAAGGATCCGTTGCACTTCCCAGGTTCCAGGAATGGTGTCAACTGTTCCGGCCATGCATTCCATTCTGTTGCTGGAATATTAACGATTCCGGTCATACTCTGCTGAACTTCCCAGGAACAGAACGGTGTCGATTCATGCGGATCTCCAGGGCCATATCATATCAAAGTTTGATTGAGAAAGCAGTTCACAGAGGATCAGAAAATTATCAGGTAAATACAGATCCCGGGAAAAGAGTAAACTGCCGAAAGATTTTTTGCATCTCTCCTCCGGCAGATCACAACCACCGCGGCCAGGGCGCGCCGAGCTGCACGACAAGGTCCCGGATCTCGTCGCGGAGGCCGGGGTCTGCCTTCAGGAGGACGAGGCCATAGACGAGGCCGCCGAGGGCGACGGCGGCAAGGACGATGAAGACGTTTGTGAGGGGGATTGTGAGGCGGTAGAGGAGGACGACGAGGGCCATCGCTCCGGCGGCGAGGAGGATGTGGAGGACAGGACCACGTTCGAGTTTTACCGGGATTTGTTTCGAAAGATAATATCTGGCGATCCCTGCATTGACGAGCATCGTTACGAGGGTGGCAATCGCCGCCCCTTCGATCCCGAAGAGGGGGATGAGGGCGAGGTCGAGGACTATGTTCACGACCGCCGCCGTCCCGGTGGCATAGAAGGACTCCCTCGGGCGGTCGATGGCATTGAGGCACATGGTCTGGAGGTACATGAAGACATTGACCACCTGCACGAGGAGGAGGATGCCGAGTACTGCTGCCCCTTCGGCAAAGCCCGCACCATAGAAGAAGTACAGGAGGCGGTCGCCAAGGATCCATCCCCCGACCGCCACCGGGACTGCGAGGAGGAGGGAGTAGGTGACGGCGCGAGATAGGGAGAGGGTGACGCGGTCGAGGGCGCCGTCGGCGTGCCAGCGGCTGATCTTCGGATACAGAGTGGTGTGGAGTGCCGTCGTCGTGAAGGTGGCGGCAGCGGTGAACTGGAAGGCGATCCTGTAGATGCCGACATCGGCAGAGGACATGAAATAGCCGACGAGGACAGTATCGGCGTATGAGAAGACGGTGGCGCCACTGGAGGCGAGGAAGATCCAGAAGGAGAAGGTGAGAAGGTTTTTGAGGTGGGCAGCGGTGAAGCGAGCAAGACGGAGATGGAGATAGCGGAGGCAGAAGAGGCCGCCGACGATCATCCCGGCGACAAAACCGCCGATCAGTCCGGCGATCCCGTAACCGAGGAATACGGCGAGAACCTGGCTGAGAACCTTGACGACGTTATTCAGCAGGCTGGAGGTCTGGTTGACGCCGACCATTCCCTCGCCGTAAACACCATTCACCGTGACACCGAGGAAGACACCGACGATGAGGGCGAGGATGAGCCAGGGGACCATGCCTGTTGCTCCTTCCGTCATGAGATAATCGGAAAGGGCGAGTACCGCCGTTGCTGAGACGGCAAGGAAGGTGATTCTGAGGAAGAGGAAGGCGGTGAAGTGAGCGTTCTGCTCCTTCCCCTCTGAGATCCTCTTGACGGCAGCACCGCCAAAGCCGCCGTCTCCAAGAAGAGTGAATATTGAATAGTATGCTAGAAATAAAGAGTAAATACCGTAAATAGACGGACCCAGAGTATGAGCGAAGTACATCGTTGCTATAAATCCAATGGCCGTTACAGATATTGTCGAGAATAAGCTGATGATACTCTGCCGATGCAGAGGATCAATGCCCATAAAATGAAGGATACAACAACGAACCGGGCGCACACACTATAATAGTCGGAAAATGGATTAAAGATTTTGGAGTTTCGGAATGGTTCAAAGGGAGAAAAGGATATATTACCACAACTAACAAAAATAGACAAAGGAATATTAATTAGCCTCGCAATCGTCAATTTTGACTCATAATAGGTAAAATCATCTTACGATGCACCCATTCTAAAATCATCACAATCAAGAAAATGAGTTGGCATATGGGATCGATCTACTACAGATAGTAGTTGATCACGCGTAATAATATAGGCAGCAAAATACAATAATAGTAAAATGAAAGTCAGCATTATTCTTGGAACCAGACCAGAAATTATCAAGATGTCACCAGTGATCCGCCAGTTGCAAAGCCGATCTCTTGATTTTTATATCATACACACAGGACAGCATTATTCGTATAACATGGACAAAATTTTTTTTGATCAATTACATCTACCCAATCCACACTATAACCTCGACGTGGGATCTGGAACCCATGGAAGACAGACGGGATTAATGCTTGAAAAAATAGAAGATATTTTTATCAAGAACACACCCGATATAATACTGGTCCAGGGCGATACCAACACCGTATTGGCTGCGGCCCTTGTCGCCTCCAAAATGGGGATTAAAATTGGACATATTGAAGCAGGACTGCGGAGTTTTGACAGGTCCATGCCAGAAGAAACGAACAGAGTAATCACAGATCATCTTTCAGATTACTTATTCGCACCGACAGAAATTGCAAAGAACAATCTTTTACATGAAGGGATCGATGACCGATCCATCTTTGTCTGCGGGAATACCGTCGTAGATGCAGTCATGCAGAATCTCGATATCTCAAAAAAGGATACACAAATACTTGAAAAGTACGGGATATCAAAAAACAATTATTTTTTAATAACAGCACACCGGCAAGAAAACGTAGATCAGAAATCGAAACTTATAGGCATCATCCAGGGGTTAAAAATGCTGTATGAAGAATATGGAATCCCGATTCTGTTCCCAGCCCATCCACGAACGCAAAAGAATCTTCATCAATTCGGCATCCCTATCCCAGATGGCACCATAATGTTTGATCCCCCGGGATATCTTGAATTCCTCCAACTTGAAGAGAATGCCAAACTCATACTTACCGATTCTGGAGGTGTTCAGGAGGAAAGTTGTATTCTTGGAGTACCCACTGTGACACTTCGGGAAAACACAGAAAGACCGGAGACGATCCATATTGGGGCAAATATGATTGTCGGTACCGATCCAAATAAAATTATACAAGGCGTACGTACCATGATATTACAACAAATAAAATGGATTAATCCCTTCGGGGATGGAAATGCAGGAAAAAGAATTGTAGACACAATTATCGAGGGAAAATCATGAAAATATGTGTGATCGGTCTGGGATATATCGGTTTTCCTACCGCATTGCTCCTATCGAAGAATTATGAGGTTACCGGTTGCGACATTAACGAAGATCTGGTTAAAAAAATCAAAAATAAAATAGTACCTTTCTTTGAACCAGGAATAGAAGATTTATTTGACAAAACTCAACTAAAAGCAGAGACGCATCCGGTCCCATCGGATGTTTTTCTGATCTGTGTACCAACGCCATTTGATAAAGAAGTAAAAATGGCTGATCTCAGATACGTAAAAGGAGCATTGGAGAGTATCGTATCCGTGCTCGTCCCCGGTAACCTCGTGATAATCGAGTCCACGATTACACCAGGAACCTGCGAAAAAATTGCCGTACCCATTCTCGAACGTTCGGGTCTCAAGGTAGGAGAAGATATACACCTATCACACTGCCCTGAGCGGGCTATCCCCGGAAAAACCCTCTCCGAAATGGTTCAGAACGACAGGATCATTGGAGGCATCGACAAGTTTTCAGCAGATCTCACAGAGGATATCTATCGTACGTATGTAAAAGGAAAAATCTATAAAACGAATATCCGGACCGCAGAATTCGTAAAACTCATTGAAAATACATATAGGGATGTCAATATCGCTCTAGCAAACGAAATTGCAATGCTTTCGGAAGAAATGGGCATTAACATTTGGGAAGCCATAGATCTTGCAAATAAACACCCAAGAGTAAACATTCATCTTCCCGGACCAGGCGTTGGAGGTCATTGTATTGCTGTAGATCCTTGGTTTCTCACGGAGAACAGCATCAACGCAACACTGATCACTACCGCCCGAGAAATCAATGACAATATGCCATCTTTTGTGGTCAGCCGAATAAAGAGAATCTTAAAGGATCACGGCATTCTCAACCCTACAGTATCAGTTTTCGGTGTCGCCTACAAAGCAAATGTCGACGATACACGGGAGACGCCAGCGCTGAAACTGATCAAACTCTGCGAAAAAGAGGGGTGGAGCGTACGCATATTTGATCCAAATGTTAAAAAATTCGAATATCCACTCCTTTCGCTTGAAAAAGCAATCGATGGAACAGATATCATCATTATAGAAACCGGACACGACCAGTTCAAAGATGTGCTATCAAATCCGGATATTAGATCGCGCTTAAACAATAAAATTGTCTTAGATTGCCACAATATCATTGATAAGTCCGCGTGGAAGAAAGCAGGATTTTCAATCTACACTCTCGGAGACGGAAGTATATGAAAAAGGAGATGTCTTGTCACTCAGGCCCCTGCGATCATAGTCTCGGACACGATCCCCAAGGACACACCGATACAACAAAAAAAAGACACATAGTCACGGATTCATATAGTCTCAACCAGTATCAGGACGCTCCGCTCGAACGTGGTGATGTTCTCAGGTTTCAATTACTTGCCAAATATGCGTACGGCTCTGTATTGGATGTAGGATGTGGTACCGGGGATATGGCGAACTACATGAGTGATGTTGTACAGGAGTATGTTGGACTCGATACTGGTGGATTAATTCAGGTCCATGGTTCCCTCTACCAGCTCCCGATCAAAGACTCCGCATTCGATACAGTTATTCTCTCAGAGGTGCTGGAGCATCTAGAACATCCAATATACGCATTAAAAGAGATTGCGAGAGTGAGCAAAGAAAGGATCCTAATATCAGTTCCAAATCCCTGGAACATGAATCAAATTCTATCCTTAATATTCCAGAACCACAATATCATCGAAAAAAAACATATTTCGCTCTTCGGGGATAACGAAATCTCAGTTTTATGTGAGCGAGCAGGCATTAATATCATCAAAAAAGAGAGATTTTATCTCCCCATTCCTAGAACACAGAGATATATCCCGATAAGATCGCGTTTTGGTGTATGGAACATCTATGTGTGTAATAAAAAATCATCATAACCATATTATTGTGTGATTTGCTCAAAAATATGGGAGAGGGATGCAGTTAGGGATTCGTAATTATATTTTTTCCGGAACTCCTTGATTCTGTCGGATACAACGATTTGTTTCCCTGATGCTGATTGATAGTTGTGATATTCATCTACAATCACGTTGATAATATCAGATATTTCTCCAGTCTGGATCACATGAGCATGGTCAGCATATTTCTTTAAAAATGTCAGAGATGATCCTTCAGAAACCAAAGCAAGTATAGGCCTTGCAGAGGCAATATATGGGAATAATTTATTAGGGATTGCATACGTAGGTGTAGAATCTTTTGTTTTTCCCTCAATGAGGAGCAGCAGGTGTGAACGGTATAGCAGATTATCAGCATCCACTTTTGGGATTAACCCTAAATAACGCACAATTTCCGATAGTCCCAAATGGTCAACAATCTGATGTATAGAAGGGACATCCCTCCCAGCCCATAGAAACTGGATCCTGTCTTTTGGTATCATTCCTTCTTGAATGATCTGATGAAGGGCTAGCAAAAATGCTTCCGGGTTTCGGGATCCGTAAAAATAGCCAGTATATGCTATTGTATATTTATCAAAAGGCTCCGGATCTGCCGGGATGTCCTGAATATCAAAGCCATTGTTAATTACGGAGGATTTTAATATGAGAGATGGAGAGGCCCGGACATAATGGTCTCTCAACTCATCGGTGTTGAATATTACATGATCGGTGGAACTCAATACAGTCCTTTCAAATTTCTGATCGAATCGCTCAACAACCTTTAGAGAATATGAAGAGCCATAAGGATTAATTGTCCACCCATCTCGAAAATCTATGATAAGAGGAACTCCAGTTAATTCTTTCAAGCGTTTTCCGATTAGTGCAGAGGAAAAAGGAGGGCCGGAGACATAGATCAGATCAATATTTTCCTGTTCAATTATTTCTTTACCCTTTTTTACCGCCATCGGGATCCATCCGAGATATGCATCAGGTATCAGAACCTTCGAATGGACGCCTATTCTCCTCAGTCCACCTTCCACGACTGAGAGGTTGTTGAGGATGTTCCATGCCCGGTATACCCTGACATGGTCCGGGATCTCATCCCTCCCAAAGTCGGTATAAAAGCGATCCCTGTTTTTGACGGTGAGCACATAGGGCATCCACCCAAATTCCGGCAGATATTTTGTGAACTTCAAAGTCCGAATAACACCAACGCCGCCAAGAGGGGGATAAAAATATGATATAACCAGGACTTTTTTCATTTCTTTACCCCGGCAAGGATGATGATACTCGAGGCATAGTGCGGCGTAAACTGTACACAACGATCAAGCATCTGAACGGAAAAACGTAGGACTGTATCCCCGACAAAAGGATGCATTTTATTCAGAATTTCCCGGGATAAAGGAGGGAAAAAACCGCAGACTTTCAGGTCACGGACAACGAAGCCAGAACGAGTCAGCAGATCGTTTATGATCCGAATATTAAAATGACAGGTATAAATGCCCATTTTTTTGAATGTTGATTTTCTAACCGTCTGAGGAACACTGATAAGGATCAACCCATCATTTTTTAGCACCCGCCGGATCTCACACAGTGTTTGCACGGGGTCTTTCACATGCTGGAGTGTGGAAATACAAAGGACCATATCGAGGGAATTTGATTTTACCGGCAGAGATTCACCCAGGCTCTGACAGAGATGGATATCAAGACCCTCAATTTCAGCATTTTTTCGAGCTCTGAGAAGAGAAGTATCCCACAGTGGGTCAACCCCAATACATTTTCTCCCTTTTTTTTGAAGATAGAGGATATATTCACCAATTCCGCATCCCACATCCAGGACACAGGACTCAGAAGATGAGTGCTCCACTGCCATCTGCAAGATCAATTCCCGATTCAATGACCAGAAGATCTTGTTGACCGGGGTTATTCTTCCCGATCTCCAAGAACGCAGAATCTCATCCTGCTGCTCAAGTGTTGCCTCGTATTGAGGAGGATTTGGATCTATTTCAAAATCTCGTGGACACATCGTATGACATGACGAATGGTTTCTTCCTGCATTGCTGGATACAAAGGAAGAGAGACTTCATGATCGTATGCTCCTTCCCCAAGGGGATAATCACCCCGCACCAGACCATAGTTTTCTCGATAAAACGGATGAAGATGCAACGGAATGAAGTGAACGCTACAGCAGATGCCCATATTTGCCATCTCCCCGATAAAATCGCCCCGATCCATTCCATTGAGAAGAATCGGATAGAGATGGTAGACATGTCTCCGACCCTTTTTTTCAACCGGCGTCACCACTCCCTCGAGATCGCGGAGGCCAGTTGAATACATCTCCGCATACTTCCGCCGCGTCTCAACAAAACCGTTCAGTTTCCTCAACTGGTGGATCCCGAGCGCCGCCTGGATATCGGTCATGTTATATTTCCAGCCGCAGTCTTCGATCTCGTAATACCACGATCCCTGTGCCGAGTACCTCTTCCAGGCGTCCTTGCTGATCCCGTGCAGCCTGAGGATCCGCATTTTGTCGGCGATCTTCTGGTCGTCGGTGGTGACCGCACCTCCTTCGCCGGTGGTCATGTTCTTCGTGGCATAGAAACTGAAGCAGGTGGCATCGCTTAAGGAACCGATCTTTTTCCCGCGGTATTCCGCTCCGATCGCATGGGCCGCGTCCTCGATAACGACAAGGTCGTGGTCGTCTGCAATCTCCTGGATCTCCTTCATGTCGCAGGGCTGGCCAGCAAAATGTACCGGAACGATGGCCTTCGTCTTTGACGTGATCGCCTCGTTGATCTTTTCTGGGTCGATGTTGAAGGTATCCCGCTGGATATCGGCAAAGACGGGCCTGGCACCGGAGTGGACGATTACATTCCCGGTCGAAGCAAAGGTGTACGGGGAGGTGATCACCTCGTCGCCGGGCCCGATGCCATAGGCAAGGAGAGAGAGGTGAAGGGCGGCGGTACAGGAGTTCACGGCCACAGCATATTTTGCGCCGGTATATGCCGCGATCTGCTCCTCGAAGGCGATCGTCTTCGGCCCCATGGTGAGCCATCCCGACCGCAGGGTATCGACGACTTCTGCAATCTCTTCCTCGCCGATCTCGGGAAGGCAGTATGGTATCTTCAATTCGTCCATATCCTCATCTCGGCTTCGCCCATTCTTCAACCTTGTAGTTTCTGTACCATTCGATGAACTTTTTCAAGCCTTCGTCGATGGAATATTTCGGTTCCCAGCCGAGTTTTCTCGCCTTCGAGATATCGGCAACAAGGCGCTGGACCTCACCGGGACGCTCCTCGACATGGACAGGGGTAAGATCCTTGCCGCAGAGACCGATGATCTTATGGGCAAGGTCGATGATCGAGACATCGACGCCGGTCCCGAAATTGATCGGTTCTCTGAGGGGATTCGGGTATTTCACGACGAGATCGTACGCCTCCACGATGTCATCGACATAGGTGTAGTCCCGCGTCTGCAGACCGCTCCCGTAGATCACCGGCGGAAGGCCACCCATCGCCCTCTTGGTGAAGATGGAAAGAGCGCCGCCGTACCCGGAATCCTTCTGCCGAGGCCCATAGAGGTTGAATGGCCGCATGATGCAGACATTCATCCCATAGGTCTCGATATAGGCATAGCACATTCGGTCAGCTGCAATCTTGCTTGCGCCATAGGGATGAGGGGCATTGAGCGGGTGGTTCTCGTCCATCGGGGCATATTGCGCCGAGCCGTAGACCTCGCTCGTCGAGGCATGAACGACCTTGTCCACGTCATAGACCCTGGCGACCTCAAGGACATTCTGAGTGCCAAGGACGTTCACTTCATAGGTCAGCCTCGGTTCGATGATGGAGCGGTCCACATGGATCTGGGCGGCAAGATGGATGACGGCGTCGACATCACGCATGATCTTTTCAAGGAGGTCATAGTCCCTGATGTCGCCGTTGATCAACTTGAAATTGCGGTATCCCAGAAGGTGTCTGACATTTGTCAGACTTCCATTCATAAAGTTATCCAGACAGACAACTGTATCCCCGTTCTTTACATATCGATCGCAGAGATGAGAACCCACAAAACCGGCGCCGCCGGTGATCAACAGTTTCATGCCTGTCTCCCCTTTAGACAATTATAAATCATGCCCATCTCCTTCATCTGAGTATCATATCCTGCTTTTTCCTCAGCAATCCTTCGCGAGGCTGCGCCAAACCGTATCCTACTATCTTCGTTCCGAAGAAGATAAACAATTTTCCTCGCAAGTGTTTGAGAATCTTTTTTTGGTATAATAAACCCGTTTACCCCGTTCTGGACCCAGAGTGCATGGTCTCCGCTATCAGTCGCGACAACAGGAAGACCTGCCGCCAGTGCCTCAAGCGTGCTCACCACCGCACCGCCGTCGGAGAGTGACGTGGAGACATATACATCGGCGGAAGAAAGAAAGGCAGGAAGCTCATCATGGGGGATCCACCCGACAAAGAAAACGGCATTGGCAACCCCGAGAGAGGCCGCAAGATCCTGATTCCAGGCCTTCTCCTCCCCTTCACCTCCAAGGATGAATTTTGCATCAGGGATCTCCTTCAAAACAGAGGGGACCGCCCGGATCAGAGTCTCAGCATTATAGACCGATCGAAAACCCCGGATGTCGATGACAAGGGGATCGTTCTGGTTCGAGAAAAGTCCAGCAAAAAGAGTCTTATTCCTCTTTCCAGGATGAAAGAGAGTCGTATTCACTCCATGATGGATGACATGAATATCTTTTCCCTCTCCTCCGAGATCGTGAATTGCAGGAAGGTAATTCATACCATCGCATGTGATCACGTCGGCATCCCTCAACGCTTTTGTGACCATATACCTAAAAAGCGGATTTTTTTTCGGATCCTGAAAAATATCGCTCCCCCACAGTGTCAGGACATAGGGGCGGCCGGAGAAGGCAGCGCAGAAACCATAGTGCGTTGCATAATGGGCATGGACAACGTCTGGATCCAGACGCTTCAGAATGCTCCGGATCCTCACGGGTGCCAGGGCGATTGAGGGAAAAGCATAGGAAACCGTGATGACGCTAACGCCGATAGAATCGTAAAATGATCGATGAGCACGAAGTTCAGGAGTTTCCAGATAATCAAGGGTGATAAGGGTGACCTGGTGGTGAGTGGCAAAATATTCAATCCAGCGTCTGGTATGGATCGACCTGATATCCGCAAGATAACAGATATGCATCAGACCACTCCCATAAAAGCCACCCTAAAGTACCCCCATCTCACTCAAACGCGCCGGCAAATACTCCTTCGTCACGAAGTCCAGCCCCTGCGCGGCGAAGGCCTGCTGTTCCGCCTTCAGCCCCATCTCCAGCTGCAACCCGATCTGCTCCCGCCAGTAGTCTGTCGCGAACCTGGGATCGGTCAACTCCGACTTCAGGGCCGCCACATCCTGCTCGGAGAGGTGGTCGGCCGGGAGGTCGTAGTCGCGGATGTCCGAAGGCTGCACCCCGATGAACTGCGCCTGCGGCGTCGCCAGCAGTTCGGACATATGCGCCGCCTTGATCGATCCGTACGCCACCGAGGCATAGATACGGTACGACCAGGGGTCGCCGTCGGTGAAGACGACGATCGGAAGTTTGAACTCCTCGTTGATCCGCTTGAGGAGCCGCCGGGTGGAACGCGCGGGCTGGCCCTTCAGGTGGACGAGGGCCGCGCCGTACTCGTCGTCGAAGCCGTTCTCGATGAGGCGGGCGTACATACCGCCCGTCTCCAGCGCGATGACGAACTTGGCGTCATGGTCCAGGAAGTCGAGGGCGTCGACATTGTTCGGGATCTGGTAGCCGGTTTCGCCCACGTCGTCCTGGCAGTGGATCTCCCGCACGCCCCGCCGCGTCTTCTCCCGGATCCTGATAGGCCCGAAGATCGAGGCCCCGTCCTCCTCGGGACGGAGGTGGTAGACCTCGCGCTGGATGTCGGTGAGGATCTCCAGGTCCTCGACAAGTTTGTTGGACTCGTCCTGCGCCCCGAACTTCGCCTGCTTCCAGCCCTCGGAGATGTAGTACATCTCTCTTAAGGTCGAGGACCGGTTCTCGGCCAGCTGCTGCTTCAGGAAACCGATCACATACGCCATCTTCAGGAGGTGGACGGCCCCCTTCGCGGTGGCGGCCGAGCGCATGCTCTCCTTGTCGCCGTACTTCCAGACCTCGCTCTCCTCGTCGTACGCGATGTTCTGTTTGGTCCGCGTCGGCAGGGCGATCGAGGGGATCCGGCCGTCGATGAGCTGGTCGTACCAGCGCTCCGCGATCGCCTTCAGTTTTTCAAGGCCGAGGGCCTCAGTCTCCTCTTTCGTGCTCACAGGTACACCACCACTTTCTTCGCGTCCTCGACGCCGCGCACATCGAGCATGCCGCCGCCCGTCCCGGTGTAGACGACATGCCAGCCCTCGCCGGGAGCGAGGGCGCAGTTCCAGACCCGCGTGTACTCGCCGTCGAGGTCGCTTGCAAATGCGGGCGCAGGCTCCGCGTCCTTTGCGGCGTCAGGGGAGATGTCGTAGACGACCAGGGCGAGGTCATCGGCCGTGTGGTTGCGCACTTCGATGAGCACCCGGCCGTCATAGGACCGCTTCCGTGCGACAAGCCTGTGCATGATCCGCCCCTCGATCGCCGAGATGTCGGGCACCGGCCTCTCCGTGATCTCGGCCACCTTCTCGGCGATCGCGGGCATCACCGCGCAGACCGCCCGCGCCCGGTCATCCTTCTGCTTGTTCCTCTCCCGGCGGGCGAGGTACGCCTTCAACTCCCGCCCCAGGTCCTGAAGGGCGAGGGTGACCTCCTTCTCGATCTCCGGGATCGAGGCGACCGCGTCCTTGCTCTCCGAGGTGAAGGGGACGTTCGTCGAGGCGACGTGGACGAGGACGAGCACAGGCCCTGTCGGGAGGCCCGACTGGGAGAGCCCGTAGTTCTTCCAGTTCACGCCGGCGACCTGCGCCGTGATCGCGCAGGCCCCCTGCTGGTACAGCAGGGGCACGCGGTTTGCAAAGCGCATCAGCTGCGCCGTTCCCTCGGCGTCGAGTTTCCCGCCATAGCCGATCGCCGCCTCCACGACAAAGGGGTGGCCTGAGAAGACCGAGGCCGGGCGGGTCCGCGCCTTCACGAAGTCCGGCTGGAACTCCTTCTCCAGCCCCTGGACGATGAGGTCCTCCCCGATCGGGGAGAGGCACTGGTTCGTCGGCGGCGCCGGGACATGCACAGACTGCATCGCGGCAAGGAGGGTCTTCAGGGCGTCGGGGGCGACCGCACCCATCTTCGCCCTGACAGGGAGGCCGGCGGCCGCCGCGATCTCCTCCGCGGTCTTCTTTCCCACCCGGCAGAAACTCCCGACGAGAAAATCGTCAAGGGTGACGTCGGCCTTCGTGGCCGCCATCCTCTTCAGGGTGCCGAGTTCGATGCCGTGCGGGTGGGGCTGGATCGCCTGAGGCGGCACGATCGGTTCTGCCGAGACCCGCTCGAAGGTCGTCGCCTCGCCGTCGATCTCGATGCTGATCCGCGCGTGCGGGTTCACGACCGAGGTGTAGCGGAGGTACTCGATGAGGCGCTTTCGCGCCGCAAGGGTGCTCGTGAACTCCAGCTCGATCCTGGTGCCGTGCGTCCTGTCCCAGGCGACCTCCTCGTGGCCGAGCACCTCGGGTTCATTCGTCTCGGTCCTGATCATCAGGGAGAAGCGGTGGGCCGGCACCTTCGCGGAGGTGCGGGAGACGACCACGGCAGGCGTGCCCGTGGTCAGTTGCGCATAGAGGACCGCGGCGGAGATGCCGATCCCCTGCTGGCCGCGGCTCTGCCTGATCTGGTGGAAGCGGGAGCCGTACAGGAGTTTGCCGAAGACGTACGGCACCTGTTCGGGGACGATGCCCGGGCCGTTGTCCTCGACGGCCACCCGATATGCATCGGGCGAGGCCTTCCTGATGGAGACGAAGATGTCCGGGAGGACGCCCGCCTCCTCGCAGGCGTCCAGGGCATTGTCGACCGCCTCCTTGATGGTGGTGATGATCCCCCGCGTCGGGGAATCGAAACCGAGGAGGTGCTTGTTCTTCTCGAAGAACTCCGCGACGCTGATGCTCTTCTGCTGTTTCGCAAGGTCTTCAGCGAGCACCAACGCCCTTCACCCCGGCGATCGCCTCGTCGAGCTTCATCTCCCGCTGCTCGCCGGAATGAAGGTCCTTGAGGGTGACCGTCCCTGCCTCGGCCTCGCGCGTGCCCATGATGCAGGCATAGTCCGCGCTCTTTGCGGCATGCGCGAGCTGCGCCCCCATGCCGCGGCCGAGCAGGTTCACCTCGGCCCTGACGCCGGCGGCGCGCATGCTCCGGGCGACCCCGAAGGCCGCCGCTTCGAGGCCGGGCTGGGAGAGGACGGCGACGACCGGCTGCTTCTCCAGGGGGTAGTCGCCGAGGGAGACCATCACCCTGTCGAAACCAATCGCAAACCCGCAACTCGGGGCGTCGTCCCCGCCGAAGAGCTGGGCAAGTCTGTAGTTGCCGCCGCCGAGCACCTGGTTCTCGGCGCCCAGGTTGTGGGCGAAGCCCTCGAAGACCATGCCGGTGTAGTAGTCCAGGCCACGGGCGATCCCGAAGTTCACCGTGTAGTCGATCTCCTCGCCGTCCAGGATCCGGAAGATCCCCTCGACCCGCTCCTTCTCCGGGATATCGCCGCAGATCTCGAAGGCCTCCGCGGGGTCCCGGCAGGAGACGAGGCCGGTGAGGGAGTCCTCGAGCTCGGCCTGCCCGCAGGTCTCCAGGCAGCCCTTCAGGCCGTCCATGTCGCGCTTGTCGAGGTACGCCATCACCTGTCTCTGGAGCGAGGGTTCCACGCCGGAGAGGAGGTGCTTCATCGGCGCCAGGAACCCGACCTTCAGGTCGTAGTCCAGGCCGACAGAACGGAGGAGGTCGTCGGCGACCATGATCACCTCGGCATCGGCCGCCGCGGAGTCCGCGCCGATCAGTTCGACGCCGAACTGCCAGAACTGGCGGTACCGACCCTTCTGGGGCCGCTCGTACCGGAAACAGTCGGCCACATAGTACCAGCGGAGGGGCTTTGCGATGGAGCGCCCCTCGTTCACGTACATCCGCGAGACCGAGGCCGTCACCTCGGGCCGCAGGGTCATCTGCCGCCCGCTCTTGTCCTCGAAGACGTACATCTCCTGCTTGATGTTCTCGCCCGAACGCATGGTGAAGAGTTCGAGGTGCTCGAAGGTCGGGGTGCAGACCTCGCCGTAGCCCCACCGCCCGACGGCCTCGCGCATCTTCGCTTCCGCGGTGCGCCGCTGCGCCATCTCGTCGGGCAGAAAGTCCCTGGTTCCGCGTGGTTTCTGTAGCATCAGATCGACTCCTGCCGTAAAATTTGCGTTTCAGACCTTATCTTACCTGCGGGGAACATTCCCGAAAAAGCGCGTCGCGGCGCTCTCCCCGCCTGTCCAGACCTTCTCCCGCGGCACGCGCCCCTGGAGGTACAGGGCGAGGAGGACCGCGCCGAGAGCGAGGAACTCGAGGTCCGGGTTTGTCAGGGCCATCAGGGACCCGAAGAGGGCGAGGGCCGAGTAGAGCACGCCCCTGTACGCCGCCTGCCTGTAGCCGGGGAGGGCGGTCCGATAAAAGATCCGGGCGTCCCGCAGCCAGAGGAAGAACGTCGCCGCAGTGCCGAAGGCGGCCACGTAGACAAGATAGGTCATTACCGTGGGTGATTTATTATCCCCGCACCCATATTTTACTATTGGACCATGACTGCGGACACTATCCTGAGAGAGGTGCTTGCCGCGTACGCCGCCGGCAGGATCTCCCTCGACGATACCATTGACAGGATATCGGGGCTGAGGGTCGAGAAGGTGGGGGAACTCGCCAGGATCGACCTCGGGCGGGAGGTGCGGTGCGGCATCCCCGAGGCGGTGCTCGCGGAGGGAAAGGAGACGGCCGACCTGGTGGCGATCATGCTCAGGCATGCCGACGCTGCAGGGCGCTGTCTCGCCACGCGGGTCTCCCCCGAGCAGGCTGAGGCGGTGCGGACCGCGGCTGAGGCGGCCGGCCTCGCGTTCAGGCACGAGGAGCGGGCGCAGGCGGTCGTCCTCTCGAAGGGAGGACAGCCCGAGAAGAACGGCGGGATCGTCGCCATCCTCACCGCGGGGACGGCCGACATCACGGTGGCGGAGGAGGCGCGTGTCGTCGCCGAGGAGATGGGCTGCGAGGTGCGGACAGCCTACGACGTCGGCGCGGCCGGGGTCCACCGCCTCTTCCCGGCCCTGAAGGACCTTGCCGGGGCGCACGTCTATGTCGTCGCCGCGGGGCGGGAGGGGACTCTTCCCGCCGTCGTCGCAGGGCTCGTGGACAGGCCGGTGATCGGCGTCCCTGTCTCGACAGGCTACGGTTTCATGGGCCAGGGTCAGGCGGCACTCGCGAGCATGCTCCAGTCCTGCTCCGTGCTGACCGTCGTGAACATCGACGCGGGCTTCGTGGCCGGGGCGCACGCCGCGCTCATCGCGTCCCTTGCGGGGCGGCCATGACGCGTGCCTTCTACATCGGGCGGTTCCAGCCGTACCACAACGGCCACCACTCGGTGATATCGAGGATCGCCCCCCTGGTCGACGAGATCGTCATCGGCGTCGGGAGCGCCCAGCTCTCCCACGAGGTCGAGAACCCCTTCACCGCGGGCGAGAGGGTGATGATGATCGCGGCGGCCCTGGAGGAGATCGGCATCCCCTTCTATGCGATCCCGATCGAGGACCTCCGCAGGAACGCCCTCTGGGTCTCGCACGTCTACTCGATGACGCCGTACTTCGACGTCGTCTACTCGAACAACCCCCTGGTGATCAGGCTCTTCTCCGAGGGCGGCATGAAGGTGCAGACCCTGCCGATGTACATGCGCGACACCCTCTCGGGCACCGAGATCAGGCGGCGGATGGCGGCGGACGAGGACTGGCGCAGTCTCGTGCCGGAGAGTGTCGCCGACGTCATCGACCAGATCCACGGGGTCGACCGGATCAAGCAGATCGCCTGCTCGGACTGAGTGCCTGAAACCCTTTATAGCGGGCCACCGATAGATCGGTGATGTTCCGCTTTCTCAAGGGTCTTTTTTCAAAGAAAGAGGTAGAGGAGAGTCTCACGCTCACCGTCGACAGGGCGGGGGGGTGGCTCGACGCACGGGATGAGGAGGTCGAGGCCGGCCTGGAGGAGGCGACAGGAAGGTGCAGGACGGCTGTCTCGGCCTCGCTGGAGGACCTCGACCGTCTCCTCGCAACGCTGAAGGACGCCGAGGGGCGGGAGGACGTCCACCCGAAACTGAAGAGCGTGACAGACCGCTCTCTCCCGGCCTTCATCGCCGCGATGGAGCAGCAGGCCGCCCATCCCCTCCCTGACGATGCGGACGGGTTCTATGCGGCGGCCGCCGAACTCCTCACCGGCCTCCTGAAGGCCCAGAAGGGGCAGGGGAGATACCTCGCCGCCGTATTCCCGGAGGAGATGAAGGAGGTCAGGGGGGTCACCCGGGATATCGGCCGGGAGATCAACACCCTCACCGGCCTGGTGAAGGAGGCACAGGCGACGACGGCGCGGATCGGCGCCGCCCGCGCGGGCCTTGCCGCGGTCACGGAGGCGGGGACAGAGACTGAGAATCTCGACGCGGAGATCGGGGCGCTCAGGAAAAGGCTGGAGGCGGCCGACCCGGCGATCGCCAGGGACGGGGAGAGACTCCGGGCGCTCACGGCGGGCCAGGACTATGCCGCCTGCATGACCGAGCAGGAGAGGCTTGCCGGACTGAAAAAGGAGGAGGAAGGGGCCGTACAGGACCTCACGAACACGGCGGCCCAGGCGGCGCGGGTGATGAGGAAGGCGGAGCGGGTCGCGGGGCGTGCCCGTGCGCAGCAGGACCTCCGCACCCTCGAAGCCTGCACCGCGCTCCTGGACCGGCCGCTTGACGCGGGCCGCGAGGAGATTCTCCCCCTCGTCGAGGCCGCGGCAGGGGTCGTGCAGAGGCAGATCGCAGGGGGCGACCTGGTCCTGAAAGGAAAGGACGACCTGGCACTCTTCGCGGACGCGGGGGCGGCCGCGAAGGAGATGGACGCGCGGATCGCCGCCCTCGACGGGGTGCGGGAGAGGGTCGCCGCCGCGGAGGAGAGGGTGCGGGCCTGCACCGCCCTCGGCGAGGCGCAGAGACTCGAAGAAGCGATCGCGAGCGCGGAGGCAGAGAAGGAGAGAGACAGGCAGGCGCTCGCAAGCGCGGAGGCGCGGAAGAGGGCCCTTGCAGACGGGGAGGCAGACCGCCTGCACCGCCTGGAGGAGGCTCTCGCCGCGGTGGCGGGCCGGCCCGTCACTCTAGCCTGAGATACCAGAAGCGGCGGAAGTCGGTGACGGCACACTCCGGGTTCTCTCCGGTGCAGGCACCGAGCCGCGTGATGGTCGGCACGGAGAGGTCGATGCAGGCCCCCGCGACGGGCAGGCCGGGGAGGGGTTCGGGCCTCAGGGGGACGGAGACGATACGGCCGTCCTTTTTCTGGCAGCAGAGGGGGACGTGCTGGTGGCCGCAGCAGAGGTGGGAGAGGCCGCGGCGTTCCAGTTCGGCAAAGGCCATCTGCGACGTGTAGTGGTAGCCCGCAAAACTCGGGCCTGGCACGCGGGAGAGGCGCTGCCAGAAGGGCTGCTCGGTGAGGACGTCGCCGAGGCGGAGGGGGCCGCCGTGGACGAAGAGGGTGGCGTCGAGCACCGCCTCGACAGGGAGGCGGGAGAGGGCGTCGAGGTGGGGGGACCCGTTCAGGCGGCGGTGGGCCGTCTCGCTCCTCGCGTCGCTGCCGCTCACCGGTATGCCGTGGATGCAGGCGTGGTCGTGGTTGCCCATGAGGGAGACGAGGGTGACGTCCCCGGCGAGGCGCTCCACCAGGCGCAGGGTCTCGATCGGGGCGTAGCCGCGACCGAGGAGGTCGCCGAGGTTCACGACGGTGTCGACCCGGCCGAAGAGCCGCGTGAATGCCGGTTCCTCCCGCAGGGCGAGGACGCGGGAGAGCGCTTCCGCATCGGCATGGACATCGGAAAAGACAAGAACCGCCACACTATGATCTCCGCCACCTCCCTTTTAAATGTGCGGCGCATAGATCTGATGGGATATATGTCGTGGCATGGGTTTGACAGCAGGGCATGGCTTGCCGTGCCTCTGGTTTCGTTCGGCGGGATACTGGTATCGACCCTCGCCATCGTCGCCGCGGGCGACCAGATGCTCGTCACCCACCCCTTCTGGACGGTCGGGCGGGTGGCGTGCATCATCGCCGCGTTCATCCTCGGGGCGATCGCCTACTCCACCGAGAAAAAAGACCTTGTATCCCTGATGGCGCCGGTTTTTGCGGTGATCATCTTTGTTATCGGCGATTTTTCCACCGGGCCGGTGATGCAGGTGCTCTTCGCCGCCACCATCACCTTCCTCGCGGTGAGGCTCAGGAAATAAATATCAGTGCAGAAAGGAGGAGACGGATATGGGACGGGCAGAAAGGTACCTGGAGGCATATATCGAGAGAGTCGGGCCGCGGCTCGCGGGCCTGGACGAGACGACCGGACACGCCATCGCCTCGGCCCTCCTCAGTTTCAAGGTCGGGCTGTACGGGATCGCGGTGACGCGGGCCGATACGGCACTGCAGAGGCTTGCGAAGAGGGAGGCCCCGGCGGCCGTCGCCACGGCGCTCGAAATCCTGAAGAAGCGTGCCTCCGACCTGCAGGCTCAGGTCGCCGTCTCGGAGGGGATGCCGGCATTCTCCGGGGACGACAGGCCGCTCCTCGCGATGGACCTCCCGGCCGACCAGGTCGAGGACGCGGTATCGTACACCCTGGACAACGCCCTCCTCCTCCTCTATGCGGCAGGGCTCATCTCGTCGCCCGACGACGAGCAGGCGCTCGACGAGCACCGGGGTTTTCCCATCCAGATCCTCGCCTCCTATGCAAAGCAGTTGAATCTCTGAGCTGCTGAAGGCGCTTCTTTTTCGTGGGGTCTCTGTGCGGCCCCAGATCGTTTTTTAGAGTCTCCGCGTATCGCTTTATCTCTCTTGATCCAGATGGCAGAGAGTATGGGATCCCCTGCCTTCCCCAGACCCTCCACCGGGGGCTCTTCGAAAGCCTTCGGCTCATGGCACATCAAAGATGTGCCTGCTCAGGAGAGCTCCGATCTCCTGTGTCCTCAAGCTCGCTGACGCTCGCTGCCCCCGGACCCCCATATTCAGGATTGGACGGGGGAAGAGCGAACAGGATATCCTGAGGAGAGAAAATACCATCGCACCCCTATCCGGGAGACGACCGGAGGGAGTCGAGAAGACCTTCAGGTCTTCGAAGTAGTCCCCCGGCGCAGGCGCTCCAGAGAAGGAGTTCTCCAGAGTCAAAAAAGATTTCAGGAATGACTCTACCCTCAGAACGAGTCGATCGAGATGCCGTCGAAGGACTCCGCGATCTCCCTGACCTCCTTCACGCCGAAGGCAGTCTGGACGGAGACGAGGTCGATCTCGCTCGCGCACGAGCACATGTAGTCGAGGACGTCCACCGAGAGTTCGCGGTGCTGCTGGCTCTTCTTCAACTGGTCCATGAGGCGCGCCATCGTCTCCGGCGGCTCCATCCGCAGCTTCGCCAGGGAGACGACGCACATGAATATCCGGGTGAGGTTCCTGTCAGGTCCGGTGATGGTGTCGAAAAAGTTCCGCAACACCTGCGCCTGGTAGACCTCGCCGCCCATAGGTGAAAGTTCCCCCTTGCATATCAAAAAGGTATCTGTTTTGTTCCGGGGAAGAGGGGAAGGGGAGGCCCCTCACTTCCTGGTGCTCACGATCTTGATGATGTCGCCGTCCTTCAGTTCCGTGCTCTCCTTGATCCGCATGCCTGTCTTCGCATCGACGGCATACAGGAAGCCCTCGCCGATCTCGGTGTGGACGCGGAAGGCGAGGTCCTTCGGGGTCGAGCCCTTCTTCATCAGGAAGGCGTCGGGGAGGACGCGGCCCTGCTTGTCGGTGAAGCGGTGCTCGTCCTCCACCGGGTAGACGACGATCTGGTCGAGGAGGTCGAAGACCGCCCTGTTGAGTGCTCGCTGGACGCCGGTGCCTTCGTATTTTTCCACGAGTCCCTGCAGCTTTTCGAGGGCCGCCCTCTGCGGGGTGCTGAGCTTCGCGTCGGGCTTGATGGCGAAGGAGGTGTCGCCCGGGAGATAGGTGATGAAGCCGCCGTCTGCCGCCATCCGCAGGGCGAGTTCGGCCGCCGCGCTCGTCGGGATGCCGCCCATCTCCTTCATCTCGTCGATGAGCGCGTCCGGGGCCATGTCCATCTTGTTCGCGACAAAGATGACAGGCTTGGTCATCTCAAGCAGACGCTCGCAGAGAGGGACGAGTTCCTCCTCGCTCGCCCGGCGCAGGTCGAGGTCGAGTTCGGCGGCGACCTCCTTGACCTCCTCGTAGGTGATGCCGAGGCCCGCGAGCACGCCGGCGACCCCCTCGTAGGCGTCGAAGGTCTTCTGCTGCGCCTGCCTCTGGAGACGGGCCCAGTGTTTGGCCAGGATGCCGTGGACCCACATCGTCATCTCGAACTTCAGGAAGGTGACGTCACCCCGTGGATCGTGGCTGCCGGGCTCGACAGGGTTGCCCTCGGCGTCGGTGGCGCCGCTCGCGTCCACCACATGGAGGATGGCGTCGGCCTCCCTGAGGTTGTCCAGGAACTGGTTGCCAAGGCCCCTGCCCTTGTGGGCGTCGGGGACGAGCCCGGCGACGTCGACGAAGGCGACAGGCACGAAGCGCACGCCGTCGTGGCACTGGGTGCAGCCCTCGATGCCAAGCGTCTTGCACGGGCAGGTGGTGCGCACATAGGCGACGCCGTGGTTCGCGTCGATGGTGGTGAAGGGATAGTTGGCGATCTCGACCTGCGCCATGGTTGCGGCCTTAAAAAATGTGGATTTGCCGCAGTTTGGTTTTCCGGCCAATGCTAGCGTAATCATAACAATTCTCTTTTACGTTTGCACTCTTATTAATCTGGTACCATGGGATACAGCACGAGGAATACCTATTATTTCGACGCACCGGGCGCGGCGAACACGGAGGACGCCGCCCGCTTCGCGGTTGAGCGCGCACGCGAGGAGGGGATCGGCACCGTCATCGTGGCGAGTTGCACCGGAAAGACGGCCCTCGCCTTCCTCCAGGCGATGAAGGGGACCGGCCTTCGCCTGGTGGTGGTGACCCATGCCGTCGGCTTCTCCGCACCGGGCGTCTGGGAGTTCGACCAGGCGGCCGCGGAGACCCTCAGGGCGGCAGGGGCCGCGGTCGTCACCGGGACGCACGTCCTCTCCGGTCTTGAGCGCGCGATCTCCCGGTCGCCGAAACTCGGGGGCGCGTCGCGGACCGAGGCGATCGCCGAGTCCCTCCGCCGGACCGTCGCCGTCGGCCTGAAAGTGGCCGTCGAGTGCTGCCTCATCGCCGCGGACCAGGGCGCGGTCAGGGTGGACGAGGAGGTTGTGGCAGTCGGCGGGACGGCGACGGGCGCGGACACGGTCTGCGTGATCAGGCCGGCCCACACCGCGGCCTTCTTCGACCTCCAGGTGCGCGAGATCGTCGCCATGCCCAGGAACCGGTGATCGGGTGTTCGGGTCATTGCAGGAGGCGTTCAGCCTCCTTATCAGGGTCCCCCTGGTCTGGACGACCGGGATCATCATGGGCGCGGCCTTCGGTATCGACCTCATGCTGGAGTTCTCGGGGGAGACGTTCTTTGCCGGGAAGGTCCTCCTCTTCGGCCTCCTCGTCCTCCCCTTCTTTGTCGCGGGGGCCCTCGGGGCGATGCACAGGAAGGACGGGAGCCTCGCCGCCTTCCTGGAGGAAGGGAAGAAGGGCTACTTCAGGGTCCTCCTCCCGGCCATCGTCCTCGTCTTTGCGGCCGCCGTGACCCTCCTCCTCCTCGCCGCCCCGGTCGCCCTCTTCACCGGCGAGAGCGCAGTCGGGGCGATCAGCTCGGCGGTCATGGGAGTGGCCCTCTCCTTCGCCTTCTTCGCGTACTTCTACGACGCCGCGGCGGTGACGGAGGAACTCGGCGTCTTCGCCTCCATCCAGAGGAGCGCGGCCCTGGTCTTCACCGACCTCTGGAACGTGCTCCTCTTCTATGCGGCGAACATCGCGGCATTCATCGGCATGGGCTTTGCAGCGCTCTTCCTCCTGACAGCCCTGCTCTACGATAAACTCGCACCGATCGTCGAGAGCGGCGAGACCTTCGCCTTTGACGCCGTCAATGCCACCGCGACCCAGGCAGAGTTCGCCGCCATCCTCGGGCCCGACGGCGTCTGGGCGACCGCCCTCGTCTACGCCCTCTTCATCGCCGTCTTCGTCCCCTTCGCCCTCGCCTTCAAGGCTGCCTTCTATTCCCGACACATCAGGGAGGCCGAGGAGGAGAAGGTCGTGGGCGAGTACGACGAGAAGGGCCGGTGGTACAGGTACTGAAAGAGTATCACTCTTTTTTTCGGGGCGGGTTTTTTCCGCCGTTTCTTCGGGGCGGGAAGACGTTCACTATCCGAGATGAGGGATGCGAGAGTCAGGGTTCATGAGATGACGGAGGCTTTCGAGCGATGTAACCCGAGAAAGAGCGACGATCTATTGCCTTCCCTGAACACAGGCCGGGGGACTAACGCCCCCGAACCCCCGACCTAAGATTGGTCCGGGGAAGAGTGAACAGGAGATCCGAGGGAGGAAGATTGTCATGTCCCCGCCTATCCTGAGCGGGCTGCGAACGGAGTGAGCACAAGAAAATTTCTGATTTTCGAGTGACGACCGAAGGGAGTCGAGAATACGGGAAATGCAAAGCATTTCCCTGTTCACGCACATCTTCGATGTGCAACGCACGGAAGATCGAAGATCTTCCTGTTCCGGCAGATCTCCGATCTGCCAGGGGGCGAAGACCTTCGCTGTAGTCCCCCGGTGGAGAGCACCTATTCACTGCATTCCCTTCAGACACAGACCGTGATTTTCATCACCCCGAACCCTCTCTTTAGGATTGGTAGGGGGAAGAGATTCAGAGAATTGAGGGATGAGTAACCACTTCGTCCCTATTTTTAGTTGTCCGGCCCTGAGAAAGAAGAGAGAGCAGCAGTTCCCGCCATCCAAAAGCCTAGACCACCATAAACGCGAGCAAAAATGCCGCCACGCCGCCTGCCAGGGTGGCGGCGAGGTTCGTGCCCGCATTCCCGAAGACCCCCCTGTTCTCCAGGGTCGCCCCGACGACGCTGTCCACGTTCGTGCCGATGAAACCGGCGACGACCCCGACGGCGGCGATGGGGAGGGAGGCGACGCCGAGGAGGAGGGCGGCGAGGGAGACGACGACAGCCGCACCGGTGGCCACGACCTCGCCGAGGATCGTCACCCCGCCGTTCGTGCCCGGCGGCACCCGCTCCAGGGTGGTGATCAGGTACGGGTCGCCGCCCATCACCCCGATCTCAGAGGCGACGGTGTCAGCCGCCGCGGAGGCGACGCTCCCCAGGAAGAGGGCGATGAAGGCCTCGTGCCCGGTGATGCCGAAGAGCACCGCCCCGGCCGTGGCGACAAGGCCGTTTGCAAAGACATTGAAGTAACCGCGCACCCCGCCATGGGACTGCGCCACGCCCAGGGCGTCCTTCTCGCGGTACTTGAACTTCGTCGCCGCGGAGCCCAGGATGAAGAAGACGAGCATGATGAAGAACCAGCGGACATCGGCAAAGACGATGAGGAGGAGACCGATGATCGCACCGGAGAAGAGGCCGGAAAGGTCGGCGGTCTTCAGGCGGTAGGCGAAGTACCCAAAGGTCAGGCCGATGAGCGCCGCCACGGCAAGCACCCACAGGTCCACGATATAGCCGATCTCGTAGAAGAGTTGCTGGGCCATCGCCACGCCCAGGGCCTCGATCATCAAGGCGTCCTCCCTGCCCGTGAGGGCGGCGCGGAGGAGCACGGCGACAAGGACACCGATGAGGACGGTCAGCGGGGAGAAGACCCCCACATAGTACATGGCCAGAAGTCCTCCCGCGCACCCGGTCAGGAAATACGGGATATAGGAGCGCGGCCCTCCCCCGGTGACCCGGAAGGCGTACTCGCCGGGGACGACGATCGCCAGCGTCGAGGCAAAGACAGCGAGGGAGAGGAGGCCGAGGCCATAGAGCACCGCGGTGACGATGATCGAGACGGCGACAAACTTCGTCCCGCGGATCAGGAGGAGAACCCCGGAAACCAGGACGACGATGAGGGAAAGGAGCCACGCGGGCTGTATATGCGGGGCTACCAGAATCCCGAGTACGGCAAGGACCGCAGCGAGCGCAGGCCCAGTCTCCTGATGCATTCAGTTTTTTATTGGAACCGGGAAGAGATGAACTTTCCAGTCAGGGGCGGGCGTGCCGACTCTATTCGGCGACCCATATATTGATTTAAAAACTTGGAAACCAATAGTAAGGGAAGATGTCATCCTCGCATACGATCCCAAAGACCTATGATTTCCGGGAAGTGGAGGAACGGTGGCAGCGCACCTGGCGCGACGAGGACAACTACTTTGACCGCACCTCGACAAAGCCGCGGTTCATCATCGACACGCCCCCACCCTACCCGACAGGCAACTTCCACATAGGAAACGCCCTCAACTGGTGCTATATCGACTTCATTGCACGGTACAAGCGTATGCGGGGCTACAACGTAATGTTCCCGCAGGGCTGGGACTGCCACGGCCTGCCCACCGAGGTCAAGGTCGAGGAGATCCACGGCATCACCAAGAACGACGTCTCCAGGGAGGAGTTCCGCCGGATGTGCCGGGACCTCACCCTCAGCAACATCGAGAAGATGCGCGCCACCCTGCGGCGCTGCGGGTTCTCGACCGACTGGAGCAACGAGTACATCACGATGCTCCCGAAATATTTCGGGAAGACGCAGCTCTCCTTCCTGCGGATGCTGAAGGCGGGCTACATCTACCAGAGCGAGCACCCGGTGAACTTCTGCACGCGCTGCGAGACGGCGATCGCCTTTGCCGAGGTCTCGTACGAAGAGCGTGAGACAAAACTCAACTACTTCGACTTCGACGGCCTGGAGATCGCAACCACCAGGCCCGAACTCCTCGCGGCCTGCGTCGCCGTCGCCGTCCACCCTGACGACGAGCGCTACACGGCCCTCACAGGAAAGCACCTGACGGTCCCCCTCTTCGGCCACGAGGTGCCGGTGATCAGGGACGAGGCCGTCGACCCGTCCTTCGGGTCGGGCGCGGTGATGATCTGTACCTTCGGCGACAAGCAGGATGTCCACTGGTGGAAGCAGTACGACCTCCCCCTGAGGAAGGCCATCGACCGGAAGGGCCGGATGACCGCGATCTGCGGCCCGTACGAGGGCATGAACACGAAGGAGTGCCGCGAGGCGGTCCTCGCCGAGATGGAGAAGCAGGGTATCCTCAAAAAGCAGGAGACGATCGAGCAGAGGGTCGGCACCTGCTGGAGGTGCAAGACCCCGATCGAGATCCTCTCCGAGAGGCAGTGGTTCGTCAGGATCAAGCCCGAAGAGATCATGAAGGCCGCAAAAGAGGTGACATGGTACCCCGAACACATGTTCACCCGCCTGGAGAACTGGGTCGAGTCGATGGACTGGGACTGGTGCATCTCCAGGCAGCGGATCTTCGCCACCCCGATCCCGGTCTGGTCCTGCGCGAAGTGCGGCGAGATCGTTCTCCCCGATGAGGCCGACCTGCCCATCGACCCGACGGTGGACAGGCCGAAGCACCCCTGCCCGAAGTGCGGGTCAGAGGAGTTCGTCGGCGAGCACGACGTCCTGGACACCTGGATGGACTCCTCGATCTCGGTGCTGAATGTCACCGGCTGGGACGGGAGCGGCACGCCCGCACTCTTCCCGGCGCAGATCCGCCCGCAGGGCCACGACATCATCAGGACCTGGGCCTTCTACACGATCCTGAGGGCGGTCGCCCTCACCGGCCAGAGGCCCTGGGACCAGATCTTGGTGAACGGCATGGTCCTCGGCGAGGACGGTTTCAAGATGTCCAAGAGCCGGAACAACATCATCCCGCCCGAGGATATCCTCAAGGAGTACGGCGCCGACGCCTTCCGCCAGTGGGGCGCGATGGGCGGGGCCACCGGCCAGGACATCATGTTCAACTGGAACGATGTCGTCGCCGCGTCCCGGTTCCAGACGAAGATGTGGAATATCGTCCGCTTCGTGCTCACCCAGCTCGAACGCGAGGGTGTCCCCGACGACACACCGGTGACCGAGCTCCTGGACCGCTGGCTCCTGGCAAAACTGACGGAGACAACTGCCGAGGTGACTGACGCCCTGGAGACCTGCCAGTTCGACCAGGGCCTCAAGGCGATCCGGGACTTCACGAAGAACATCCTGGCGGACGACTATATCGAGCTCGTGAAAGGACGGCTCTACTCCGACGCCCCCGAGCGTGCGAGCGCCTGCCGCGCCCTTGCGATCACGATGGACGCCCTCTGCAAGATGCTCGCCCCCTACACCCCGCACTTCGCCGAGGAGTGCTGGGCCCAGTTCAGGGAGGGCTCTGTCCTGAAACAGCCGTGGGTCGACCTCGCCTTCGCGGACACAGAGGCAGAGGGGCTCGGCGACCACGTGGTCGCGCTGACGGCCGAACTCAGGCGGTACAAGCACGACCTCGGCCTTGCCCTGAACGCCCCCTTCGGCAGGATGAACATCTATGCCCCTGAGTCCATCGACGACTGCGGCGACGTGGCGCGGGCCCTGAATGCGACGGTCGCCTGGAAGACAGGCGAGCCGAAGCTGGAGAAGGCGGTGGCTGGCGTCGAGTTCAACAAGGCAGTGATCGGTCCGGCCCTCCGCAAGCAGGCAAAGGCTTTCATGGCGGCAGTCGAGGCCCTGCCAGCAGAGCAGATCGTCACCCCCCCGGCAACCGTCGTCATCGACGGCGAGGAGGTGGCAGTCCCGGAGAACGCCTTCACCCCGACCTTCACCTACCAGGTGGAGGGCGAGGCCGTGGACGTTCTCACTCTCGGCGAGGTCACCGTCACGCTGCGGCGTGACTGAGCCCTCACTTTTTTGTGCTGTTGATCCGTGATGGACGCGGATCAGGAGAATTGCTCTTCTCGTGTCGGATCAGATCTCAGACCCGGGAGTCTTTTGATCACGCTCCTCAGAGCCGAATTATTATTGAGACACTCCCTATACAATCAAACTGTGGTTTCTCAAGCCCGCTCCCTCTCCCGCATCATGAACATCGACCCGGTCCGGCGGCAGGGTCTGATCAGTCTCGCCTCTACGGTCGGCCTTACCGCGGCCGGTTTTGCTGCCACGATGTACTTCACCCATGTGCTCGGGAAGGCCGCATATGGCCCTTACGCTCTCTTTCTCGCGTACTATGGGATCTTCAATCTCATCGGCGACGGAGGGTTTGGCGGCGCGGCGGTCAAACGGATCTCAGCCGGGAGCGAACGGAACGAATACTTTACGGCCTTTCTCGTACTGAGAGTTCTTCTCCTTGCGCTCTCGGTGACCGCACTCCTTGCCATCCGACCGTTCATCGACGCCCTCCAGGGCGAAGGGATAGTATTCTGGCTGGTGCTTGCGCTGTTTATCGGGGTCTTCACCGGCGTCACGGGAAATGGGGTCTATGGAGAAGGGAAGGTCGGCGTGAACCAGAGCGGAGGTTTCCTGAACAATCTGGTAAAAATTCTTCTCCAGGTGGTCGCCGTCTTCTTCGGGTATGGTGTCGCCGGACTTGTCGGCGGGTTCGTCGCCGGTCTTTTCGTTGGTGGCCTTTTCAACCTCAGGTTCCTCTCTCTCAGACCGGCATGGTTCACAAGGCGCCACCTCAGAAACCTCAGCACCTTCTCATTCTGGATCTTCCTCGCGTCGAGCGGCGTGATCATCTTCTCGTACGCCGACACGATCCTGGTCGGCTACTTCATGACCGATGCCGACGTCAGTGTCTACCAGATCGCCTTCCAGTTCACCGCCGCCGCGGCCTTCACCACCACGGCGCTCCGCACGACCCTCTACCCAAAAATCAGCCGCTGGCACGCCGACCGGCACCCGGCCTGGATCGCCAATTCCCTCTCGCGCGCCTTCACCTACTCCCTCCTCCTCGCGGTCCCGGTCGCGGTCGGCGGCTGGGTCCTCGGCGACCGCCTCCTCTACTTCTTCTATGGTGCGGGCTTTGCCGAAGGGGCAGCGGTGCTCGGCATCCTCCTCCTCGTGCAGGTGATCAATGTCTTCATGTACCTTCAGACGATGACGCTCAGTGCCATCGACCGCCCCAGGGAGTCCTTCTATGCCACCGGCACCGCGGCGGTCGTGAACGTCGTCCTCGATCTCGCCCTCATCCCCATCCTCGGGATCGAGGGGGCGGCGGTCGCCACCCTCGTAACGATGGTCGTCAACGCCACCATCGCTCGTCACTATCTTTCAAAACAGATCACGGTGCGTCTCGAACGCGGCCCGGTCCTTCACATCCTCCTCGCCGCGGGAGCGATGGCCCTCGTGCTCATCCTGTACCGGACTGTCATCCCCCTCACAAACGTCTTCGTCGTCCTCGCCGCCGTCGCCCTCGGCGGGATTGTGTATGGACTTGTGCTCATGAAGGCTGATCGTAGCATCCACGACGAACTCCGCGACCTCGTCGTGCAGCTCGGGGTGCCCTGGCCGCGGTGGCTGTGAATATCGGGGGAGTGCGTGAAAAGGCGTGAGGATCGGATTTGCCGCCCTAGATCAGAAAATTTTTCCCGTAATCTTTGCGCCGGGGGTTTCATACCTCGGAGATCCACAAGAATGTTCACTCGCGTATGCTTGGGCCAGGTTTTCATGCTGTGCAAAGAGACGAAGGCCTCCACTTTTCCTGCTGGCGTCTCTTTTGAGAGACGTACATGACTCCCGGCCTGGCCGCTTACGGTGAAACCATACTCTTTTGAGAAGATTTTATCACCGTCTCGCCGGAGATCGGCTTACGCCCCGGGCACCACCGGCCACCTCAAATATCGTGATGATGGGCCTTCTTCTCTCTTCTAACGGAAAATCTGTGCACCTGTCACCGAGTGCACGAGCCTCACGCCAGAGGTGTGAGGCTTCGGCAAGATACAACTCCGTGGCTTCCTTGAGGTTTGCTACCGACTCTTCCCCCGTCTCTCCCTGACCGACGGTGCCCACTTCCGGGCATCCGGGTACATGTCATCTTCTCCAGAGAGCACAGCCGTGAAGGTCTTCATGATCTCATCACCGGGGTATCATCGCCCTTCAGAGAGATACTGCTGAAAAAGATAGCATGAGGGGCATCACGAGACCATGGCCGAGTCCGGTATCCTATCGGGGACTGAAAACCCCGCAACCTCTATCATCCCGGAAAGGGACGATCCTGTATGTACAGACAAAAAACAGAGGGGACGTAATGCCGCGTGAAGCGCTCTATGTGGGACTTGCCTGCCTCGTCGCGGCCGCTGCCCTCTGGTTTCTCACGGCCAACCTCACGGTGAGCGGCCTCCTCGCCCTCATCGGCATCGTCCTCGTCCTCCTCGGAATGCAGACGTCGGAATATACAGAGGAACCGGAGGACGACGAGGAGACAGACCGGGAGGAATAACCTCCACATATCTCATGAGACAAGCGCGGGTCCCCCGCCAAAATCAGGATAAGCCCCGGGAAGACAGAATACGAAATCCCGATGGGAGATTGCCATCCCTCTCCTATCCTGATGATCTTTCCTCAAAAAAAGGGTCGGCGAGATCCTGGAAGGGCTATCGCCGTGACCCGGCCCGCCGCCTGATCTCGGCGGCGACAAAGTCCAGCACCGCCTCTTTTTCGAGCATCGCATCGACGAGGACGAAGCGTTCGGGCTCGGCCTCCGCAAACTGGAGATAGTTTGCCTGGACGGCGGCGAGAACCGCAGCCTCCTCGAAGTGCTCCTTGTGCTCCTTGAGCCGCGTGACCGCCGCCTCCACCGGGAGGACGCAGAGGAAGGTGAGATCGGGGACGACGGTGAAGGGGGCGTGGACGGCCCGCAGCCATCCTTCGGGGTCGGGCATCGTCCCCTGCAGTGTCACCGCCTGGTACGCGTACCGGGAGTCCGAGTACCTGTCGGAGATGACAATTTTCCCCTCCTCAAGGGCCGGCCTGACGACATGGGTGAGGTGGGCGGCATGGTCGGCGACAAAGAGGAGGCACTCGGTGACGGGGTCGCGGTTCTCGGCGATCGCGCGCCGCACCGCCTCGCCCACCCAGGTGGCGCCGGGCTCGCGGGTGACCACGGGACCGAGGTCGGCAAGGGCGCCGGCAAGGCCGGCGACGAGCGTGCTCTTCCCGCTCCCGTCGATCCCCTCGACGGTCACGAGCATGTCCGCCCCTCCTCCACCCATGCGCGGGGGATCGTCCCCCTGTGCACGCCCGTTGCCACGATGGCGCCGTCGAACCCCGCGCCCTCAATGACGTCGAGGTCGCGCACCCCGGCGACGCCCCCGCCCCAGAGGAGGCGGCCCGGATAGGCGGCCCGGATCTCTTCGAGGTCGGCAGGCAGGCCGCAGCCCGTCCCGACGCCCCCGACATTCAGAAGGATGCACCCGGCAAAGGGGAGGTCAGCTGCCCTCTTCAGCACGGCGACCGGGGCCTCTCCCGACGGGATCACCAGCCCGCCCTTCACGTCGACAGAGAGGAAAGAGCCAGGATAACGTGCGAGGTCCTCCCCTGCAGTCTCTGTCCCGACGACATTGACGACGCCGCCCATCAGGTCGGCCGGGCCGCGGCACCCCCTGTCGACATAGCACCGATCCACCATATCGGCAAGACGCCGGATCACATTTTCGTGATCGCCAACGCCCTCGATACGGTCAAGGTCCGCGATATAGAGGTACTTCGGTGCGAGGTCCTCGCAGTAGGCGACAGGCTCGGCCGAGCGCGCCAGACCCCATGTGAGAGGGGCATAGGTCTCCCGCTCCCCCTTCGCCCCATGGACGACAGAACCGCCTTTCAGGTCCATTGCAAGAATACATTCCATGACTTCAACGCAATCACTATTAGGATTAAAGATCATTAATTCCTATGCGATTATTGGTCAGCCCTAGCAGTATTGAGGAGGCCCAATCCGCACTCGCAGCCGACATCATCGACGTGAAAAAACCGTCCGAAGGATCGCTCGGCGCCAACTTCCCCTGGGTGATCCGGGGGATCAAGGAGATGGCGGAAAAACCGGTCAGTGCTGCCATAGGCGATTTTGATTACAAACCTGGAGGCGCAGCCCTTGCAGCATACGGGGCTGCGTGCGCTGGTGCTGACTATATCAAGGTCGGGCTCATGTTCGACGGCAGGGATAAAGCCTACGAACTGAGCAGGGCCGTTGTGAAAGCAGTTAAGGACGAATTCCCGGAGAAAACCGTCGTTATCGCCGCATATTCCGATTACGAGAGGCTCGGCACGATCTCTCCCTTCGTCGCCGCCGAAGCGGCAGCCGAAGCAGGCGCCGACGTCGCCATGATCGACACCGGCAGGAAAGACGGAAAGAGCACCTTCTCGTTCATGGATGCGGACGCCCTTGCCACCTTTACCGAACAGAACCGCAGCCTCGGGGTGGCGACGGCCCTTGCAGGTTCGCTGAAATTTGAAGACCTCACCACCCTCAAGACCATCGACCCCGAGATCATCGGGGTGCGCGGCATGGTCTGCGGCGGTGACCGGACCGATGCCATCCGCCCTGAACTGGTGGAAAAGGCACTTGCCATGATCAGGTGAGCATGATGTATGCCGAAAAACTGAACGTGCCCACGGCCCTCACCTTCGACGACGTCCTCCTTGTCCCGGCGGCGTCCCTTGTCGAACCGAGCGAGGCCGATGTCCACGCAATCTTCTCGAAGAACATTCCCCTGAATATCCCGATCGTCTCGTCCGCGATGGACACGGTGACCGAGTCGGAGATGGCCATCGCCCTTGCCCGCCTCGGCGGCATCGGCGTGATCCACCGGAACATGAAGCCTGAGCGGGAAGTGGAGATGGTCAGCCGGGTGAAGCGTGCGGAAGATCTGATCGAGCGCGAGGTGCTCTCTGTCGGGCCTGACGCCACCCTCTCCGAGGTGGAGGAACTGATGAACAAGCACGGCATCGGCGGGGTGCCGGTCATCGAGAAGAACCACCTTGTCGGGATCATCTCGCGCCGCGACATCAGGGCGATCGTCCACCGCCGGGGCAAAGAGGCGGTCCGCTCGATCATGACGACGGCGCCGATCACGGCCCGCGAGGACGTCACCGCCGAAACGGCGCTGGAGACGATGTACTCGAGCAAGGTCGAGCGCCTGCCGGTCACCAACGGCGACGGGAGACTGCTCGGCATCATCACGATGCAGGACATCCTGGAGAAGCGCGCCTATCCCCTGGCAAACAGGGACGCGGACGGGAGCCTCAGGGTCGCCGCGGCTGTCGGCCCCTTCGACTTCGAGAGGGCGATGATGCTCGACGAGGCCGGGGTGGACGCGATCGTGGTGGACTGCGCCCACGGCCATAACCTCCATGTGGTGAAGGCGGTGCGCGAGATCAAGGCGAGCGCAAAGGCCGACATCGTCGCGGGGAACATCGCCACTGCGGCGGCGGCCTCCGAACTCTCCGACACCGTCGACGGCCTCAAGGTCGGGATCGGGCCGGGCTCGATCTGCACGACCAGGATCGTGGCAGGCGTCGGTGTCCCGCAGGTCTCGGCGATCAGCAGCGTCGCCGACGTGGCAGGGCCTCTCGGCATCCCGGTCATCGCGGACGGCGGCGTCCGGTACTCGGGCGATATCGCCAAGGCGATCGCCGCGGGCGCAAACTGCGTGATGATGGGCAGTCTTCTTGCCGGGACAGACGAGGCACCGGGTCGTGTGATCGCCATGCAGGGCCGGAAGTACAAGCAGTACCGCGGTATGGGGTCACTCGGCGTCATGAGCGGCGGCGAGTCCTCGGACCGGTACTTCCAGAAGAAGGGGATAGGCAGGACCAAGTACGTCCCCGAGGGCGTGGAAGGGGCGATCCCCTATGTCGGGAATGTCTCCGATGTCGTGTACCAGCTCGTCGGCGGCCTCAAGTCGGCGATGGGCTACACGGGGTCGGCGACGATCGAGGACCTCAGGACGAAGGGGATGTTTGTCAGGATCACGGCGGCCGGGATGGGCGAGTCCCACCCGCACAACATCCTCATCACCGACGAGGCCCCGAACTACCGGCTGATGAGCTGATATCATCCCCATTTATATTTTATGAACACTAACATCTGGTAAGGATGCTCGATAACGGTGAAGTCTCCCGCCTCCTTGATATCCTCGGGAACAGGAACAGGAGGCGGATCATCGATCTTCTCAGGCTTAAGCCCTGCTTTGTCACCGAGATCTCGGACAAACTGATGATCTCGCCGAAGGCGGTGATCGAACATCTGCAGATGATGGAGCAGGAGGAGATCCTCTCTTCGTTCCACGACGACCGTCGGCGGAAGTATTATTGTCTGGTACGTGAGATCAGGGTCGATGTCAGGCTTGAGGGGAACGAGACGGGCCCTTTTCCCCGGCCAGGAGAGAGCAGGGGGGCGAAATATCTCACCGCACTCTTCATGCTCACCAGGATGCTCCGCACGCGGGACAGTCTCATCGCAAACCTCGAAGAGATCGAGCGGGACATCGAGGTCAAGATGAATGATGTGGTGAAGTACAGCAGGGAGATCCTCTCGAACGAGACCGAGATGGACCTGGTGCTGGCCCTTGCCCACTGTACCCTCACCCTGCAGGATCTCGAAGAGTACACCGGTCTCGAAGCCGAACCGGTGGAAGCGATGCTCGAAGACCTTATCGGAAAAGGGATCGTGGAACAGAACGGGAAAGAGTATATGCTGCGTGTTTCCTATGCCGAACAACCCTTATGACGAAATTTTCAAGAGCCTGGCAAAGATCCTCGGCGAGATGACGGCCGAAGGCGGCGAACCGCCGCGGATCATCGGGTGCACGATCATCGCCGGCGGCGGGGCGCCGCACCGGGAGGAGGAGATGCCCGAGGACGACGACGGCATCGACTACGAGGTGGTCGAGGGCGAGGACTGCGTCTATGTCACGGCAGAGGTCCCGCCGGAGGCAGAGGTCGCGGCCGAGTTCGGGCCCCGCGAGGTGACGTTGACGGTCGGCGATGCGACGGAGACGATTGACCTGGAGGCCGACATCGACGGGGAAGGGAGTTCGTACTCGGTCAACAACGGCATCCTCGACGTCGTCTGCAGGAAGGCCGGGAAAACGGCCTGAAACTTTTTTTATTTTTTTATTCTGGGAGAGGGTCCGCTTTTTCAAAGAGGGTACCGGGGGACGGGCTCGAAAGTCACAAACGTTCGTGTCTCCATTCTGTCATCCTCTGAATTAGGATCAGACGGGGAAAGCAGGACAGGACATCTTGAGAGGGAGATTGCCATCTACCCTCTATCCTGTACCGGGGGAAACGAGCGTTAGGGAATTCGAGAAATACGGGAAAATCGAAGATTTTCCTGTTCTGGCAAATCTATGCTTTGTCGTTGACCGAAGGTTTTCGCTGACGGGGGCTGCGAGCGTCAGCGAGCATGAGAAAAACGTAGTTTTTCGAGCGGTAGTCCCCCGGACAAGATGACGATCCACCGCCTTCCCAATACCGCCCACCAGGGGACTACGCCCCCAGACCTCGAAAATCAAAGATTTTCCCGACTCCCTTCGGTCGTCCCCGCTCAGGATTGGACCGGGGAAGACAGAGCAGTAGATCCTCTGGAAAGAATACCAATCCCCCTCGACCCTAATGGCGGGTGCGAATGAAGTGAGTTAGAGAACACAGGATATGGAAATATCCTGTTAGGGCAGATCTCCGACCTGCCAAGGGTCAAAGACCTTCGAGCGGCAGCTCCCCGGCAAGGACGGCGGCACACCAACCGTCACCTCTATGTCATCAGGCGCCCCATCACCTCCCGATGAAATATATCGTCACCGGCGGCGCAGGATTTATCGGCTCCCATATCGCCGAGGCACTCAGAGACAGGCACGAGGTCGTCGTCATCGACGACTTCTCGACAGGCCACCCTGAGAACCTCAGGGGTTTCGACGTCACTCTCGTGGAAGGGAGCGTGGCCGACCTCCCCCTCCTGCAGGAGATATTCGCCGGTGCCGACGGCGTCTTCCACCAGGCGGCGATCGCCTCGGTGCCGAAGTCTGTCGCCGACCCCCTCGCCACCCACGAGGCGAACCTCACCGGCACCCTGAACGTCCTCCTCGCGGCACGGGACGCCGGCGTGCGGAAGGTGGTCCTCGCCTCCTCCTCTGCCGTCTACGGCGAGAGCCCCGAACTCCCGAAGAGAGAGGGGATGCTCCCCGAACCCCTCTCGCCATACGCCGTCTCCAAACTTGCGGGCGAACACTATGCCGCCTCCTTCTCGCGGCTGTACGGCCTGCAGGCCGTCTGCCTGCGGTACTTCAACGTCTTCGGCCCGCGGCAGGACCCCTCCTCCCCGTACTCGGGGGTGATCTCAATCTTTGCAGACCGCATTCTCGCGGGCAAACCGATCACCATCTATGGCGACGGCGAGCAGACGCGGGACTTCGTCTATGTCGCCGACGTCGTCAGGGCCAACCTCCGCGCCATGGAGGGCGGCGCCGAAGGAGTCTTCAACATCGCCCGCGGCCGCACGACCACCCTGAACGCCCTTGCAGAGACGATGATGCGGGCCGCGGGCAGGACGGTGGAGGTCAGGCACGCGGAGGCGCGGGCAGGCGATATCAGGCACTCGTGCGCCGACATCGAACGGGCGCGGGAGATCCTCGGGTGGGCGCCCGAGTGGGGGCTTGAGGACGGCCTTGCCCGGACGATCCGGGCGGCAGGCCCTCAGCGGTTGTGACCGGCCTTCTCCCTGATGAGGTGGCGGATCGCGCCGAAAAAGAAGGGCCGCAGGCTTTCGTGCCTCAGGTCAGACACCACCGTCCTGATCGCCGCCGCGGGGACGCTGCCCATCCCCCTCTCCCGCATCTTCCTGAAGACCGCACCTTTTTCGATCGAGTTCCCGTTCCCACCCGTCTGCCCTGCGGCCGCCGAGGACCGGGAGACATTCGGGAAGCGGTTCGTGCAGTAGACCCTGAACGCGTCCTTATACCACGCCTGCCTGTACTGCTCCTCCGAGTCGAAGACCTGCAGGTGCCGCCGGAAACACTCCTGCCTCTCTTCGTCGTTCGCCATGACGATCAGCCTCTTCTCCAGGTCGATATGGTAGTAATACCGGGTGAGGGCGATCTCGCCGCCGTCCTCGATCTCCACCCCGAGACAGTACGAGTCGCAGGTGTACGAGACATTGTGGTGGGTCGGGACGTCGAAACAGAAGTTTCCAAGGCCATAGACGATGGTCCGCCCGTCGACTGTCTCGATGCCCTGTGGGGCATGGGCATGGTGGCCGATGACCAGGTCGGCCCCGGCACGGGCGATCTCGTGGAAAAAAGCCCGTCTTTTCGGTTCGGGGACGATATTGTACTCGGTCCCGCCATGGTAGTTGTAGATGACCGCGTCGGGGTCTTCGGTCTCCCTGACTTCCCTGATCAGGGCACGGATCTTTTTGAGGTCGAAATAATAGGGGGCCGGCGTCCTCCCGTCCCACATGGGGCCCTCCCGGTGGCAGGAGGCGATGAGGGCGACCTTCGTCCCGCCATGCCCGACCATGAGATATTCGGGATAACCGCCGAGGCCGTAGTGCCTGATGCCGCTCTCCTCCAGGTGCCTGACCGTCTCCTCGACACCAGCACGTCCGCTGTCCATGATATGGTTGTTTGCGAGGGTACAGATGCCGACATGTCTCTCCTTCAGGTACCCGGCCGTATTCAGGGGGGCCATCAGGTTGGCCCCGCCGCTCTCCTTCTGCCTGGGCGGGGCATCGGTGATGGGGTTTTCGAGGTTGATGTGGCAGACGTCCGCGTCACGGAAAAGGGCCCTGATCTGACTATCGAAGATCTCCTCCCCTGCCTGCACCTGATCAAAAAAAACGCCGCTTGCCGAGAAATCCCCCGTACATACGATCCTCATGGATATCACCCCCCCTATCGTGACGACTGGTTAATGAATCTTTTTATCTCCTGATAAAATCCGGCAACCCACCCTTTCAAAAACGGATCCCGTACAACGACCCGTGCATAATAGACGAGGCTCACGACAAAGGCAATGGCAAGGAGGGCCAGGGCAGGCAGGGAGAGGAATTTGGCCGCGATCAGGGGCGCTGCAATCAGGAGGCCGACCGCGAGGTCGGCGCACCAGAGGTAGCACTCCCTGAGATAGTCCAGGCCCGCGAGTTTCAGGAGCCAGAGGTTCATAAAGGCGCAGAAGAACGCACCTGTCAGGGAGAAGAGGAGGATCGCGATGACCGGGTCCCCGGTCATGCCGCCGATGGTGAGGGAGACCACGCGGGACGCCAGGAGCACCAGGTCGAAGACGAGGCCGGCCCCCTGCTTCTCAAGCACGCTGAAGATGGTCGTCAACGGCGACGAGACGAACATGAAAAAGATCCAGGGGACGAGGAGTTTGACATAGAAACCGGCCTCATACCACTGTGGGCCAAGGAAGAAGACGAACATTTCCTCGCCGATGAGGAGGAGGAGGAGCATGGGAAAGATGCTGATCGCGACAAGGCGCCTGTGGACCTCCTGCACGATGGGGCCGATCTTCCCGGTCTTTTTCCTCTCCTCGCTCGCCCTCTGGAAGAAGACCTGCGAGACCGCGGTGCCGACGAGGCCGAGGGGGAGACTCACCGTCTGGTATGCGAGGGAGTACAGCCCGACGATGGCCGGGGTGAAGAAGAAGGCGAGGAATATCGGGGAGATCTGGCGGGAGACCTCGTTGGCCGCGGTCGACCAGGAGGTGAAGATCGGGAACTTCCTGTACCTGACGGCGAGTGCCCTGACCCTCGCCAGGGTGACTGACGAAAGGAGGTGCCGATCCTTCCTGACCTCGCCAAGCATCAGGATATCGGCGGCGCCGTACCCGGCCACGGCCCCTCCGATGAGGCCGAGCGGAGAGGCCACTCCGATGCCAGCCCCGATCTGCACCCCTTTGTTCACGAGGGAGTTCGCCACCCTGCCCCCTGCCACGGTGCCGAACTTCTCCCGCCTGGAGAGCCAGTAGTTCAGGACAAAGAAGAGGCCATTCAAGAGGACGAGGACCGGGATGAGACCGATATACCCGGCAAGGGCAGGGAAATTCAGGGCGGCCGCGATATTTTCGGCGAAGATGAGGAGGACCGCACCGCTGACGGCCGATGTCGCCACCACCAGGACGACGCTGAGGACAGCGAGGTTTGCAGCGTCTTCGTCCTCCCTCGGGAGCATGATGGCAAGGTGATAGGAGAAGCAGGAGATGATCGCGAGTATCCCGGCGATCGAGAGGAAGACCTGGAAGACCCCGAAGTCGTCAGGGGTGTACAGGCGGCTGATGACCGGGATGAGAAGGACGCCCGCCGCCTGGGCGATGACGCTGCCTGAGACAAGTTTCAGGACATTGGTGACAAAACGCGACATGGGGTATGGAGCATAGATTCAACTTGCTCTATATTATCCTTTGGATAGCCTGGCCCTCGATACGGTGGCATTCGGAAAATCAAAACCCGACATGAGGAGGTCAGAGAGTCTGGCCCCTGAGGGCCTCGGTGCCCCGGACGATATAGGGGAGCGACCCCGTGTCAGAGACCTTCCTCGCGGGGACGCCGGCGATGGAGATATTCGGTTCCAGAAAAGACCTGTTCACGACGCTGTTGGCGCCGATGGCGATGCCGTCCGCGATCGTGATGTCGCCGAAGATCTTCGCGCCCGGGCCGATATAGACATTGTTCCCGATCTTCGGGGCGGTCTCGTCATGGGACCCGATATTGGCGCCAGGGTGAATCCGGCAGTTTTCTCCGATCTCGGCGGCGCTGTTGACGACGAGCTGGCCGTAGTGGGCGATGGACAGGCCTGGCCCGAAGACGTTCAGGGGGATGGTGAAGCCGAGGCGCACCGACATCTGGTGGTACCTGTACTGGAGTGTATAATAGAACAGAGCATGGGCAGGGCTGATATTTTTCAGGCAGTTGTTCCAGTACTCGCACTTCCTCATCAGCAACTGGAATTTCCACAGATCGTCCCCTATCAATGGCCGGGGTCTTGCCCGCCCAATTCCTGACGAAATTTTGTCTGCTTTCATGTAGAATAAGTAGTCATCTTTCGAACGGATCATCCGGCCCCTAAGATGATCGCATAGCTCATAGAATTTTCGATCATACAGATATCTGGACGAGTGTCAATAGAATCCATAATCACAAATAATTATCAAAATATAGAAAAATCATCCGGTCTCAGGCCCTGCCGCATCGACCCGGATCCCGGTACGGGCAGACACACGGAGGAGAGACACGGGTATTCTCTCCGGGAGATGCAAATGTTGATATAAAATGTCACCAGAGACAGGTCTATTCCGGTCCACCCGCATGTATCTGTCATGAAAGGGAGAGCGGGCGCCGATCCCCGGCCTTGCAGGCTCCCTCCCCTGCAGCCAGACACGCCGAGCCTGCCCGGCCGTCCAACCCGAAAAATGCCCGAGAGGTCTTTGTACGATGGACTATCAGAATGGCGGCGATGAAGAGAGTCCCCATGCAGCGCCAGGACAGGACCAGGCAAGAGGAGTCACCGGAGAGGGCGAGGACGGCACTTCTGTTTCGGTAGGGCGTCCAGGCGGCGCAGAGAGGGGAGGGGCGCGATGAAGAAGGAGCGCTGCGCCCTGGTGATGGGGGGGTACGTGAACGGCTACTCCATCATCCAGGAACTGTACGACCGTGGCGTGCGCGATATCGTCCTCATCGACCACGACAGAAAACCCGGGGCATACAGCAACAAGATCACGCGGTTCATCTGCGCCAGAGCCACCGAGGAGAGCATCCACGCCGAACTGACAAAACTCGGCAAGGAGTACGGGCAGGTAGTCGTCTACCCCACAGACGACGTCCACCTGGAGGTCCTGGACGCCCTTGCCGGGAAAGTCGGATCCTTCTGTTTCCTCCCGATCAACCCGGCCAATCTGGGCCTCTGCCTGAACAAGTACTACCAGTACAGGTGCTGCGAGGCGCTGGGAGTCCCGTACCCAAAGACAGTCCCTATCGAGCGGGTCGAGGACGCCGGCCGGATCCTCTCTGTCCCCTTCCCTGTCATCGTCAAGCCCGACAAAAGGGAGGACCTGAAATCCGATGTCTTCAGGAACATCGTCATCTCCGACAGGGGCAACTACGATGCACAGCTCCCCAGGATCACCGCCGCCCTCGAGCAGGGCGTCCCCCTCCTCGCCTCCGAGGTCGTCCCGGGCGACGGCTCAAACATCTATGCGTACGTCGGCTACCGGAGCCGGGACGGCAGGATCCTGAGTGAATGGACAGGGAAAAAACTCTCCCAGTACCCGGACAACTTCGGGATCTTTGCAAGCGCTTCCAACCAGGCGCCGCCCGAGATCCTGGAGCAGGGGAGGCGCCTCCTCGACGGGATGGACATCGTCGGCATCGCAGAGCCCGAGTTCAAGTACGATGCCAGAGACGGAAGGTACAAACTGATGGAGATCAATCTCCGCTCCATGATGTGGCACCGTGTCGGCAACCTTTCGGGCGTGAATGTCCAGTACGCCCAGTACCTCGACGCCGCCAGCCTCGAGGTTCCCGTTCAGGTCCAGGAGAAGGAGAGGGAGGTCCACCTCGTGTACCTGAAGCACGAGATCATCAACCTCCTCATGAGACCGGGCTATCACCGCACCTTCTTCCGCAACCTCTCAGGCCCGGTCTCCCTGGCCTTCTTCGACAGGCACGACCTCCGGCCTTTTCTCGTCGACGGCGCGGACACCGTCTACGAGGTGGGCGTGGCCTGCCTGAAGAAACTGGGCCTCCTCTGATGCCTGCAAAGAGAGGTACCTGAGGGCCTGGTAGCCGAGGAGAGAGACATAGGGGCGCCGGGCATTCGCAATGTTCACGACCACCCGGCGCGGCAGGCCGTCAAGTCCCCCGGCATCCCGCATCCTCAGGAGAGAGAACCTGGAGAGATGGGGGAAGGCGAAGTACCTCCCCCACCTGACGTCGAAGAGGCGCTGGTGCATGGCACGGATCCGTGTGGCGACGGAGGGGCCGGGCATGACGCTGCTGATACGGGTCGTGCACTCGATCCCGCCGAGCGCGGCGAGGTCGCCGGTGAAGAGGGAGCAGGCCGTGTATTCCTTGTACAGCGCCTGACCGAGCCTGAGGGAGAGGGGCACGCGCTGGAAGAATGTCATCAGCTCGCGGTCCCAGAGGGGCACGCGCCAGCCGTACCCGAAGTACTCGTACACCCTGACCGAGTTGATGATGTACTTCGCCTGTCTCTCCTTGAAGTCGAAGTACTCGATGGCGTCGGCGCAGGACTCGGCGTCATGGACATCGGGACACCCGGCACTCGTCAGGGACCGCTCCGCGTAGAGGGCACGCAAGGGGGGGTCGTCCCAGGCCCAGAGCAAGTAGTGCGCCGCCAGGTTGTCGGCAAGGAATTTTTGGAGGGTGTATGCCTGCGGCCGGCCGTACTCCCGTGGGATGTGGCTGCCAGCCAGCATGTCCCCGCTGTGTCCGGGCACAAAGACAGCATCGGGCGGCACCGCACCCTCATCCTTCATCTCGCAGACGGCCAGATAGTCCTGGGTGTGGGGGAGGGAGGAGAGGTTGCCGCCATAGCGGAGGTACTCTGTAAGGGCATCCCCCCCATAGCAGGCCTGCACCTTCTCCTTCGTGTACTCCACGCAGTGCCAGTCATAGCCGAGGGCCCGGGCGACCTCACGGCTGATCCGGACCTCGCGGTTCTCCTTCACGCCATAGGTGAAGCAGGTCACGTCCTCTGCACCCAGGCGCCTGAGCATGGCGACGATGATCCGGGAGTCGAGGCCGCCGCTCAGGGGGACGACGATCCGCTTCCCTTCGCACGAGGCGAGGAGGCGACGAAAGACCCGGAGGAGAACGTTGTCGAGGCCCCGGGTGAGGTCGCCGACGAGGTCGCTACCGGCAAAATAGTCGCCGTGCCTGAACTGTGCATAACTGACGGTTCGGGCGGCGCCTGAACGCCGCGGGGAGATGAGGCACTCACCGGCCTGGAGTTGCCTGATCCCCCGGTACAGGGTCCAGGGGCCGGTGACAAAGCCGGTGGCAAGGAACTCGGCTGCGGACTCCTCGTTCAGAGGCGAGGAGACGCGTTCCACAAGGAAGTGGGGGTCGTCGGCGATGACCATCTCCTCTCCCCTGCCGGCAAAGAAGAGGGGGATGCTCCGCAGGCGGTCGACGGCGGCGGCGATGATATCGGGTGTCTCGACGACAAAGGCGTACTCGCCGTTCAAGGACTCAAGGAGGGCCCCGACGGCGTTCAGGTCGTCCCAGGGGGCGGAGAGGAGGAGGGCGGCGGTCTCCCTGCCGTCAAGGAGGACACCGCCGGCAAAGACGGTCCCCTTGTACCAGCAGCGACTCTCTCCGTTTTCGGAGAATTCCCAGGGGAAGAAGGGGTTGTTCAGGCAGACATGTCCGGCCATGGTCCTGTCCTACCGGCGGATGCAGTTATCACTCCTGATCGCATAGGAGTATAAAAATGCGCCGGAAGAGAGGCACGCAGATCGTAACCCTCATCCCCCTCCTCCTCCCATGGGTACCCGACGTGTCCATGCAGACCCTCATCCTTGCAGGTGGTTCAGGCACCAGGCTCTTTCCCCTGAGCCGGACCTGCTACCCGAAACAGTTCATCCCCCTCTTCGAGAACGAGTCGCTCTTCCAGAAGGCGGTGAAGCGGGCCCTCCTCTTCTCCCAGCCCGAGGAGATCTCTGTCATTACCAATGAGGCCCACCGCTTCCTGGTGGCGGACCAGCTCGCGGCCGTCGGCGCAGACTGCCCTGTCCTTGTCGAGCCCAGCGGGAAGAACACCCTGCCCGCGATCGTCTACGGCATGACCGAGGTCCTGAAGGAGGGGGAGGACGCGACCGTGGCAGTCCTCCCCTCGGACCAGCTGATCCTCCCTGGCGAGGAGTACAGGAAGGCTTTCCGTGCAGCCGAGGCGCTCGCACAGGACCATCTCGTCACCTTCGGGATCGCCCCGACCTCGCCTCACACAGGCTATGGCTATATCCGCCCTGGCCAGGCCCTCGCCGGCGGCTATGCCGTCGATGCCTTCGTCGAAAAGCCCGACCTGGAGACGGCGAAGACATATGTGCGGGACGGGTATCTCTGGAACTCAGGGATGTTCGTCTTCCCTGCAGCCCTCTTCATGGACGAGTGCAGGCGCCTGGCGCCGGCTGTGGCAGAGGCCTTCACCCGCTCCCCGGCGGAGGCCTATGCCTGCACCCCGAAGATCTCGGTCGATTTCGGGGTCATGGAAAAGACCGACCGCGCGGCGGTCGTGCCCCTGGCCGCTGCCTGGAGCGATGTCGGGAGCTTCGACGCCCTGTACCAGGTGAGCAACAAGGACGGGCAGGGCAACGCGGTGAAGGGCGAGTACCTGGGCATCCACAGCGGGAACAACCTGATCATCTCCGACCGCCTGGTGGCAACGATCGGCCTCTCCGACCTTGCGATCGTCGACACGGCCGACGCCCTGCTGGTCTGCCCGAAGGCCGAGTCCCAGCATGTCGGCGAGATCACGACTCTCCTGAAGGAGAGGGGCGACGGCCGCTGCGACCTCCACACCACCGTCCACCGCCCCTGGGGCCGGTACACCGTCCTCCTCCAGGGCGACTCCTTCCAGATCAAGAGGATCACCGTCCTGCCGGGCCGCCGCATCTCGGCCCAGCTCCACCACCACAGGAGCGAGCACTGGGTCGTCGTCCGCGGCATGGCCGAGGTCTCCAATGACGGCCGCACATTCTTCGTCCGCCCCGGCGAGAGCACATTCGTCCCGGCCGGGGTGAAGCACCGCCTGGGAAACCCGGGGCTGATCCCCCTGGAGGTGATCGAGGTACAGAACGGCGACTTCATCTCCGAGGACGATATCGTCCGCTTCGACGACGACTTCAAAAGGGAGTGACGAGAGGTGCCCGCCCAGGATGAGGCGAGGATGGCACAGGATTCAGGGCCCTGTCTACCCCAACCCTATCCGGAGTGAGGAACGAGCGCCAACGAGTTCGAGAGGGGCGAAGACCTTCTCGACTACCTTCGGTCGTCACTCGAAAATCAGAGATTCACGGAAGATCGAAGATCTTCATGTAAACGGGAAATACATGGTATTTCCCTTTCAGGCAAATCTTCGATTTGCCATGCAAGAAAATGCTCTGCATTTTCTGTGTTCTTGTGCTCACCTCGTTCGCAGCCCCCGGACCCCGCTCAGGATAGGGGTGGGATGATTATCTCCTCCTCAGGATCTCCTTTTCTCTCTTCCCGGATACTCTCCAAAGATGGGACGACCGAAGGAAACATGAGAAGACCAAAGGTCTTCGAGAGTCCCAGGGCCAGGAGTGTGGGGGAGGCAGGGGAAACACCCCTCCACAGGATCGCCCGACGCATGAGGGCATCTCAAGGCCACATGATCTGGGCTTTCAGTTTATCCGTGCCAGCCGCCCCTTCACCCGCCACTTCAGTTCATGGCAGAGGGAGGGGAGGTGGTACAGGAGGTTTGTCGAGTAGTTGCAGCTGCAGCCAGGGCACTGTTTCAGGAACATCTCCTTGAGCCTCTGCCTGTACGCCTCCGAGGAGACGATCTCGGGGAGGGGCGTCTCCCTGACCGTGCCCATCGGGGGCAGGGCCCAGCACCCCGAGTAGACCTCGCCGTGCGGGCCGACGTACACCTTCTCGTACCCGAGGTGGCAGGGGATGTCCTCCCTCCTGGGGTTCTGGAAATAGTCCTTCATATATTCGAGAGAGGAGTAGCTCTTGCTGATCAGGCCGGGGTGCGTGGACTTGATCCGGTGAAGCTCAGCGACCAGATCGTCGAGCCTGTCCCTTTCGTCCGCCGGTATCCAGAGTTCCGCTGTGTCGACGTCCCTGAAGAAATAGAGCGATGTATTGAGGAGGTTGAAGCCGCAGGTGATGCCGAGTTCTCTGGCCAGGTCGACCATCTTCGGGATCTCCGGGAAGGTGGGCTTCATCACGGTTGTCCCGATGGTAATGGCAAGGCCGGGGTACCGGGAGTCACGAAGCCCGATCAGGGTCCTGAGGGCGCCGGTACTCCGTTCAAATCCACCTTTCACCCCCCTGACTGTGTCGTGGACCGCGGCCGTGCCGTCGATGGAGATGGAAAAGCCGTCGAGGCCGTTCTCGATGAGAGAGACCGCCCTCTCTTCGGTGAGCAGGAGCCCGTTCGTGGTGATGGAGAGGTCGGCAAAGCCGAGGTCATCCGCGATTTTTACGATCGCGGGCAGGTCTTTTCGCAGCAGGGGTTCGCCCCCGGCGAACTCGATATTCCGGATCCCGATGGCCCTCGCCTGGGCGAGAACCTCGCCTGCCTCCCCCGCGTCCATTTCCCCGACAGAGGCGTGCCGCCACTGCCGGCAGGTGATGCACCGGCTGTTGCAGTTGTCTGTGATATTGAAGACGAGGGTCGTCGGGTGGCAGGGTATCCTGGAAAGAAACGACGTATTCAATTTCGAGGCTTCTGAGTAGAAGATCCTGGAGGACTCCTTCATTCCCTCCTTAATATATGAGGATAGTGATGCGGCCATGGTTGACTCAACCATGCAGTCCCGAAATATATTTCTTCCCCCATGAACCCGGGAGGACACTGATGGTTGCCAGGTCCACGCCGCGGGTGAGGGCATGACAGGAGATAGTACTCGGGGGGCCGCATTTGTAGCCTGAAGTCGGGATGCCTGTTCCACCCGATCTCCTCTGCATCTGGAGAAGGCTTTTTGTGCGGGCAAACCTGACCAGGATGTCGATGTCACTCTGTGCACCGGCCTCTCCCCGTGCAGAGGATCCACCCGGCATCGTTCTGTGTCAGGACGCGGACGATGGTCTCACAGATCGTATTGGTCAGTCTATATCTCGCCATCTCGCCCGACCCGTGCTGTGAATGTTATTCCCGCCCCTTCATCGGTCTTTCGACACCTCAGTCCATGGGAGATCTCGCCGGTGCTGTGCCGCCTCACATCCTCTTCTGAGACATTTTTCCCGGCCCTCAGGTCAGTGCAGCAGATTCTGCAGAAAAGGAGACCATACGCAGGAGCAGAATGTCAATCGACTTTTCGTCTGTGCCAATGAGGATCATTCCCTCTCGAAGTGAGGGGCCTCCTGCCTGCTTTCTTCGTGATCGGTAAGGCGGCGAAGAAACTCCCCCCTCCTTCAGGGAGACCCGGATGGCAGGCATGCGGGACAGACTGTACTTCATTCAGTGTGGACCGGGAGATCGTCCGGGACGTTCTGACCCACGAGATCCCGGCACAGAAACCCCTCATCCGGGCATTGCTCGACCGGACAGAGGGGAACAGCGGCTGAAAACATCTCTCTTTTTCCACCACGGCGTGCCGCCGCCCCTTACACTCCTTCCAGTTCCCTGAACCGGAAGGAGACCCGCCACTCCTGCTGCTCGCGCAGCATCATCTCGTTCGCCTCGGCAAGGAGTGCGCAGAGGGCCGGCATGTCCTCGGCCCGCCTGATCCGCAGGGAGAGGGCTGAGAGATGGCGGAGCATGCGGGAAGCCCTCTCGGCCGTCGAGCGATACTCCTGCTGGATCCGCACAGCCGCTAGGCCGGCCGCCACCGCAGGGAGGACGATGGTCAGGGTGGTGGTGTAGGGGTGGCCGACGCCCGAGGCATGGGCCGCGGCCGCGATCAGGGTGGCGATGAAGAAGATCTCCCCGGCATAGAGGAGGTCCTCGTGCCGCCGCCGGTTTTTCTGCGCCTTCTCCGCGTACCAGTCGATCTGCCGGGCGAGCCAGGCCTCCAGGAGAAAGGCCTTCAGGGGCTCGAAAGGCATCGCGAGGGAGCAGTACTCCTGCGGCCTCGACTCGACCAGACTCTCGAAGGCCCGGGAGAGCCAGTCGTCGGCATGGGGAGAGAGAGTGAGGGGCGGGCGGTCGGGGAGCTCGCAGGTGATGCAGACAAAACAGAGGAAGATCGCCGACCGGATCCTCTCTGCAAGGAAGCGGTAGTCGAGCCACCTGCGGTGCCAGTCCAGGATCCGCGCCGCGATGAGGAGGAGGAGGACGCAGGCGATCGCCGCCACCTCCAGCCAGACCAGGGCCGGCCAGGCAGGGAGGAGGAGGGCCTGAACCGCGACGATGGCGATCGCGGCAGAGGAGAGGGCGTACACTGCACTGCCAGCCAGCCGATGGCGGCTGCCATAGTGATCGGCGAGGATGCGGGTGCGGGCATAGTACGGGAGGAGGAACCCTGCCACCTCGTCAAGGAGGGCCGGGTCCAGGCCCGCACCGAGCAGGGCCGCCCTGTAAGCACTCTCGTGGCCGGCCACCTTTACCCTGACCCGCGCCGGGTCCACACTCTCGCCATTGTAGGTGTCAAAGAAGCGGAGGGTCTCGAGGATGCGGTCGGCATGGTGCTCCGCGGTGACCGCACCCGTCGGGGTAACGAAAAAGAATGTCCTGCCCGCGGCGCGGGCCGACGAGGCGGCATCTTCGGTAAAAGCGACGAGGATCTCGCAGGCCTCGGCCACCTCCGCGGCCGAGCCGACGGTCTGGAGGTCGGCGATGCCGGGAACAGTTGCACTGGTGGTCACGGCCACATAGGTGTGAGGTGTGCTGGCAAGGATGCGGTCCAGGTACGCGAGCACAGGCGCGGGGTCGCCCTCCCCTGCCACCCCGACGCGGACCACCAGGGGGAGGGGAGGGGCGTACATATTCACGGCCGCCCGAGGGCGTCCCTGATCGCTCGGCGCACCGCACCCGAGGGTTCGGCGACGAGGGCCGTCTCCAGGGCCTCGTCCGCGCCCCCCACACGCCCCAGGGCAAAGGCCGCCGCCTTCCTGGCAGGGGGGTTCACGTCGGCGAGGAGGGGGAGGAGGGCCTCCCGCGCCGCCGGGTCCGCGATCAGGCCGAGGGCCTTTGCCGCCATATAGCGCACATGGTCCTTCCCGTCGCGGAGGGCCCGCACCAGAGCCTGGACGGCACGGCGGTCGCCGATGCGGCCAAGCCCCTCCGCGGCGCGGTACCTGACCCGCCACGCAGGGTCCTGCAGCGCGTGGATAAGGGGGAGGACGGCACGCTGGGCCACCAGGCCCTCCATCGCCCTGGCACGCACCCCCTTGTCGGCGTCGCCGAGGGCCAGAACGAGCGCAGCCACATCATCCCCTGTCTTCCCAATCAGGATCGCCGCCATGCTCCTGATGCGGGCCTCGTCGGCCCCGGAGAGGGCGAGATTGAGTCCTTCCCGCGCACGGTCGACCGTGTACTCATGCTCCATGGGAAGACACTTCGCGGTCAGGAGTAAAAAACACACCCCGGCGTCGGGGAGTGACGACAGAAAAAGGGAAAACGCCCAGGACGGAATTCGAATCCGTGTCGATGCCGTGACAGGGCATCATGATAGGCCTCTACACTACCTGGGCACATTGCGATCCCGCCTCCCGGAGTCGAACCGGGGACATCGCGGTAGCCGCGCGGTTACCGAGCGTCGGTAAACCAAACTACAGCCGCGCACTCTACCAGTCTGAGTTAAGGCGGGTATTGCGTTATATAGGTGGGTCTAGCCGGTTATTAAAGATATCGGTGCCTCCTGACGCCCCGGGAGACACCTATATATATCACAGTGTCCACTTCTGTGTATGTCTCGCATCAACGCAGACACACAGATGACAAGGGGGTATCGTTTTCTTTACCCCTGGGAATGCACGTAAGAACATCACTCTTTTCGACACCACGCTGAGGGACGGCGAACAAACGCCGGGCGTATCCTTTACCGTTGACCAGAAGGTAGAGATTGCACGCCAGCTCGCCGCAACAGGCATCGGCACCATCGAGGCCGGTTTCCCTGCCTCCTCCGCGGAGGAGAGGGAGGCCGTGCAGGCGGTCGCCAGGGCCGTCGACTCTGCCCGGATCTGCGGCCTCGCCCGGATGCGCAGGGACGACGTGGACGCCTGCACCGCGTGCGGCGTCGGCATGGTCCATCTCTTCGTCCCGACCTCCGACATCCAGCGGGAGTACACGATCAAAAAGAGCAGGCAGGAGGTGCTCGACGCCACCGCCGAGGTCGTCGCCTATGCCAGGGAGCAGGTGCCGCACGTCCTCTTCTCCGCGATGGACGCCACCAGGACCGACAGGGACTACCTGGCCGAGGTCTGTCTGGCGGCCGTGGACGCGGGGGCGACGACCGTGAACATCCCGGACACCGTCGGCGTCATGACGCCGACCGCGATGAAGGAGTTGATCGCCTGGGCCGTGAAGGAGGTGAAGGCGCCGATCGACGTCCACTGCCACAACGACTTCGGGCTCGCGGTCGCAAACACCCTGGCCGCGGTCGAGGCCGGGGCCGCGCAGGTCCAGGTCACCGTCAACGGCATGGGCGAGCGGGCCGGCAACGCCGACCTCGCCCAGACCGCGATGGCCCTGGAGGCGATCTACGGCATCGAGACAGGCGTCGTCTCCAACCGTCTCCTGGAGACCTCGCGCCTCGTCTCACGGTACGCCGGGATCAGCATCCCGCCGGGCCAGCCCGTCGTCGGCGAGAACGCCTTCGCCCACGAGAGCGGCATCCATGCCCACGGCATCATCGAGCACCCGGACACCTTCGAGCCAGGCATCATGACCCCGGAGATGGTCGGCCACCGGCGGCGCCTGAAGCTCGGCAAACATGCGGGCAGGCACGCCGTCCGCCAGATGCTCGCCGACGTCCACATGCAGCCTGACGACGCCGCGCTCGACCAGATCCTGGCGAAGATGAAGGCGATCGCCAGCCGCGGCCGCCGGATCACCGACGCCGACCTGTACGCGATCGCCGAGGAGGTGATGGGCATGGCAGGCGTCACCCCCGCGGTCGGGCTGCGGGACATCGCCGTCTTCACCGGCACACACTCGATGCCGACCGCCTCTGTCAGCCTCATCGTCGACGGGGCCGAGAGGGTCGGGTGCAGCACAGGCAACGGCCCGGTGGACGCCGCCATGAAGGCGATCCTCCGCTGCCTGGACGAACCCGTCCACCTGAAGGAGTTCGCGGTCGAGTCGATCAGCGGCGGCACAGACGCCATCGGCCATGTCACGATCGCCGTCGAGGATCGGGCAGGCCACATCTTCGACGCCTCCGCGTCCTCCGACGACATCGTCATCGCCTCCGTCGACGCGATGATCAACGCGATCAACCTGCTGCAGAGGGTGCAGGGCGCGAAAACCGGGGAGTGAAACCCCCGGAACTACCCTCTTCTTTTCAACCCGCACGGGTTCACAACTTCATGCGCCAGACCGAAAGGCTATCCCAGAACACTCTCATTCATTCCCCTATCACTGCATGCAGGGCTCTGGAGAAAATTTCATGTTCGGGTCGATATCTCCCCCGGATTCCGTGATGAGCAGCACGAACCCCCCACCTTCCCCACGCTCTCCACCGGAGGACTGACGCCGAAAATCAAAGATTATCTCGACTCCCTTCGGTCGTTCCCCCGGACACCCGAAAATAGGATAGAAAGGGAGAAGGATAAACCCTGCAACCTGAGGACACCTGCCATCCACCGTCCTATCGTAATGGTGGGAGCGCGAGCGTTAGCGAGCATGAGAAAACCATAGGATTTCAATTCAGGGGGTGAAAAACCCCGTCACAGGCACGAAAATGATTTTTCCAGAGGTGAAAATTAAAGCAACACGAATAAATAGCACCACATAAAATTGCGTTTGAATGTGGGAGCCTCGAAAGTACCATGAACTGCCAGCATGGGTCAGGGCCGCATCTGATCCTCAAAAGATCCCTATACCAAAGGATACGACACGGTATTTTCATGGAAGGCACTACGTTTACAGGGTTGAGTACACAAGGGACGAAAAAGGGCACCTTCACATCAGAAACTGGAGAAGGAAACGCATTTCCGCTAGCATGATGGGCTTCATTCGATATTACCGCCCTTTCATACGCGTCTGTCTCATTATTGTATGTCTTCTCTGCATCTCACTCTTTATCCCCTGGAACGACCTGACACAGGCAATTGGAGATGCGTACAACCCTTCAACGACATTTAACACCTCCCCGGTAGCGCACACATATCCATATGGATACGATGGCAGGGACTCGCTCACATTTACTACGTACGGCGGGTTCTCAGAGTATCTTGGCCAAGAAGATCACAGTTATCAATACAGTTTCGAAGACGAGGTGATCGGCGACCTTCTGGGAAACAAATACCAAGAACAATACCTCGCCTCCCTCATCGACGCACTCAGGAGGACATCACCCTCCCCGGAGAGGCAGGCAAAAAATGCGATCGGTATGGTCCAGCATATCCCCTACTTTTGGGATCGCTTCAATGACCCGGCAGATACCGACTGGTATTACCCGTACGAGACACTGCATCACATGCGGGGGGTCTGCGCGGACAAGTCACTACTCTTGGCATATCTGCTGGACAAACTGGGATATGATGTCGTCCTCTTCGACTGGAATAGGGATAAAGGAGGACATATGGCCGTCGGGGTCAGGTGCACGGGAGGATACGACTACGCGGGCAGCGGATACGCCTTCATCGAATCCACCGGCCCGAACATCCCGACCTATGTCCCCGACACCTACATTGGAGGCCTTGTGCTCACTCCCGATCCGTCGATAATCCATGTAAGTGAGAGCGGAAAGGCCCTTGACCTCTCAGAAGAGTATCGCGATGCTGGAGAACTACAAAAGCTTGAGAGCATGGGCCAGGTGCTCGACAGTTACCACTATGGGCGATGGCAAGCGCTAAATAGGAAATATGACCTGGAATATGAGACCTGATCAACAAAAAAAGATTACGAGGCCTGGGACGGCGCGCCGCCGAGGGCCTGCTTGACCTGGGACTGGAGCTGCTCGAACTTCGTCTGCATCACTTTTTCCTGCTTTTCAAGGGACGCAATCCGCAGCCCGAGGGTCTCGGCCTTCTCCTGCAATTCGGCGAGCACCTTCTCCTTCCCCTTCTGCATCATCACGGTCCCGACATTCACGTACACCGGCGCATCGTCGGCGACCTCCTTCAGCTCCTCCGCCGCGCGGTTCGTCTCCTTCACCGCCATCTCGTACTGGGCCTTCTGCCCGACGATCGTCTGGAGCTGCTGCTGGATCTGCTGCAGCATCGCAAGCTGCTGCTGAACCCTGGGTGAAATGTTACTACTCATGCCTGATCATCTCCTGGATTTCGTCAGCCACATTGACCAGCCGAAGCCACATGTTCAGCGCCGCCCGCAGGGCGTGCACGTCCGCCGCCCGCACCATGAGGACAAGGCTGTCGGGGCCGGCGAGGGCGACCTCCTCGTGGGAGCGGGAACCGGCCACCTCCCCGGCCTCCGGGGCGAGGGCGCGGTACAGCAGGGGCGCAGCCGGCGTGTGGAACGTAAAGACCGCCTCATGCATCGGGTGCCACCTCAAGGACGATCCTCTTCTTCTGCTGGCCGTCAAAGATGACTGACGGCACGTCGGCCTCGATCTGTTCAGCTACACAGTATCTTTTCAGGACATCATAAACCGATGGGTCCGCGATCCTGACCGTGTGGCTGATCGGTTCGCTCCGCTCAGAGATCGTGACCTTCCTGAGAGCAAACTCATGGGCGACAACACCCTCCTCCACCACCTGGAGCCTGAGGGCGCCGCGTTCCCGGAGAAAGAGTATGACCGACTCGTCGGAAAGGGCCGCAAGGCCGGTCTTCCCGCGGGCCAGGTACCGGGCGCCCGTCGCAAAGGCGAGGTGCCGTGCGAGCGCCCGCAGGTCGTTTGCCGCTTTTCTGGAGGTCGTGACGACAGTCATCGAGCCTTCAGGTCTTTGGTCGCGGCGCCTCTCTCCTTGAACAGGATACGGTGTCCGCAGTAGGGGCACCTGACATTCTGGTCGATCTCGACCTTCTGCTTACACCGCGCACACTTGTACGAGCTGGCCACGGAGCTTACTCCTGGGTCTCGATTGCACGCTCGATCGTCCGCAGGGCTACGCGGAGGGACGGCGTCTGCGGAGCGTACGCACCGCCTGCAAACTTGAACCCGCACTTGCGGCATTCCCAGATCCCGGTGCCGACACGGTGGACAGACTCGTGGTCACAGCGGGGGCAGGTGTGGGCGGCCTTCTCGACCCTCTCGACCTCGACCACACGCTTGCGGATGAACCTGCCGTACCTGCATCCGAACCGCCCGGAACTTCCGGTGACCTTTCCTTTTGCTTTCTGGTTACGCCTCGCCATTCTGGATTACCCCTAATATGCTTATTTAGGTTAGATGTTTTGGTTAATATAGTTGTTCAAGCACCTTGACCTGCCCGTCTCCCTTGGAGAGACGGTTGACCAGAGAGTAGAATTCACTCTGGGTACCGGCAGGGATCCTGCATACGCAGACCCATGACCCGTCATTCTGCCACTCCTCTCTCTCGACCGTCGTCGCCGTCTGCATCTCGCCATAGGCGCGGGGCGCGTGGTCGGCCGGGATCCGCACCGCGACGCGGAGTTCCTCGAAGCGGATCGGGATGAGAGGGCGGAGGGCCTTCATCGTCTCCTTCACCAGTTCGTCCAGGTGCTTGAAGGGGTCGATGCTCACCCTCGCCTCCTCCATCGCCATCTCGATCCTCTGGGGCGGGTGCGGGAGTTTGGTCTGCGGGTTGACAGCGTTGCGTGCGATGTACGTGATGACCTGCCGGCGCTTATCCTCGATCAGCTGCCGGCGCTGCTCTGAGGTGAGATGGATCTCGCCCTTGGTAAGGATCTTTCGTGCGATCGGCTCGAAGTCCGTCGTCCCGAAGGCCTTCACCAGGGACTCGTCAGAGGCGCGTTCCCCATGCGCGAAGTTCTCAAAGACGAAATCGGCAGCGACAAGGTCCTCGATCGGGACGTCCTCGCCCTTTTTGACCTTCATCGCAAGGTCGGGGTCGACCCCGATCTCGAACCGCTCGCCGTGACTCTCAAGCCGTGCCACAATCGCCCGGTCCAGTGGGATCATACCTCACTCACTCCCCTGAAGGTTCCGCGACACTCTCGAAGTCCATCTGGTCGACAAAGGACTTCACTTCCGCGGCTTCCATCTTGTGGAAGAACGGGTTTGCGACCTCTATGACACCGATTTCGACGGTCTGGACATCGAACTTCCCTTCGGTCGCCGCATGGAGGGCCTTGAGGCCGAGACGGATCGCGTCGGGGATCGTCATCTCGGGGTTGTACTCCTCCTCGAAGATCTTCATGGCCGCAGGCCTGCCGATGCCGATGCCTGTCGCCTTGTACTCGAGGAGCGTGCCCGACGGGTCGGTCTCGAAGAGACGGACCTCGCCCTCGAAGACGCCTGCGATCAGCAGGGCCGTGCCGTACGGGCGGGCGCCGCCGAACTGGGTGTACACCTGCATGTGGTCGCAGATCTTCTTTGCCAGGGTCTCGACATCGATCGACTCGTCGTAGGTCACCCTGTTGATCTGGGCCTCGACCCGCGCCCTTTCCACAAGGAGGCGGGCGTCGCCGACAAGGCCCGAGGATGCGACACCGATGTGATCGTCGATCAGGTAGATCTTCTCGATCGACGAGGATTCAAGGAGGCGGGACGATACCCGCTTGTCGACAAGAAGGATCACACCTTCCTTGCACTTGATCCCGACTGCAGTGGTCCCCCGCTTCACTGCCTCGCGTGCGTACTCTACCTGGTAGAGACGGCCGTCCGGGCTGAAGACCGTGATCGCCCGGTCATATCCCATCTGATATTGTGGTTGCATTAGATCTCCTCTCTTTCATGATCTGTCAAAAAGACTCTGCTCTGCTTTTTAATACCCTCTTGTAGTACATCAACCTTGTGCCGTCCGTACCTGAAGGCCGGTGACTCCTTTTCCCCGTAGGTGACCGATTCCGGTTCCTTCCGGGGACCCCCCTCCTGAAGTCGCCTCTTGAGCGCGGCGATCGTCCCGGAAACCGCCACTGTCCTGAGGGCGATTCTCGCGTCCCCGACCGCGGTGACGGTCGAGCACGCGAGGGCGAGGTCGCCCTCTGTCCCCCGCTGGCAGCGGAGGATGGCGTGTTCCCCCTCGCGGGAGAGGACGGCAGGCTGGATCACGGCGGCACGGGCGTCGCCGAACAGGGAGGTCACCGCATCGGCGACAGCCAGGTACAGCGCCTTTTCCGCGGTCTCCTGCCAGGGCGGGAGGACCCGCACGAGCAGGTACCGCCTCTTCGTCCTGAGGGTCGGCGGCCGCACCTTCATCCGACCACCTGCACAGGTTCGGGGCGTTCCATCAACCTGTCGACGGACGAGAGGGCGGAAAGGGTTTCGGCCTCCTCCATCCCGAAGAGGGAGCAGAGGCCGACGGCCTCGCGCACGCTCCGAAGGTCGAGGACAGACCTGGCATTGCTTGCAACGGTGAGGGGAAAGCCGTAGTGGCGCTGGAGGACGAGGACGTCCGCGTAACGCTGGAACACCCTCTGCCTCTCCCGGCCCCGCAGGGATATGACCGGCGCAAGGTCGATCTCGATGGCGACGCCGTTTTCAGCAGCGGTCCGGGCGGCGACGTGGTCGAAAGCGTGTTTTCCGGCATGGCTAAGACCCCTCAGCACGTGGACCCCGCCGAGGGAAACGGCCGACCTGTTGAAGCCTTCTTCACCTGCTTCGACCATCACAAGAGCCCCGGCAGGGGCGCGGCGCACTCCCCGCGTCAGGTCCCTGACATGTGCTGCCGCGATCACGATGCCCGGGATCACCCGCACGCCAAAGAACTCACCGTTCCCGCTGGTCGAAACGATCCGGTCAAAACCGCAGTCCCGTGCTTCGAGGGCCATGCGAGGGAGGGTCGTGTCGCCGTCAGGATAGGGATGCACGCAGGCATCGGTGTACGCCATTGGTGCACTCCAAAAAATAAGGGGATGGTTACTTTCCTTTGTTCGCGTTGGACCGGATGCTCGGGCGGGTCTTCTCGGTGCCCGTGCCCTTGTGCCTCTGGCCACGGCCCTTCCGTCCGGCCATCGTCTTGCCGCGTTCGGCACGGCCGCGCTGGTTCGCCTGGCCGACCCATGCGAGCTGCGGGTCGCTCATCACGGACGGGTGGCTACCGTCGACGAGGATGATCTCGTACCACTTGTTGCGGCCGTCTTCGCCGACCCAGTACGAGTTGAGGACTTCCATGTTCCGGTACTTCTTGGAGGCACGCTCCTCGGCGATCCGCTGGATGCTCTTGCCAGCGGTGATCCGGCGCATGCCCATCCTGGCGGTCCTGCGACCGCGGATGTACCTGGACTTCCTCCTGCCGCCCCTGCGGATACGTGCCCGCACAACGATGACACCCTGCTTGGCCTTGTAGCCGAGGGAGTGTGCACGGTCGATCCTGGTCGGGCGAACGAGCCGCACGACTGCACCCTCGCGCCTCCAGGTCTGCATCCGCTCCCAGAGGAGCGCCTTGACCTCGGTGGCGTCGGGGTTTCTCCATGCCTCACGAACGTAGGCATACATTGACTTTGCCATTGCAATTCACCTCAGGTTCAGCGCAATAAGTGCGCCACATTCCTTGATGGGATACCTGTACTGGTGGGTTTTGTAATATTATTAATATTAGTACAGGACGGAAGAGCGGCAACCCAAAATCGAGAACAAAAAGGTACTCTCCATCTTCTGGATCTTTGTTCACTCTTCCCCGGAGCAAGCCTACAGCGGGGGTCCGGCGTAAATCTCCGGCTCTGATGGTGGAGAAGGAGATAGATCGGCACCCTCTTCTGGGGGACTACGCCCCCGGCCCCCCGCCATCAGGATAGGACGGGAATGGCAGTCCCGCTCATCAGATCTCCGGCTCTTTTTCCCGGGTTCAATCCGGAGTGGGGTTCGGGGGTGAAACCCCCGGACGAGATTATGGGGAAGACAGCGGATCAGTGCCTCACGCCGCGCCCTTCTTCTTCTCGACGACCCGGATCCCCTCGATCCTGGTTACAGGGTACTGCCCGTTCTCGTCCTTCTCCGCGGACTTCACCATGTCCCAGACAGTGAGGAGCGCGACAGAGACGCCGGTGAGGGCGTCCATCTCGACGCCGGTCTTGCCGTACGAGCGGACCCTGACCCGTGCTATGATGCAGTCCTCCCCTTCCTCGAAGTCGGTCTCCACGCCGCCGAGGGCGAGGGGGTGGCACATCGGGATGATGCGGGAGGCGTCCTTCACCGCCATGGTGGCGGCGACCCGCGCCGTGGCCAGGACATTGCCTTTGATGACGGTCCCGTCACGGATCGCCGCAAGAGTCTCCTCCCGCAGGTAGATCCGGCCCTCCGCGACCGCTTCCCGCACGACATCGGGCTTGTCGGAGACGTCGACCATGCGGGCGCGGTCGTCCGCGATATGGGTGAATTCAACCATACAGTACCTCTGGAATGCGGGCGAGCATTTCTGTTGCGGTCATGCCGGCGTCCCGCCCGGCGGCCGCTGCCTCGCCGGCGAGGCCGTTCGCATAGGCCGCGACGCATGCGGCGTCGAAGGCCGGGAGGCGGCAGAAGAGGCCGGCCGCAAGCCCGGCGAGGACGTCACCTGTCCCGCCGACTGTCATCGCGGGGCAGCCCGTCCTGTTGAAGCGGACCCGCTGGCCGTCAGAGATGATGTCGACGGCACCTTTCAGGAGGACAGCGGCGCCCTCGGGCACGGCCCCGCGCACGGTCCGGGCGCGGTCACGCAAGGATGAGGGGAGGGGGCGGCCGAAGGCCCTGACAAACTCTGCGGCATGGGGGGTGTAGACCGTCTCCGGCCCCGCGGGGAGGGGAGGGCGGAGGGCGTCGGCGTCGAGGACGAGCCTTTTCGCATGCCGGGCGAGGGCCGTCACCACGTCGTGGCTCTCCGTGCCGAGGCCGTTCCCACAGAGGACGACGTCGGCCCTCTCCGCGAGGGGGACGAGAGCGGCGAGGTGCTCGTCGCCAATCGCCCGACCGAATAGGGGGACGTGGATGAGGTCGGGGTTCTCCACGTACGCGGGGGAGGCGACACGCACGATGTCGGCACCGGCCCTGAGCGCGGCCATGCCGGCGAGGAAGGGGGCGCCCTGGTACGGCCCGCCGCCGACGACAAGCACCTCGCCGCCGGCCCCCTTGTGGGCTGAAGGCCCCTTCGGCCGCAGGCAGAGGAGGTCGCCGGGGCCGGTGCAGATCTCGGCTGCAAGGGGGATGCCGATCTCCGCCACCCGGCCGCCCGCCTCCTTCGGGCGGTGGAAGGTGACGATCAGATCTGAACGCGCCCCGGGCGTCGGCACGTCGACCGCCACCACGCGGGCCGCGCTCGCGTTCATGAGCCCGACCATCGAGAGCAGGGGCTCCCGCGGCACGCCCAGGGCCCCGGTGCCGAGCATGGCGTCGACGATCAGGTCGGCCCTCGCGAAGAGGGGGGAGAGGGCCTCCACGTCGGCCGGCACGCGCACCTCGTGGAGGGCGGCCGGGCAGGCGCGGAGGGCGGCGAGCTGGGCAAGGAAGTCAGGGGTAGCGGAGCCGTATGCCGGACAGACCACGTCCACCTCAGAGTCCTGGAGGTGGCGGGCGACGACGAGGCCGTCGCCGCCATTGTTCCGCCGCCCGCAGAGGACGAGCACCCGCGACGGCGAGGACTCCCGCACCGCCGCAACGATCGCGAGGCCGGCCGCCTCCATCAACTGGAGACCGGAGACGCCGAGGGCCATGCTGTTCCTGTCCACCGCACGCATCCGCTCGGGCGTGATCACGCCCGTCTCGCAGAACTCCCTCAGATCCTCAAACATCAGATGCCCGGTGGGAGGCGGGAAGATAGAAAGGTTGCGAAGGGGGTGCGCGGGGAGAGAGGGATCGATATGCGGAAACCTCCGGGGCGGGACATGACCCACAACAGGGAGATGCAGGGAATCCATGCAGGTTCCGCCGGAAAAAAGGAAGAGACAGGGTCGGGAACGGTACAGCAACAATCCAATGAGAGGGGGAGTGCCGGGAGAAGATCATGACAATAGGAGACATTCAGGGACTGCAGGCAATGTGCAGTATCTGTCAGGGAAAAATGACCATTACCACATGCAGGAATGACCAGCAATACAGGAAAACACTCCTGAAGAACTCGATAATGAGACAGATATCTAAAAATACATATAAAGAATAAAATTAAACTTTTTTAAGATGCACAAATAACAACCCATAAATATTATATCGCGTTAATAATCCGTCATTATATAGACTGTACCCAGAATGTGCAGATCCGGAGGATCGAGAATCTATGAAATCAAGAGTATTGTACGGAGTCATGGGCATAGCCCTGGTGGCGCTCTTCATCGGCGGCGGCACCTATGCGTACTTTAGCGACACAGAAACGAGCGAGGGGAACGTCTTCAGCGCCGGGACGCTGAACCTCACCGTCGAAAGCGACGGCACCCTGCCGTTTGCCTTCGACAACCTGAAACCAGGGGACATGGGAGTCCTGGCAGACCCCTGGCGGATCAACAACACCGGCACCATCGCCGGGAACCTCACCATCACGTGCGGGAAGATCATCAACAACGAGAACGGGCTGACAGAGCCTGAAGAGAGTGTGGACTCCACTGGCGGCGTGCTTGAAGGCGAGCTCGGCGTAAACCTCACGGTGGCGTTCTGGGTCGACAGCAATGCTGACAACACCTGGAATGCAGGGGACTATTGCCTCTATGCAAATGGAGACAAGGTAGATTACAACAGCGGTGACGCGCTTCCCGACGATGCCTTCACACCCCTGAACGAGTACAGCGAAAAGAGCTGGGCCAACCTGGCGACCATCGCCGCAGGAGAGACGGCAGGCACCTTCCATGTGGAGTATGACCTCCCCTGGGAGACCGGGAACGAGGTCCAGAGCGACACCTGCACCTTCGACCTCATCTTCAAGCTTGAACAGGCACGCACGTAATCCGAACCCCATTTCAGGGCCAGAGGAAGAATAAAATGCACCCCCTTGCCGGAAGGGCCTGCACGGTCCTCCTTGTCGTAGCCGCCCTCGTCGTCGTCGCCGCAGTCCTTGCGGGCTGGCAGGTCGAGGTCGTGCTCTCCGGGAGCATGGAACCGGCAATCCCGGTCGGCGGGGTGGTGGTGACCGCCCCTGTCTCCCCAGAGGATGTGCGGGCAGGCGACATCATCACCTTCAGCTCGGGCGGGCACCATGTCACCCACCGGGTGACCGCGGTGGTGGAGGGGCCGACGGCCGGTTTCATCACCCGCGGCGACGCCAACGAGGACGCAGACCCCGTGCCGGTAGCGGCCGGGGACGTCGTCGGCAGGGCCCTCTTCTCCCTCCCCTTCCTTGGTTACCTTGCCGTCTTCGTCAGGACGCCGGCCGGGTTCTTCCTCACTCTCCTCGTCCCCGGCCTCGTCCTTGTCGCCCTGGAGGTGCAGACCCTCAGGGGAAAACGCAGCGAGAGGGAGGGATAAGTCATGGGAGAGTGGCGGGGGGCGCTGACGGCCACGGTCCTTCTCCTCCTCCTTGCCGGGGGGTGCTGGACAGTCGAAGGACTCTTCTTCGACCAGGAAGACACAGGAACGTCTACCTTCGCCGCGTACGTGCCCGGACTCTGGGAGCAGACCATCAGGGCAGACTTCGAGAACGGCACAGGCGATGGCGTCGCGGTCTCACCCGCCGGCGACGTCGCCCTCGCGGCAGGCGGCGGGAGTTTCATGCTCTTCTGGGAGGACGAAACGGTCCCGGAGAACTGGACCTGCGTCTCCAACGAAGGAGGGGATTATTACCACCGCTTCCCCCGCGGGGCGGCAGAGTATGGCGGTGAGGGGGGTACGGAGAACCACACCCATACAGGGGAGGTGACGGGGTGCTCGGGGCCATCACGTACAACAACACAGAAATGGAGATTCTGGAACTTGGGCACGAAGGAGTGCGCATCCCCTGCCCACACACACACCGGCACCACAAGCGTTGCCAGTGCCTCCCATCTTCCCCCCTACCGGGACTTCAGGATCATCAGATACGACGGCGACATCCCCTGCATCATCCCGGCCGGTGCGATCGGCATCTTCGAAGATCTCCCAGCCGGGGACTGGGAGCAGGCATACGGGGACGATCGCTACCTCAGGGGCGGGGCTGTGACGGGCACGGGGGGATCGCAGGATCACACCCACGAGGTCACTGTCACGGCCGGGGGGGCCTCGGAGGTGGTCACAATCAATGTCAGGTGGGTGTTCGAGGGTGAGGAGATCGAGATCGCAGGCCCTGGACACACCCACGAACAGACAGGGACGATCGACGAGGCGGAAAACAAACCCCCCTTTATGACGGTGCGTCTGGGACGGGCAGGAAACGACAACCCTCTCCCTGCCGGCCTCATCGCCATGCACACCACAGGACCGGGTGAAGGGTGGAGTGTCGTCTCCGACTTTGAAGGCTACTTCATCAGGGACACAGGGACATACGGGGAGACCGGCGGCACGGAGACACACACCCATTCCAATAAGACATTCGAAACAGGCAACCCCACCCAGATCGAGCAGAAGGAGATGGGAAAGGGGGAGTATGACAGAAAAGAGGTCGCGGACCCCGCTCACACCCACACCCTCGACCTCTCCTTCTCCGAAGACGCCGCCATCCCGCCATACAGGGACACCATCTTTGCACGGGCAGAGTACGCCCTCGAAGGCACCCTCGAGAGCGTGGTCTTTGACACAGGCATCGAAGGCGCCACCTGGAACGCCTTTTTCTGGGACAGGACGACAGAGGAGGGGGCGACCGCGATCACGATGGAGGGCAGGGCGTCCGATGCCCCCTTCGGGCAGAGCGATGCCTCCCCCGCCTGGACGGACCCGGCCGGCGGCCTCCCGAAAGGGCGGTACATGCAGTGGAGGGCCACCCTGACCACGACGGACAGCACACAGACCCCCGTCCTTCACGCGGTGCGGGTGTACTACTATTGAGGGACGAACGATGGAGAAAGACGCACGATACTGGAACAGACTGGTGATGGTGGCCCTGCTCTGCCCCCTCCTCGTCGCCGCGGCCCTGGGAGCGGTCGTCGACCTCACCCTCGACGGCCCGGGAGCCGGGGGCATGGCCTTCCCCGACCTCAAACCCGGCGACACCGGCACCACGACCGTACTCCTCCACAATGCCGGGAGCGAAGGCGGCAGCGTCGCCGTCTGGGTCTCCGACATCACGGAGACGGACGCGAGGCAGGACGGCGCCAGGCTCGACACCTACCTCCTCTTCTCCCTCTCGAACGACCATCTCGCATCCACCCTCGACCTGCCCGCACCCATCACCTCCTTCCCGCAAGGACCGGGCGGCAGTCCCGCCGTCACCGTGACGCATCTGGAGGCCGGCGCGACCACCACACTCGTCTGGCACTGGGAGTTCAGGGAGACCGGGACCCCACAGGACGACGCCCAGGGCGACACCCTCGCCTTCACCGTCCACTACACCCTCACCACCCTTCCCCCGGACGGCGGCGGAGGAGGGGGAGGAGGGGGAGGGCACAGGCAGGTCCAGGCCTCCTCCAGGAGCCAGAGCGGGCAGCACCCCGCACTCACCACCCTCCCGGAGGAGACCTTGACGATACCGACGACGGCTGCGGTGGCCGACGAACCGGCACCAGAGGACCGGATCCCCCTGCTCCAAGCCCTCCTCCTCATGCTCCTCATCGGGGGCATGGTCAGGCTGCGGCACGAGCCCTCCAGAGTTCTGAAGGTGGCGGCCGCCGCCGGCATATTCCTCCTCCTCGTCGCCGCGCTCCCCCTTGACTACAGGATCCTCTGCTGGATGCAGCCGCCCGGCATCCTCCTCGCCGCCGCGGCACTCCTCATCCCGCCCACCGCCGGCTTCCTCAGCCAGAGGCAGCCGACGCCTCGCACCCTCTGGGCAGGGGAGTGCACTCTTCTCTTTTTCTCGGTGGCAGCAGGCTTCGGCCTCCTCGCCCTCGGCGCCGGCCCCCTGGAAAGTCTCCTTGGCCTGGCCGCCGTCTACCTCGTCACCCTCGGTGTCGTCCTCATCATGGAGAGGTAAGGCGGGAAAAATCCGTACAATCTGCCGGAGAGGGCGGCAAATCCGCCCGACCAATGGGTTATATCGGAGGGGCATGATAGTAGTGTAGTCAGATGAGTCTAGAGAGGGATGTATCAGCGGCCGCCAGACGGATCCGCGAGGCCGACCGGGTGACGGTCATCTCGCACATCGACGCCGACGGCATCACCAGCCTCTCGATCCTGATGCAGGCGATCACCCGCGCCGGGATCGAGGCGGCGCCCGTCTTCGTGCGGCAACTTGAGCCGCTGATGATGCACCACGTCCCGCAGGACGACACACTGAAGGTCTTCTCCGACCTCGGGGCCGGGCAGCAGAACCTCCTGGAGGAGCACGGCCTTGCCGAAGACAGGGTCGTGATCATCGATCACCACGTCTCGCAGGACGTAAAGACCCCGTACATGCAGGTGAACGCCCTGCCGTACGGCCACACGAAGTTCTCGGCCGCGGGGGCGGCGTACCTCGTCGCCCGGGCCATCGACGACGACACCCACGACCTCGCAAAGCTTGCCGTGATCGGGAATGTCGGCGACATGATGGCCAGGGAGGACTGCGGGCTCATCGGGCCGGCACGGGCGATCGCCGAGGACGGGATCGAGTACGGGAATGTCGAGGCACAGCGCGACCTCAACTGCTACGGCATCTCCACCCGCCCCCTGAACCTCTGCCTCGCCTACACCGACGACCCCTTCATCGAGGGGATCACCAACAACCCGGCAGGGGCGCGGAGGCTCCTTGCGTCCCTCGGCATCCCGGAGAGGACGCGGGAAGGGCGGTGGCGGGTCTGGGATGACCTGGACGACGCCGAGAAGCAGGCGGTCTGCTCGGCCCTCGCGGAGCAGATCGTCGCCCACGGCGGCGACGCCGGGAGACTCTGCGCCGAGGTCTACCTCTTCCCCGACGAGGCCGGGGGGACGGCCCTGCACAATGCCTCCGAGTTCTCGACCCTCCTCAATGCCTGCGGCAGGTGGGCCCGCCCCGCGGTCGGGAGCGCGATCTGCGCGGGCGACCGGGCCGCCGCCCTCAGGGAGGCCGGGCAGATGCTCACCCAGCACAGGGCAACAATCCGGGAGATCCTCACCTATATCCTCACCACCGGCGTCCAGGAACTCGACGCCATCCAGTACCTCCATGTCGGGGACAGGTTCCCCGACACCATCGTCGGAATCGGCGCAGGCATGGCCCTCTCGAAGCTCGGCCGCGAGAAACCGATCCTCATCATGTGTACCCTCCCCGACGATCCCACCCTCACCAAGGTCTCCATGCGGGCCGACGACCGGATGGTCGGGGCCGGCATCGACCTTCAGGCGGCCCTCATCGAGGCCGCCGGGCCCTTCGGCGGGGCGGCAGGGGGGCACGCCATCGCCGCGGGGGCATATATCCCGAAAACAGCAGAACAGGAGTTTGTATACCGTGTCAACCAGTGCATCAAGAGACAGCGCGGAGCGGCAGGTCAGGGCGATTGCTGACTTCCAGTTCGGAAAAGGAGCCGGAGAGGCGCTTTTCCAGCCAGGCTGCCGCATCGTCAGGTCGAAAACGCGGCGTGTCAGGCAGGTGATGCTCGGGGACGAGCGTATCGTCACCGTCCGCGCCCAGGACGGGCGGTTCACCCTCGGCATCACAGGCGCCCGCCTGCTTGCGCAGGCGCTCCCTGCGCCCGCATACCGCGTCGTGATCGCGGACGAGGTCGCCGATTTCGTCGCCGACGGGAAGAACGCCTTTGCCAAACACATCGTCACAGCGGATACCGGCATCAGGGCCGGCGACGAGGTGATCGTCGTGTCCGGGGAGGACGAGGTGATCGCCACCGGCCAGGCACTCCTCTCGGGCAGAGAAATGGTGGCATTTGATTATGGAGTAGCGGTAAAAGTTAGGAAAGGAGGAAAGTAAGCGTGTTTCCAGGCGGTAAGATCAATCCGAAAAAGATGAAGCAGATGATGAAGCAGCTCGGCATGGAGATCGAGCAGCTTGAAGACGTGAAGAGGGTCATCATCGAGACTGGCAAGGGGAACTATGTCTTCGACGAGGTCGAAGTCGTCGCCACGATCATGCAGGGTGCCACCACCTACCAGATCAATGGCGAGGCGAGGTTCGAGCCCGCTGCCCTTGAGATCCCGGAAGACGACGTGAAACTGGTGATGGAGCAGACCGGCACCACGGCCGCCGCCGCCCGGGAGGCGCTCGCCGCCACCGGCGGAGACATCGCCGAGGCGATCCTGCGTCTGACAGGCGCATGATCCAGGAAGGGGAGCGTCTCATCCTCGTCTCCGCGACGAGGGAATATTATGTCTCTGCAGGGGAGGGCACCCTCTCCACCGACCTCGGCATCCTGAAGCTCGACACCCTCGTCGGGGCGGCGTACGGCGACGTCGTCGCCACCCACCTGGGCACCGAGTTCGTGATCAGGCGGCCGCGGGCGACCGACTTTTTCACCCATGCCGCAAGGACAGGCGCCCCGATGCTCCCGAAGGACATCGGCATGGTCATCGCCTACACGGGCATGAACAGCAGGGACACCGTCCTCGACGCCGGCACAGGGAGCGGCATCGCCGCGATCTATTTCGGCGGCGTCGCGGGGCATGTCGTCAGCTGCGAGGTGCGGCCCGAGTTCGCAAAGAAGGCCGAGAAAAATATCAGGGACGCGGGCCTCGACAATGTCGAAGTGCGGGCCTGCGACGTCCTCGAGGTGGAGGGCGAGTTCGACGTCGTCCACCTGGACCTCGGGATCACGCCGGCGCACATCGCCCATGCGCGGACCCTGCTGCGGTCAGGCGGCTACCTGGCCTGTTACACCCCCTTCATCGAGCAGATGATGCAGGCCTATGACGAGGCATCGCGCCTTTTTTCCGAGGTGCATACCTATGAGTGCATGGAGAGGGAGATGACGCGGAGCGCCCGCGGCACCAGGCCGTCGACGCGGGTCGGGCACTCCGGGTACATCACCATTGCACGGGGGTAAATATGCGGCACATCATCTCGATCAAGGAGTTTGAAAAGGAGGAGATCGACGCCCTTCTCGACCGCACCCGGGCGATCGATGCAGGGAACTATGACCGGCACGCCCTGGAGGACCGGATCCTCGGGGTGCTCTTCTTCGAACCTTCGACCCGGACGCGGATGTCTTTCGAGGCGGCGATGGCCCGTCTCGGCGGGAAGTCCATAGACATGGGGGGCGTGGAGGTGAGTTCGGTCGTCAAGGGCGAGACCCTTGCCGACACGGTACGGGTGGTGAGCGGGTACGCGGACGCGATCGTGCTCCGCCACCCGAAGGAAGGGGCAGCGAGACTCGCCACCGAGTTCTCCTCGGTCCCGGTGATCAATGCCGGGGACGGTGCCGGCCAGCACCCGTCCCAGACTCTCATCGACCTGTACACGATCAGGCAGGCGATGCCCCTGGACGGGATCGATGTCGGCCTCCTCGGCGACCTGCGGTACGGGCGGACGGCCCACTCCCTGGCGTACGCCCTGACGAACTACGACGTCACCATCCACACTCTCGCCCCGGAGAGCCTGGAGATGCCCCCGAATGTCATCGGGAACCTCCGCGACCGCGGGGTCGAGGTGGTGGAGCACACCAATATCGCGGAGTTCACGCGGGGCCTGGACGTGATGTACGTGACCAGGATCCAGCGCGAGCGCTTCCCTGACATGGCCTCGTACTACGCGGTCGCTTCGAGCTACCGGGTGACCCCCGAACTCCTGGCAGGCGCCCGCGAGAGGATGATCGTCCTCCACCCCCTGCCCAGGGTGGACGAGATCGATCCCGGGGTGGACGCCCTGCCCCATGCCCGCTACTTCCAGCAGGCGAGGAACGGCATCCCGATCAGGATGGCCCTCCTCCTGGAGGTGATGGGATGAGCGGACCGCCGAAGAGCCTCCAGATCAGCCCGATCAGGAACGGCACGGTGATCGACCACATCCCGGCGGGCGAGGCCTTCAACGTCCTGCGGATCCTCGGGATCACCAGGGCGACGAAGGAAACCCTCTCCATCGCCACGAACGTGGCGAGCGGCAAGGCCGGGAGAAAGGACATCGTCAAGATCGAGAACAGGGAACTCAAGAAGGAGGAGGTGGACAGGATCGCCCTCATCGCCCCGCAGGCGACGATCAATATCATCAGGAACTACCTGGTCTTCGACAAGAAGGGCGTCGAGATCCCGAAACTCCTCCACGGCGTCGTCAAGTGCCCGAACCCGGGCTGCATCTCGAACACGAACGAACCCATCCAGAGCAGGTTCGAGGTGACGAAGAAGGGCCTCCACTGCCTGTACTGCGACTGGTACCTCACCGAGGACATCGCCGGGCATATTATCTGAATTTTTTCTTTTTTGAAAACTCTCGCGTGAAAGCCCTCACGCTGAAAAAGAGGGGGTATATCATTGGGTCGGTCTTGGTGATGTCTCATTTTTTAGACATAGGTCTATTTTTTGGTAGTGTTCTCTCCGGGCATCGGGCCTGAGGACCGCACGTACGGCGAGCGAGCACGGCGGCCAGCCTCCCCCACACTTTCAGCCCCCGCACAGCCCCCCCTTTATCGGATTTCTGCGCCATTTTCTCTTCATGCCATACACATCCGGCGACAGACCAGGCAAGGGCAGATATTTCTGCCTCGGGTGTGGGAAGGTTCTCACGCTCACAACACCGACACCCTCCCGCCGTGCCGCCTCTGCAAGGGCGACGAGTTCATGAAGGAGTGAGACCGTCACCTCTTCGCGAATTTCTTTCTTTTTCGAGCACCGGTCGCCCTAATCTCTTCATCAAAACAGGAGGATCAGGTATCGCTCTCCCGCGGAGATTCTCCCCCGTGCAGAGGGCCGATGAGAGAGGTCCGTCCCGCACACACAAAATCTTCAACGTTTTTGTAACTCATACAGTAGAGACAACTTCTCAAAAGAGTCAGCAAATCTCTCCGACTGAATTTTTGCACGGATCTTGGCATTTTGTACCAATTTAGGTTCTTGGACATACCGATTATATAGCACAGCTTCAACAACTTTGGACACTTGTTCCTTTGAAATTCTTTTGTTTAAATCAAAGGCCAACGCTCGAAACCCATTCACCCCGAGTTTGCGCCCCGATGCATCCAATATATCTTCTTTTATGTCGTTTTGAGTCAAGATTTTTCTTTCTTCTGGCTTTAAATCATCATTTTCAGACCTAATTATTTCATAAATCGACTTGTAATCAATTGTCTGGAATAGATCAACCTTCTCCTCAAATCTCAATACACTGGCCTGTTTTTCTGGAGATACATGATCCGAAGCAAGTTTTGAGATATAATTCGCAAAATCAAGATTTTTTAGTACCGCAATATCTGAAATGCCATCATCATCTAATAAACCAAGACAATATTTTGATAAGGTAATTTTGTGAATGATTAATCCAATATCATATTTCGTACCCTCAAAAGAAGGATAAGATCTCCGAAGTGCTATTTTCAAGTCGCTTAAAATGCTTTTTTCAAAATCAGAAAAGGTCTCATTATCTTCCAGCACACCAATACGAGTGCTTGGTGAGAAACTGATAAAATCGTAATTCGGAGTTATACCATATCTTTCTTTGTTATCTCGTAGTTTCTTCTCAGTTTTCGTATCCCACTTTTTCTCAGGATCCTTTGACTCCAAATATCTAATAGAAAGGGAATCTATCAGATCTCTTAAGTTTCCGCGTTTTGAGTCAAACATTATTACATATGCCCCAAAAATTTGAGCATCAATAGCTTTTTCGATTGAATCAACGTTAACATTTTGAAAATTATCCTTCAAGACATCCTTTAATATTGAATATTTTTCAATTTCAGAAATCTGTTCTTTAATATCCTTGGCAGATGCATCAATAAACTTTTTTAAGTATGATCCACTGCTATCAAACCATTTACCTTCACTAAGTTCAGATTTAAGAAATTTAAAATCATCAGAGTTCCGTTTCGAATATTCTGATTTAATCAAATCTAGATCTTGTATCAATTCAATAAGTCGAACTGGTTCAGCCCGATCAAATTCATTCGATTTTTCGTAATAGGCTCGAATAATTGCTGTAGTTATGTCTTCAGCCGATCTTTGACATGCAGACACCCTGATTGACAAATCATTGCTAAATTTCAATGAGATGGATGCATTTGCAAAGCCATGACGATAGTCCTCAGGTAACGAATCAATACTCCTCAATGCATCCAGACCTATATTATATGCCAAATCGATAACTTGAATTGCAAAGTTGTCTGTTTGAACCTTCTGTTCATCAATGATATATTGAAGTGTGAGTTGGAATTGTAGATTTATTCCATTCTTTACAAGAAAATCGATGTAGCTATTAATATAATCCATCAGTCTGATATTATTGGAAACAATTCTGTTGATTTCAGCTAGATCAAATGCATCAATAGACTTCAGTGTCCTGATAATATCGTCCAGTCGATATTGGTAATATGGAGGAGGGTCGACAATAATCCTATTGGTAATCAATATTTGTGAAAGAGAGTAGAGATCAGTATCAGAATTAAGAATTTCTCTGAAGACTTTCCTTGTATCTTTTCCATTGTGTTCATAAAACAGCAGTAAAATCAATTTCTGAGAGACTACAATGCCCTCACTACTCAATTGAAAGATTATTTTATCAACTATAGATTTTTCCCAAAAATTTTCATCATTGATTATGTGATCATTTGCCGGTGCAAATTGCTTTAATTCAGTGAAAAAGTCGGGTTCTCTGCATAATCCATAATAGTTGAGTGCAAGCCTGAAATTCTCAACTAATGTGCGATATCTCGTCAAAAGAGTTAATTCATCGAACGCTTGGGAGATGAGAGGAACTGATTTTCCAATGTTAACAATAAGGGTATCGATCACTCCAGTTGCCTGTGCAAAAAAAGGCTCAGTGTTTGTAAATTTTTGTTTATGTACTCGCATCCGATTAATTTTCCAATTCTGCTGCGAGACTAACAATTTGTTATTATTCATAGATTCATATGAATCTTCGAAAGAACTCTCCACTGATTGAGAAGATTTCCACATCAAGAAGAGAGAACAAGTTATTATTACTAAGAGTATTAAATCGAGGAGGGAGAAACCCATAATACCGATCCCTAAAACAGGGAATATACTAACAATATATCCAGAACGCGAACTTATGATAATGCATCCAAGTAAGAGCAAAACCGGAAAAACAAGTTGATTGTATTGATATTTGATTTCCTTATTCGCATTGATAAGATATTTAACAGAATCATCAATGGAAGATGCTGCAATTGCTAAACGTGATTTAAAAAATGTCCCCAGTTCAGTCTCATCACGGGATAGATCGCAATTTATTTGTTCGATTTGATCTTGGGCATCTTCAAAAGAACTTTTAATATTTGCAGAAAGATCCACCAAATTCTGTTCAACAGATCGCTTCTCAGACCTAATTCCATCAATATAACTGGACACTTCACCCTGAATGTCACTTAAACTTTTTTTCTCAGCTTTCGAAGACTCTCCCTTCATTTCATGATCGAATTATACATGGCATCCCATGAGGATTTCGATTATGTTTCTTGGGGTTACCCTTTTGAAAATTCGAGTAATCTTAGCCTTCATAAACAGAGGAGCAAGCAAACCGTAATGTGAAACATATTCTCATCCTAGCTGGAAGAAAAAAATAAGGAATACAAAAGTGTCGGCAAATTTTCAAAAGAACCCAAGGGAGGAGGAGAGCCACTCCCGGTAACCCATCTATAACATCGACGGAAAAAAGAAAGCCCAAAAAAAAGTCCCGCCACCCTCTCCGCCCACATCCCGACAGATCGCGGCGATCAAAAAACGCCGTACCAAAAAAGATCTACAGATCTCACCGCATCAGGTGCCCGGCCTCGTCGATCTCGCCCCTGATGATCCGGGTCGAGGAGATCCAGCGGTTGTCCTCCGCGAGCACGCAGGCAATCTGGTGGATCTCGACCATCCTCTTCCCCTTCGCCCGGCGGAGCTTGTTGATCTCCAGGGCCACCGGCAGGGTCTCCTCGGAGACGACCAGGATGTCGAAGTCGGTCTCTAGGGCCGAGCCGTACCTGTCGTTCAACTCCTCGACCTCCCACCTCACCCCTGCGGGGAGGCCCTGCACGTACCTCTCCAGCGCCGCCTTCCTCTCGTCGTACGACATCACGGGATGACTCTTCCTCCCCGCGAAGGTGTCGGAGGAGAGGCCGATGATCACGGTCCCTTCCGGGCCTGCAAGTTCAAAAGAACGCGATATCAGTTTCTTGTGTCCCGCGTGCAGGGGGGAGAAGGTGCCCCCGACCATAATCTTCATTGATAGTAATGGGGAATCCATAGTATAATATGAACCACAATCTGCGCATCGGCGATGAGGTCTTCATTGCGGAAAACGCCACCCTGCTCGGCGACGTCACTATCGGCGACCGTTCCGGCGTCTGGTTCGGCGCCGTGCTGCGCGGCGACCGCGACCGGATCGTCGTCGGCGCCGACTCCAATGTCCAGGACAATGCCACCGTCCATGGCAGCACCGGCCACCCGACCCTCATCGGCGACCGGGTCTCCATCGGCCACGGCGCAATCGTCCACGGCTGCACCATCTCCGACGAGGTGCTCGTGGGCATGGGCGCGATCGTGATGAACGGCGCGGTCGTCGGCGAGGGCTCGATCATCGGCGCAGGTGCCGTGGTCACCGAAGGGAAGGTCATCCCGCCGGGCTCGGTCGTGCTCGGCGTCCCGGGCAAGATCGTCAAGGAGGTCGACGAAGCGCAGCGCGAGCACATCAGAGAGAACGCGAAAGTCTACGTCGAGATGGCCGGGAGGTACAGGCGTGGCTGAGGTCGTCGTCATCGGCGGCGGCATCGCCGGCATCCAGGCCGCCCTCGACCTCGCCAACCACGGGGTCCGCGTCCACCTCGTCGAGAAGGAACCCGCGATCGGCGGCCACATGGCCCAGCTCGACAAGACCTTCCCGACAAACGACTGCTCCATGTGCATCCTCTCCCCGAAGATGGTCGAGGTGGAGCGTCACCCCGGCATCGTCCTCCACACCTGCACAGAGGTGACAGGGATCGAGGGCGAGGTCGGCACCTTCACCGTCCACCTCAGGCGCCACCCGCGGTACGTCGACGAGGAGAGATGCAATGGCTGCGGCGACTGCACCACGGTCTGCCCTGTCGAGGTCTACAACCGTTTCGACGCCGGGATCGGTGTGCGGAAGGCGATCTACCGCCCGATGCCCCAGGCCGTCCCCAATGTCACGATCCGCGACAGGGAGCACTGCATCGACTGCGGCCTCTGCTACGAGGCCTGCGGCCGCGACGCCGTCCTCCACGACGACGAGGACCGCGAGGAGGAGTTCGACCTCACCGCGGCGAGCGTCGTCGTCACCACAGGCTATGCCACCTTCGACCCGGCCAGGAAGAGGAACCTCAGGTACCTTCAGGTCCCCGACGTCGTCACCAGCCTCCAGTTCGAGAGGATGATCAACGCGAGCGGCCCGACAGGCGGCGAGGTGCGGAGGCTCTCCAACGGCGCAGTCCCCCGGAGCGTCGCCTTCCTCCAGTGCGTCGGCTCCCGCGACATGCAGGCCGACCGCCCGTACTGCTCCTGCGTCTGCTGCATGGCCGCGATGAAGAACGCCATGCTCATCAAGGAGCACCACCCTGACGTCGAGGTCACCATCCTGTACATGGACGTGCGGGCCTACGGCAAGGGCTACGAGGAGTACTTCAACAGGGCGGAGGCGATGGGCGTCCGCTTCCTCCGCGGCCTGCCCGGCGAGATCGCACAGACAGACGGCGGCCTGGAGATGCAGGTCGAGAACACCGAGACCGGCGCTGTCGAACTCCTGAAGCCAGACCTCGTCGTCCTCTCCGTCGGCATGGAGCCCCAGGCAGGGATGGAAGAGATTGCGGGGCGCCTCGGCATCACCCTGGAAGAGACAGGCTTTGTCCATACCAGGGACGAGAAGATGAACACCGTGGCAACGATCAGGCCGGGCATCTATGTGGCAGGGACGGCCGCCGCCCCGAAAGACATCCCCGACAGCGTGGCCATGGCCGGTGCGGCCGCGATGCGGGCGTACACCGACGTCCTGAAGGCCGGGATATGATCCCGCGGACCATTGAACGAGACGGCGCCACTATCCGCTTCATCGACCAGACCCTCCTGCCGGAGAGGCTGGAGGTCGTCGCCTGCACCGACGTCGAGCGCCTCGCCACCGCGATCCGCCGCCTGGAGGTGCGGGGCGCCCCGGCCCTCGGCATCGCCGGGGCGTACGGCGTCGCCCTCGCGGCGATGACGAGCACGGAGACAGAGTACGGCCCCTTCGTCGCGGAGGTGACGGAGGCCGCCGCGTACCTGCGGGCCACCCGACCGACCGCGGTGAACCTCGGGTGGGGGATCGACAGGACGATGGCTGCCCTGCGGGCCGCCGGGACGGCGGACGAGGCCGACGAGGCCGTCGAGGCCGCGGTCAGGGAGGCCGACCTCATCGCCAGCGAAGACGAGGAGATCTGCCGGGCCCTCGGGAAGAACGGCGCGGACCTCATCCCAGACGGCGCCCGCGTCCTCACCCACTGCAACGCGGGCGCCCTCGCCTGCTCCACCTGGGGGACGGCCCTCGGCATCGTCAGGTCGGCCGTCGAGAGCGGGAAAAAAGTCACGGTCACCGCCTGCGAGACGCGGCCCCTCCTCCAGGGGGCCCGCCTCACCGCCTTCGAACTCCATGAGGACGGCGTCCCTGTGCGGGTGATCACCGACTCCACCGCCGCCTTCCTGATGCAGAGGGGCGAGATCGACTGCGTCGTCGTCGGCGCGGACAGGATCACAGCAGACGCCGTCTTCAACAAGATCGGCACGTACATGCACGCGGTCTGTGCCCGCCACCACGGCATCCCATTCTACGTCGCCGCACCGGTGTCCACCTTCGATACCGGGCGCAGGGCCGCAGATGTCACGATCGAGGAGAGAAAAGGCGACGAAATCGGTATTTTCAACGGGAGGCGGACCGTCCCTGCCGGCGTGCCCTGCACGAACTTCGCCTTCGACAGAACACCCCTCGACCTCGTTTCGGCGATCGTCACAGAACGCGGGGTTCTCCGCCCGCCGTACTACAGGATGCCAGATACAGGGAATATTTAAATAATCCCCCCATATTCTCCTACCATGTTTTTCACGGCCTCGCTCTGGAACGACCTGATGATGCTCATCGGAGAGATCACGGTCTTCCTGATCGTCGGGATGCTCATCGGCTCCGTCCTCGTGATGATCGTCGCCGGCCTCTCCATCCAGAGCGGGCAGTTCTATTTCCCGCGGCTGATGAAGAGTGGGATGGTCCTCCTTGAGGGAGTGATCAAGGGAATATGCAAATTCTTCGGTTTCGACGATGCCGACCTCGTGCAGTTCTCGATCAAGCTGCAGAATATGATGAATACGAAGAGGTTCGCCGAGACCCCCGTCGAAAAAAGGGTGATCTACCTGCCCCAGTGCTTGCGGTCGGCCCAGTGCCCGGCCCACCTCACGCCCGAGGGCCTTATCTGCCGCCGGTGCGGCAGATGCGATATCGGCAGGGAGATCGACGCATACGAAGCGATGGGCTACCGCGTCTTCATCGCCCCGGGCTCCACCCTCATCAAGAGAATGATGAAAAAATACCGGCCGGAGGCGATCGTCGGGATCGGCTGCCTGATGGAGATAAAAGAAGGGCTCGAACTCTGCGACAGGGCAGGGGTCATCGGCATGGGCGTCGTCACCCTGAAAGACGGGTGCGTGGAGACCGTCCTCAACTGGGACGACCTCCACGAGATCGCCGCGATCGGGATCACTGCGCCTGATTCGCAATGACCTTTATGTTCCTGCCGACGAGGCTCTCGCTTGAGATACTGCCGTAGACATAGACCGTGGCGTCGCTCCTCACCTCGCCGACCTTGATGCCAGGCCGCAGGATGATGTCGCCCCCTGCCGAGACAGACCCCAGGACGACATCGTCGGAGATGGTCACACTCTCCCCGACCGTGAGCGACCCCCCGATCCTGACCCCGCGACCGATCACGCCCGACCGGCAGGTGACGTCCCCGCCGACGGTCGAAGAGGGGCCGAGTTCCAGGCAGCCGTCGACGTCGAGGCGGCCCCAGAAATGAGTCTCGGGCGGGACGATGAAGTCCCCGGGGATGTGGACGTTCCCGTCGAAATAAGAGCCTTTCGGTGCGACGTAGGTGTTCCCGCGCTGATAGACCTTCATGCTGTAAACACGATCATGCCGTGCATGGGAAGAATAGTTTTCGGTTTGTTTATATGAAGGATGATGAAATCAGGTGTCCATATAAGTGATCTTCTCTCATCGGCCAGCCCATAATCCCTCGATTCACCGGGCAAACCCGATAATCCATCTGCGTCCCTCAGAGGAGGACGGCAGCGGCCGTAAAGATGAGGAGGGAGAGGAACATCCCTTTCTTCAGGGTTGAGGTGACCCGCGACGACCTGATGCAGGCCGGCGTCGTGCACCCCCGCACACCTGCAGCGCCGAGGAGGACGGCGGCATTGAGGAGGCCGATGGCAAGGAGGTACGGGAGGCCCCACCACCGGAAGACCGGGAGCATGGAGAGGACCATGGCGGCCGCGGCGAACGCAAAGGCAAGGACGATCGTCCGGGGGATGCCGAGGACCATCGGCAGGGTCCGCGCCCCGCCGGCGGCGTCGCCCTCCACGTCCTCGGCGTCCTTGAGCACTTCCCGCGCCACCATCGCAAGGAAAGTGACCCCCGCGACAGGGAGGTTCGCCGCAAGGCCGTCCGGCCCGGCAAGGGCGCCGCCGAAGAGGAAGATCGAGGCAGAGAGATAGGCGACCGTGAGGTTGCCGACAAAGGGCATGCCCTTCAGGCGTGCGGCGTACAGCACCAGAAGGGCCGAGTTGAAGAGAGCGATCGCAAGGCAGGGGAGGTTTGTCGTCAGGGCGAGGAGGTTGCCGGCCGCAAAGAGGAGGGCGGCATAGACGAGGGCGCCCCGGCGCGAGACTTTCCCTGCGGGTATCGGCCTATCGGGCCTGTTGACCGCGTCGATCTCGGCGTCGCAGTAGTCGTTGATGACATTGCCCGCGGCGGTGATCAGGGCGACGATCCCGATGAGGGCCGCGGACTCAGGCGTGACCGTTCCAGTGGCGATGAGGTAGCCGAGCACCCCGGCAAGCCCGGCGACGACCGAGTTGGCCGGGCGGGTGATCGAGACATAACCGTGCATTCGGAAAAGAGGTGTGAGGGGGAGGTATTTCAATACTCACTCACCGCGTCACTGCGGCGTAGCCCGCCGTCCACCCCGGCCTCGCGGGGGGGTCGGTGGCGAGCATCTCCTGCCAGGCCTCGTCGGTGAGCCTGCCCGACAGGGGGACGGTGAACTCGTAGTACGAGAAGACCGGGCCTGCCGCTAGGAAGGGCCGGCCCTCGGAGTCTGGACAGGCGACGACGACCAGGTCCACATACCCGACCCCCTCCTCCAGGACGAGGTTGTTGTACGGGTCAGTGTGGACGTCGGCAACGATAGCGGTCGTCATCCCGTCCTCGTCGACACCGACGACGAGGCGGTCAAGGGAGGCGGCAACACCCCTGATGAAGTCTTCATCGTCAGGGGTGAGGGCATCGCCTTCGAGTTCCTTCACCGAGATCGCTTCCAGGCGTGCGAGGACGGACTCGAGGGAGCGCAGGCGAGACTCAGAGGTCGCGTCCAGAGCGCCGAGGTCCCAGAGGCCCTCGCGGGTCATCGTGGTGAGGACGAGGAGGCGGTGGTAGAGGCCGGGCACAGGCTCGACGTACCCCGCGACCTCCTGTTCGGGCGGGCGGTAGGCCATCCCTTTGCCCATCGTGTAACTCTGCTTGGCGTACAGGATGGTGTCGTGGCGGAGTTCTGTCCAGGAGGCGAGGGAGGCGGTGAGTTCCTTCTCCTGCCAGGCCGTCGTCTGCATGAAGGTCGGGTAGCCCTCCCCGAAACTGGCAAGGAGGGGCTGGAGAGTGTAGAGCCAGCCGATGGCAAGGTTCCTGTTCCACGCGCTCTCGTTCTGCGGGAGTTCCCCGGCCAGACGGCCGGCGATGGCGTCATAGTGCTCGTACCGGCTGTCGCCATTCTCATCCAGGATCGCGTCGGCCCTCTCGGAGCCGAGGAGGGCCATCACGTCGAGGGCTGTCGGAATGGGGCGCTCGCCATCGTGGAGGGTAAAGGGTGTACCCGTGCTGGTGAAATCACCGGTGTACGGGTACACGAGTTCCGAGAAGATGTACGAGTCAAGGAGGAAACGCTGGCCCATGAAACGGAACCCCTGCGTCGCATTGAGGCAGGTGCGTGCCTCTTCAGGGGTAAAGGCGATGCAGTCGGCGGTACCGCCGTAGATCGCGGGGGCGCGGTAGGTGCCGAGTTCCCGCTGCAGGGCCGCCACCTGGTCCTGAGAGAGGTCGGTCTTCGGGCCGCCGAAAAGAGTGTCCATCGCCGCGAAATAGTCGCGGGGGCCGAGGTCGTCCGAGTAGCCCGCGTAGAAGGAGGTGACCGTATAGATCCGGTCCCACCTCTCCATCAGGGCCGGGTCGTCGGCAAGGGCGGCGGCGACCTGGGCGGCGCCGATCGTCTGGACCCTCGCGTCCTCAGGGGTCACGAGGGTGCCGTTGAGGAGGAAGGCCATCCGGCCGTGCCACATCATCGCCAGGAAATAGTTCTCCAGTCTCTCCGACCGGGTGTAGTGGCCGCGGGGAAGGTACTGCGAGTAGTCCTCCTCGTACCTGAAGAGAGGCGAGGCATCAGTGCCGGCATGGCCGCGTATCAGGGCGAGCTCTGCCTCCACGTCTGGCCTGATCTCCTCGGGGACAGCGACACCGTAGCGCCGCACGTCTCCGGCTTCAAACCCGGTGCCGGCACCGACCTGCCGTGCCTCAGGGGCGAGGAGACTGGTTGCCACGCCGAAGTACACCGCATTTCGCCGGGCCGCCTCCTTCGCCTCGCCGCTCGACCGCCCGTAGGTCTCCATCGAGATATTGAGGAGGGCGGAGTCGAGGACATACAGGTCGTCGTACAGCCTCTCCTCCTCGACTACCCGCATCGTCTCGTCGAACTGGATATGATAGAGGTGGAGGAGGGAATCGGTGCTCACAAAGACCGGGACGCCCCCCTCCTTCAGGGCGGCATAGGGCCTGACCATGTCCGCGCCTCCCGGGCCGAGGGGGTTTTCGACGACGGCGAAACCATGTGCCGTGAGCAGGGCCTCGGCCTCGGGGCCGAGGGAGAGGGCGGCGTCGACCTCCTGCCAGTTGGTGACATTCGCCGTCTCAAGGGGTAGGGGGTACTGCGGCGCGGAGAGGTTCACCGCCAGGGGTGCGGGGGTCGGGTACGCGGAAAAGTTCGTCTCCGGTTGGGGCGCTTCCGGGGGCGTCACGCACCCGGCAAGGAGAGCGACCGCACAGAGGAGCAGGGCGAGCAGGGCAGTCCGGTCCATGAACGATCAGAGGGCGGCGAGACCAAAAAAGGTATGCTTAAACACGGCGTGAAAAAGGAGCGGGCTTGGGGGGATTTGAACCCCCGGCATTCAGCTTAGGAGGCTGACGCCATGTCCTGGCTAGGCCACAAGCCCAATGATACTCTCTAGTGTGGGTGCCGGGAAGGTATTAAGGTTTTGAAGGCCCACTTTTCTCCCGCAATGGAGAAGGTTCCGGTCACCGAGGGGAGGACCACGTTTTTTGCGCCGGTTCAGGATGAAAATGCCGCTTTCCCGCCGGGTTCGGCTCCGATCTTTTATAACCGGAGGATGGAGGCAAACAGGGACGCCACGGTGCTCTATCTCTCGGTGGTGCAGCCCTCCGACTACCTCGACGCCATGGGGGCGATGGGCGCGCGTGGTCTGCGTGTCGCCCACGAGGTCGGCATCCCGGTGACGGTCAACGACATCAGCCCCGCGGCCGCGGCCGAGATCCGGGAGAATGCCGGGAGGGTCGGCGGGGAGATCGAGGTGACCTGCATGGACGCCAACGCCCTGATGAGCACGAGACGGTTCGACGCCGTGGACCTCGACCCCTTCGGCACGCCAGCCCCCTTCACCGACGCCGCCTGCCGGAGCGCAAAACGTTTCCTCTGCGTTACCGCAACCGACACCGCGCCCCTCTGCGGCGCCCACCTGAAGGCCGGGATGCGCCGGTACTTCGCACGGCCCATGAACACCGAGTACCACCGCGAGGTGGGGCTGCGCATCCTCCTCGGCTTTGTGGCGAGGGAGATGGTGAAGTATGACCGGGGCATAACCCCCATCTTCTGCTTCGCACACGAGCACTTCGTCCGCCTCAACCTCCGGGTCTGGGGGCGGGTCAAGAACGCCGACCAGACCATGGCACGGATCGGGTATGTGATGCAGTGCCCGCACTGCTTCTACCGCGAGGAGCAGGCAGGCATGCTTCCGGAGACGGCGACCTGCCCCTCCTGCGGGGCCGTCCTCCGGCCTATCGGCCCCCTCTGGCTCGGCGCGGTGAACGATGCCGAGACCCTCGGGGCGATGGTCGAGCGCCTGCCGGCGATGGGCCTCGGGACAGAGACCTACCTCTCCCGCCTCCTCCCCCTCCTCGCAGAGGAACTCCCGACCGCGAGTTTCTACGACTACCACCGGGTCGCCCAGAGACTGCGGGCCTCGCCACCCGCGATCGACGTCGTGATCAACCGCCTGCGGGACGCGGGCTACCAGGCGACGCGGACCCACTACGAGGGGACCGGGATCAGGACGGACGCACCGCTCTCCGTGCTCGAAGAGGCGATCACGCGGCGGGACTAAGATTCGGCGGGGGGCTACGCCGAAAATCAAAGATTTTCCTGTTCAGGCAGATCTCTTATTTGCCGTGGACCATAGTTTTTCGAGGGCAGTGCCCACCACGCCACTTCTGAAAAAGATTTTACAGAACGCAAAAAAAGTGCACGGCGGCCAGGCAGATGCGCCTGACCGGGACAGTTCTCAGAACCTGGTGACGATCGTGATGATGTCGCTGTCGGCAAGGGTGTGCTGGAGGCCGACACGCTGGGCGTCGTGCTTCACGGAATTTCCCCACACTTTCGCGTACCTGAACTTGTCCACGAAGTCGCGGTGGAGGCGGCGGCAGACGTCCTCGACAGTCGAGCCTGACCTGACGATCATCGGTTCGTCCATGTCGGCCGCACCGCCGAGGGGCTTCATGTACAGGCGCATGAAGCCGAGGTGCTCGTAGATCGCGTCCTTCAACTCCTCGACATTGTAACCGGAGTGGGCCGAGATCATGTGAGGTTCCTCGCCGAAGCGCTCGACAAGGTCAGTCTTGATCTCCTTTCTCGTCTTCTCGTCGACCAGGTCGACCTTGTTGATCGCGATGAAGGCCGGGACATAGACGCGGTTCCCGATCATGGCGTCGATGAAGTCGTCCTGGTTGACGTTGCCGCGGATGAGGACGTCGGCATTCATGATCTTGTTCTCGGCGAGGATGGACCGCACTTCCTCGATGTCGAGGGCCTCGTCGCCGACATAGTTGAGCCTGATACCCCCGTTCCCGCTCTTCTTGATGGTGATGTCGGGCTTCGGCTTGTTGATCCTGATGCCTGCGTCGTACAGTTCCCGCATCAGGACGTCGATATGCCGGCCATTATAGACGTCGCCGAGGATGAGGATCAGGTCGGCGCTCCTCACCACGCCGATGACCTCCTTGCCGCGCCCCTTGCCCATCGCCGCACCCGCGATGAGGCCCGGGATATCGAGGACCTGGATCTTCGCGCCCCGGTGCTCCAGGATGCCGGGCACGACCGTGAGGGTCGTGAAGGCATAGGCCGCGACCTCGCTCTCCTGCCCGGTGAGCTGGTTCAGGAGCGTGGACTTACCGACAGACGGGAAGCCGACGAGCACGACCGTCCCGTCCCCGGATTTCTTGACCGAATAGCCCTCGCCGGTGCCCGAGGACTTCATCGCCCGCTGGACGGCCTCTTCCTTGATCTTGGCGAGCTTCGCCTTCAGGCGGCCGATGTGTTTGGATGTGGCCTTGTTGTATACCGTGCGCTGGAGCTCGTCTTCGATCTCCTTGATCTCATCTTCAAGACCACTCATTCCTCATAGATCTGTTAGCTGACTACATAAGGATCATGGATAGGGAACGCCGGCGCTCCCTCGCGCGGCTCCTACCGCAGAGATACGGACACGGCCAGATCGGGAGGCGCAGACAGGAACGGTTAAATACCGACATATCCTACATTGTAGAGCACTTAGGTGCCAACGATTGCTGCTATAGTGTAGACCGGCCAATCATGCAGGACTCTCACTCCTGCGACTGGGGTTCGAATCCCCATAGCAGCATCCGATTTTGAGTTCAATTCCTCCTGGTTTTTTCAGTCTCATACCAGAGGTATCGAAATAAAATATGTGCCATTGTCGAATCATATCTGCAGTGCGTTTTCACAAAGAAGATCCAGAATAGTGTGAACCATCAGATAATTGATTCGCCATCTTTCTCGGCCAGAGGCGGATTGCACCATACCCCCGAAGCGATTCTGTAATTTAGGTGCGTGAGAGCATGAGCCCGTTCAGAGGGAGAGAGAGAAGGGAAGAAAATCGAATCAGTCGCCTTCCCCATTCCAAATAATCTCCTATTAGAGATTAATTGGAATAAAGGGAAACATTATTCACATCAAATGAATTATTTTCCGGTTGGGGCTGCGGGAACCCGCGTAACCAGCACTTTATCCACGCGGTTGCCGTCCATATCGACCACCTCATACCGCAGGTCACCCAGTTCGATATAATCACCTGTTGTGGGTATCCGCTCCAGGATATACATGATCAACCCGGCAAGAGAGTGGTAACGCCCCTCTTCCTCCCCGGGAAAGACATCCACAGAGAGAACATCCTTAATATTATCGACGGCGGCACTTCCGTCAATCAGCCATGAACCATCCTCCCTGACGACCACCGGCACCTCGGCCCGCTCTCCGAGGGTACGGACATCCCCCACAATTGCCTCCAGGACATCATGGAGGGTCACAAGACCCTGGACACTTCCATATTCATCAGCAACCAGGACAATATTCAATCCAGTCTCCTTGAATGATTCGATGAGTTTCAGGACCTCGATACCCTCGGGGACAAAGAAGGGCTTTGTCATGGCGGCCCTGATAGCGTGGGGAGCGCCTTCCTCCATCTTCGCCAGGACATTCTTGACAGACACCATGCCGACAATATTTTCCAGGTCTCCTTCGAATACAGGAAATCTGGAGCGGCCACTCGATATCATCTTCTTCAGGTTTTCCTCGTCAGGGTCGTCGAGATCGAGCGCAATAATATGGGGACGAGGCGTCATCAGGGACGCAACCCGGCGGCCATCAAGATCAAATACCCCCTCTACCATGTTCAATTCGGACTTCGCAAAGACCCCGGCATCTGCTCCCTCCTCAAGCATGATCTTGATCTCCTCTTCAGTGACAGGGGATTCCGGGGCATCTCTGATCCCCATGACCCTGAGCACGGTCTCGGTTGAACGACCGAGCACGAACACAATCGGTGTCGCGATGACCGAGAGAAACTGCATCGGTCGTGCAACTGCTGATGCAATATTCTCCGCACCGGTGAGGGCGATGCGTTTCGGGACGAGTTCTCCGAAGATCAGGGTCAGGTAGGTAATGACCAGGACCACCAGTGTGATGCTCATCACTTCGCTGTAGGGCGCAAGGGCAGGGATCTCCTGAAAGAAGGGTGCGACTCCCTCAGCAACTGTAGCACCGCCAAAGGCACCGGCAAGGATGCCCACCAGGCTGATGCCAATCTGGATGGTCGAGAGGAACGCAGTGGGTTCGTTCGCAAGTGCGAGCGCCGTTGCCGCACCGGCATCTCCCTTCTCGGCACGTTGCTGGAGTCGAGTTTTCCTTGCCGAGACGATAGCAAATTCAGACATGGCAAAGATGCCATTGAGCACAATAAGAATAAGGATAATAGCAATCTCAATGAGATATGACATTTGAATTGGTAAAATATTACAGACGATATTATATAATCATTTGGAGAGAGGAAATACAGGCGCAGACACTCAGGGACTCCAATTTACATAGCGACATACTGTCTGACCGGCATCGTTCATCCCTCATATTCACTCCATAAACGCGATGAGACCCCTTCTTTAGCCTCTCGATCTGGTGCTTATAAATCCGGATGAAATATCCGTTGTTTACTATCGCTGTTTTCCGAAGATCGCAGACATCTTTTCGTGCTTCTTGCGTCCATGATCGAGCCCGGTACCACGGTCGCCCCAACCCGATCCTTTTTCTCCCCATGACAGAGACACAGAGTACCAGTCCATGCACTCTGGAGACACCCCCCTCAGGCCAGACCCCGGCGAGATCCTCTTCCAAAAGCCCGCACGAGAGGATCTCTCAGGCCCCGGCCTCCTCGCGGCCGACCTGCACGTCCACACCAACCACTCGGACGCCCCGACGCGGGTGAGAGACGCCCTGAAATTCGCCGCACGGCAGGGCATTGGTCTTGCGATCACCGACCACAACCAGATCAGCGGCGCCCTGGAGGCGTGCCGGGCCGGTACCGGCGTTCCCGTCATCCCGGGCATCGAGGTGAGTGCAGACGACGGCCCCCACCTCCTCCTGTACTTCGCCGCGACCGCTGACCTGGAGGACTTCCACACCAGACACATCGAGAGGAAGAAGAGAGACGGACCCTTCATCGCCATCAGGATGACCACGGAGGAAATCCTGGATGCACGAGAGGGCTACCACTCCGTCGCCGTCGAGGCGCACCCCTGCGGCTATGCCCTCCTGAACAGGGGCATCCAGCGAGGCCGGGACAGTACCGGAACCTTCTCCCGCCTTGACGCCATCGAAGTGATCTCGGGCGGCATGGCTCGCACCCACAACCTGAAGGCCGCGGCCCTGGCCAGGCGGCACGGCCTCGGGCAGACGGGCGGGACAGATGCCCACCTCCTCCGCGATATCGGGGGCGTCGTCACCTGTGCCCGGGCCGGGACAGTTGAGGAGTTCCTGGGCGCCATCGTGCACCGCGAGACGGCGGTGGTTGGGCAGGAAACGAGCGTCCTCCGGAAGGCGGCAATGGGGGCGGCCGTCCTCCCCCGCCACCTCCCGTACGCCCTGCCCATCCTGCAGGACCGGGGAGAGCACCTGCTGACGATCGCCCTCTCCTGCCTGAAACACTAACCCAGGGGCGAGAAGAGACGGGAGATCGACTCCTTGACCCGCACCAGACGGGGACGTTTCGCGTAGCTTTCCTGCGTGATCTCGGTGCAGACGGCGAGGTCTTCGACAAAACGCCTCTTCAGGTCGGCCCCGACGGCCGGGTCGTAGAAGAAAGCGTTCGCCTCGAAGTTCAGCCGGAAACTCCGCACGTCCCAGTTGGCACTGCCGACCGAGCCTGCTGTCCCGTCGACGACGATGGTCTTCGCGTGGATGAAACCATTGTCATAGGTGTACGCCCGCACCCCCGCGTCGAGGAGGTCGGCGACGAAGGAGAGGCTCGCCCAGTAGACAAAGGGGTGGTCTGGCTTGCAGGGGATCATCACCCGCACGTCGACGCCGGAGAGGGCCGCAAGGCGGAGGGCGTCGGTGACGCTGTCGTCGGGGATGAAGTACGGACTCTGGATGTACACCGACGACCGGGCCGCGTAGATCAGCTTGACATAGCCCTCCTTGATCGGGCTCCACCTGGTGTCGGGACCGCAGGAGACGATCTGGACAGGCGTCGTGCCGGGAGACGTGCCGGACGGGGGAAAATAGGCCTGCTCATAGCCGAGATACTCCTCCGTGACATAGTTCCAGTCGAGGAGGAAGCGGAGTTGCAGCATCTTCACCGCGTCGCCGACGATCCTGACGGCAGTGTCCCGCCAGTAGCCGAGAGGCCCTGTCCCGAGGTACTCGTCCCCGATATTGAACCCCCCGATGAAGCCGATCGTCCCGTCGATGACGGCGATCTTCCGGTGATTGCGATAGTTCACCCGGTAGAGAGAAGGAAAGAAGACTCCGATCCTGCCGCCGGCATCGGTCAGTTCGTGGAAGGCCTCCTTCGACCCTTTCCCGGCCCGCGTCCCCATGGCGTCGAAGAGGAGGCGGACCTCGACGCCCTCCTTCGCCTTCTCTGCGAGGGCATGGACGACCGACCGACCGAGGGCGTCGTTGTTGACGATGAAGTATTCCAGGTGGACGTGGTGGCGGGCCGCACGGATCGCCTCGAAGAGTGCGTCGAACTTCTCCTTCCCGTCCGTATAGACCTCGACATAATTGTTCTCGGCCAGGAACGCACTGTTGTTCCTGAGGAGGGCGATGATCGTGTCGCGGTATAACTCCGCGGCAGGGTTCGAGAATCTGGCAGACGTGTCGGCAAGTTTCCGGTTCTGCGTCTCGAAGATCTCCCTGAGGGCCAGGTCTTCCTTCTCCTTTACCGTGAACATCTTCTGCCGGGTGAAGTTCTGCCCGAAGATGAGATACAGGAAAAACCCGATCGCAGGGAGGAAGAAGAGCACCATCAGCCATGCAAGGGCGGCCGTCGGGTTCTTCCTCTCGACGAAGACGACGGCGATGGCGAAAAGGATGTCGAAAGCGAAGATGATGGCAAGGATGAGGGACCAGTTCATTCAGACCACCCCGTGAGAAGATGCAGAAAGGAGACGGCGCAGCATGGAGTGCCTCTCGTACAGGGAGCATATAATGCCATCGCCAGAGCGGCACGTCACCGGAAAAAAGGGCGTTCCCCCCAGAAGCCAGGGGCTGACAGGACGGTTCAACCGGCCCCGGTCATTTCCCCACCATACCAGCACCGCACTTCGGACATTTCATCTCGCGGCAGGGCACGCCCCGCGTCTTCGGTTCCTGATACCCGCACCTCGGGCATACGCAGTTCTCAGGAGGCACACCACGCCGGCCGAACCCTCGATCGGGCGGGCCTCCCTGACCATCAGACACGATTGATTCACCTCAGGCGGGAGAAAGGCCGGGAGACGGAAAAAGGATCCGGCCTAGCATTGTTGTCCGCACAACTGTTGCATGGACAACAATTATTCCCTCCTGGAACCAACATGATCTCCCATGCAACCTCCCCACGATAAAGTTCCGCTCGGGGCCCTCATCTCCATCATCCACCGGACGCACCACATCTTCATCGACGAGCAGATGAAGCGGTTCGGCCTCTCGTCGGGACAACTCTTCACCCTCATCCACCTCGCCCACGAGCAGGGCATCACCCAGGACACCCTGGTCCGCCGCTTCCGCGTCGACAAGGGCACCGTCGCACGGGCCGTGCGGAGGCTGGAGGACGCGGGCTATATCAGCCGCACTGTCGACCCCGACGACCGCCGGGCCGTTCAGATATTCCTGACAGACAGAGGGGAGGAGATCGTCCCGGAGACCATCAGGATCGACCGGGAGTGGGAGGAGGAGGTATTTGCAGGACTCACCGACGAGGAGCGCAGACAGGCAGAGGCTCTCCTCAGAAAAATAGCACACAACAGCCTCAGGCTCGCACAGACAGGCGGGGACACAGACTATGCACAACACTGGCACGAAAAACTCTGAACGGACAGGAACGACAGCAGGCGTCACCCTCCTCACCGGCGATCCGAAAAAGGCGATCATCAGGCTCTCCATCCCGATGATCGCGGCGATGCTCCTCTTCTCGACCTACAACCTCGCCGACGCCGTCTGGGTCGCGGGCCTGGGCTCGGACGCCCTCGCAGCCGTCGGCTTCATGACCCCGGTCTTCATGATCCTCTCCGGCCTCGCCGTTGGCCTCGGGGCAGGCGCCTCCTCCGCGGTCGCCCGCCGGATCGGCGCGGAGGACAGGGCAGGTGCGGATAACACCGCAGTCCACGCCGTCCTCATCGCCCTCGGCCTTGCAGCCCTCCTCACCCTACCCCTCATCCTCCTCGCGGGGCCGGTCGCCGCCCTCCTCGGCGCCGGGGAGATCGCCGAACTCGCGGCGGCGTACGGCCAGACTCTCTTCGCCGGCACGGTCTTTGTCCTCTTCACCAACATCGCCTATGCGATCCTCCGGGCCGAAGGGGACATGAAGAGGACGATGTACGCGATGGGTGCCTCGTCGGTCCTGAACATCGTCCTCGACCCCATCTTCATATACGGCGCGGGGATGGGCGTCGCCGGTGCGGCCCTCGCCACTGTCATCTCCATCGCGGCCGTCTCCGCGGTGCTCGTCTACTGGCTCTTCGTCAGGAAGGACACCTATGTCTCTCTCTCACGGGAAGCATTCTCGCCTGACTTCCGCGTCATCAGGGACATCCTGGGCGTCGGCCTCCCGGCAAGCCTGGAGTTCTTCCTGATGTCGGCCCTCGCGATCATCATCAACGGCCTCCTGGTGCAGGTCGCCGGCACCGACGCAGTCGCCGTCTACACCACAGGCTGGCGGGTCGTGATGTTCGGGATCATCCCCTTCGTCGCCATCGGCACCTCGGTGGTCTCGGTCACCGGGGCCGCGTACGGTGCCAGAAAATACGAGAAGCTCAGAACAGCCCACACCTTCTCCATCGGCCTCGGGATGGTGATCGCCCTCGCGATGAGCGCCATAACATGGCTCTTCGCCCCGCAGATAGCCCTCATTTTCACCTACTCCCCGGAGAGCGCCCACCTCGCCCCCGCGATCACCGCCTTCCTGATGACGATGTGCTTCTTCTACCCCTTCGTCCCGCCGGGCATCATGTCTGGCTCGATCTTCCAGGGAACAGGGAAGGGCACGACCTCCCTCGCGATCAGTTTCCTGAGAAACCTCCTCTTCATCGCTGTCTCGGCATGGGCGCTCGCGGTCCCCCTGGGCATGGGCGAAGCCGGGGTCTGGTGGGGCATCGTCGCGGGCGACATTCTCGGCGGGATCGTCGGCTTCCTCTGGGCGCGGCTGTACATCGCGCGGCTCATTGCCACTGGAAAGGGGCCGGACACCGCATAACCCTTTTTGTCCCGGCCCTGACAGAACCCTCCCACGGCGCAGACTCTGGCATGCTATCGTCCTGCAGGACAGACCCGATCAGGCGGCACACACCGCGGAACCCTTATCTGCACGGACGGCGACATGATCCGCTCCTGCCCGGTACCACCCGGGCACACTCAGGAAGGGCACGGCCCCTGTTTTCCTGAGACGTTTGCATGAACACCATCTGATTTGAAGGATACGTATGACAGAAAACACCACAATCACCTCCCACCCAGATGCAAAAATGACAGAACGGCAGGACGCGATCACTGAAGGTGTGGCCGTCCTCACCGGCGACCCGAAGAGAGCCATCGCACAGATTGCCGGCCCGATCATGGTTGCCATGCTCTTTCAGGCCGTCTACAACCTTGCCGACGCCGTCTGGGTCGCAGGCCTCGGTTCGGACGCCCTCGCCGCCGTCGGCTTCGTCACCCCGATCTTCATGATCTTCATCGGCCTGGGGAGCGGCCTGGGGGCAGGCGTCACCTCGGCCGTTTCGCGCCGCATCGGCGCAGGAGACAGGGCAGGAGCGGACAACGCCGCGATGCACGGCATCGCCATCGTCCTGGTCCTCTCGGCTATCGTCACTCCCGCCCTCCTCCTCTTCCTCGAACCCCTCGTCCTCGCTCTGGGGGCCGGGGAGACCGCGGGATATGCCATAGAATACGGCCTCATCATCTTTGCCGGAACCGTATTCATCCTCTTTGCCGACATTCTCTATGCCATCTTCACGGCCGAAGGGAACACACGGAGGACGATGTACGCCGTCGCCGCTTCCGCGGTCCTCAACATCGTCCTCGACCCCATCCTCATCTACGGCGCCGGCATGGGTATTGCCGGTGCGGGGTGGGCGACTCTCATCTCGATGGCCGCCGTCTGCGCCCTCCTCCTGTACTGGTCTCTGGTCAGGAAGGACACCTATATCGCCATCAATTGGGGACGCTTCTCCCCGAACGGGCACACGACCATGGACATCCTCACCGTCGGCATCCCTGCAAGCCTGGAGTTCGTGCTGATGTCTGCCGCCGCGATCGTCATCAACAGCCTTCTGGTGCAGGTCTCCGGCCCTGATGCCGTCGCCGTCTATACCGGCGGGTGGCGGATCGTCTTTTTCGCCCTGATCCCGTTCATCGCCATGTCCATCGCCGTCGTCTCGGTAGCGGGCGCGGCCTACGGCGCGAGAAAGTATGACAAACTGAAGGTCGCCCACTCCTTCGCGGTTCAATCGGGCATCCTCATCGGCCTCGGCCTCTCCCTCCTCACCTGGTTCCTCGCGCCCTTCATCTCCTGGATCTTCACCTACTCGGCCGGGAGCACGCACCTTGCAGGAGGGATCACCGCCTTCCTGATGACGATGTGCTTCTTCTACCCCTTCATTGCACCGGGCATGATGTCGGCCGGGGTCTTCGAGGGAACGGGAAGGGGCATCTTCGCCCTTGCCGTTGAGTTCCTCAGGAACCTTGTCTTCATCGCCGTCTCGGCATGGGCGCTCGCGGTCCCCCTGGGCATGGGGGAGGTCGGGGTCTGGTGGGGCATCGTCGCAGGCAACATCCTTGGCAGCATCGCCGGGTACCTCTGGGCGCGTTTTTACATCGCGCGGCTCATCGCCATAGGAAAGGGACCGGAGACCGCATAACCCTTTTTTACCCCAGCCCCACGTCCAGCACCATCATGACCACAAACCCCACCAGGGCGCCCATCGTGGCGAGGTCGGCATGGCCGTGCCCCTGGGACTCAGGGATCACGTCCTCGACGACCACGAAGATCATAGCGCCCGCGGCAAAGGCGAGGGCATAGGGGAGGAGAGAGGCCGCGACGATGACGGCGGCCGCACCGACAAGTGCTGCGACAGGTTCGACGGCCCCTGATAACTGTCCGTACCAGAAGCAGCGGAGGGGGGAGAGGCCCTCCTGCCGCAATGGAACGGAGACGGCCATCCCCTCGGGAAAGTTCTGGATGCCGATGCCGAGAGCAAGAGCGAGGGCGGCGGCAAGGCTTGCGGTCGGGTGGCCGGCCGCCAGGGCGCCGAAGGCCACTCCCACAGCAAGTCCCTCAGGGATGTTGTGGATGGTGATGGCGAGGAGGAGGAGGGTGCTCCGGCGCCAGGACGTCTCCGGCCCCTCGGTACGGGAGAGGCCCGGGTGCAGGTGGGGGAGGAGCATGTCCACCCCCCTGAGACAGATCCCGCCGGCAAGAAACCCTGCCGCTGCGGGTATCCACTCGGGCAGGCCGGTGCCGGCCGACATCTCGATCGCCGGCAGGAGGAGAGACCAGAAACTGGCGGCGATCATCACGCCCGCGGCAAAACCCAGCATCCCGTCCAGCACCCTCCTGTCGACCTCGCGGGTCAGGAAGACGGTTGCCGCACCGAGAGCGGTCAGCGCCCAGGTGAAGAGGCCGGCAAGGAGTGCCTGCACCACCGGGTCAAGGGCCTGGAACTGCTCCATCACCATGTCTCACCCCCCTCCTTCATGCCACAACCTCCCGGGGCGGTCGGGCGTTTCACGCGCCCGGGGATAAGGGTTGTGACGCCCCGCCCCGATCCATCACCTCGATATACCCTGCCTCACAGAGATCAGAGGGAGAGGCGAGATCATGCTCGGAGAAAGAGTCCTGGACGAGATCAGGAAATTTGTAGAGTCGAAAGAGAGCATCCGCGCCATGGTCCTGACCGGTTCCTGGGCGCGGGGCGAGGCGACGGAACAGTCTGACGTCGACGTCTTTCTGGTCACCGCGGAGGAGAGGGAGACCGTCTTTTCCGATCTGGCCGCCGACCTCAGCGGGGTGCAGGACGTCCTCGCCCCGATCCCGGAGAAGAGGGTCTTTTTCCTGGGGGACGGTTACCTGAAGGCCGAGGTCACGGTCATCCCCGCACTCGCGGAGATGGAGGGGTTGTATCGGGCGTCGCGTATCAGGGACCCCTCGCGGTCCGTGCCTGTCGATAAGGACGGGACGGCACGGGCGACCGTCGCCGGATGGTGCTTCGACGGCAGGGAAAGCGACCTCTCCTCCCTGACCGCCGTGGCCGCCGAAGAATTTCTCGAAGGCTTCGAACTCGCCTCCCGGTACGCGGGGAGGGGCGACGCCTACCGGTTCTACCACACGTACAACGAGGCCCTCGCGGCATATGCGGCCCTCCTGGTTCTGAAGCAGGGGTCTGCCGCCCACATCGACCTGCCACGGGATCTCGTCGAGGGAATGGGGCCGGCAGGGAGAGAGGCGTTCCGCGCCCTTGCCGGGAGCCTGGACCTCTCCGACGCCCCTGGACTCCTGCGGGATCTGGCAACGGCATTCGGAGAGACCTATGCCGGCGTGTATACAGCGGTCACCGGCCTCCCCAGGGCGCCTGAGACCATCGCACGCTGCACAGGCAGGTTCCTGCAGCGGGACAGGATAACATAGCGGCAGATTTTATATAGCGCCGGCACCCAGGGGCAGACAGGTCCGCCCCGCCATGAAGATCTGCCCGCGATGCAGTTATTCCAACCAGGACGACAGGGAGGTCTGCACCCGCTGCGCGTGCGACATCAGCGACAGACGCCCGCTCCGTACGGTGAGGGAGTACCTCTTGGAGAACGCATCTCTTTTTGTCGTGCTCGGCGTCTTCGGCGCCCTTGCTTTCTACCTGACCGGCCTCCTCTCGAAGACGACCGACCCGATAAACACCGTCCAGATCGCCGGCGACGTCGCCCTCGGCGGTGAGGCAGTGCCCTCGAATGTTTCCTTTGCCGGGAATGTCACGTACATCGCCCGGACCGTGGAGGCGGGAGGGGACTCCTTGAACATACTCCTGAACCTCAACCTCGGGCAGATCATGGAGTTCTCCGTGATCTGCGCCTATGTCATCCTCTTCATCGTTTCCTATGCGGTCCTGAAGGAGGCGGTCCAGACCATCGACGCAAACAGGAAAGAAAACAACTTTTCCGGGTACCTCTCCCTCATCCACCACAACTTCTCCATCATCATCTTCGTCATCACCTTCGCGTATCTCCTGGCAAACCTCCTCGTCTTCCTCATCCTGACATACACCCTCCCGATCACCAACTTCATCCACTTCCTCGCCGGCAGTGCCACGGTCCTCGTCTGCTTCGAGATCAGGGACAACATCATCTCGCGCCACTGGAGCCCGATACGGCAGGAGTTCGTCCAGGTGGCCATCATCTCCGCCACCATCGTCCTCCTCGTCCTCTCCTTCGAGTTCCTCATCAACACCGTCATCCTCCCGGTCCTCGTCTCTCTCGGCATCTCGGAGTCGGTGATGGTCGCGGTCTCCCTCTTCCTGGTCACCGACGCCATGATCATCATCTTCACACTGATCCTGATCCTGGCCCTTTTTCTTGCCCTCCTCTCCTGGAAGATCGTACAGGCTATCAGGGAGAGGGTGCGGGGTGCGTGGCGGGAGAGGTGATAACCGTCGCCCGGCACGGTGCAGAATGACAATATTTATCGGATAAGGGCATACCGATCCAGTAACAATTGTGAACCCGCCCGCGGAGGGCAGAGAGGAGCGAAGAGACGTGAACGTTCGGGTCAGAGCATTTGCACAGTTGCGTGAGGCCCTCGGGGCCGACCGCACAATGGACGTCCCGGCGGGGACGACGATGAGTACCCTGCTCGCCCTGCTCGGAGCAGAGTCGGTGCAGGCAAAAGAGGCACTTTTCGAGGAGAACGGCGACCTGAAGGGCCACGTGATCCTGATGAAGAACGGGAGACGAGTCCCGCGGTCTGAGGGAGGTACAAACGCCCTCAGCGAGGGGGACGAGGTCGCCCTCTTTCCACCGGTCGCCGGAGGATGACGAATGAGACTGAACTCCTGCAAAAAAGCCTACAGGCACGAGACCCAGCGGACTGTCCCCCCAGAGGAGACGCTTCAGCGGGTCAGGGAAAAACTCCCGGCCGCCGGGATCACGCGGGTCGCAGACATCACGAACCTCGACCGCATCGGCATCCCGGTCTTCTCCAGCATCAGGCCGACGGCCGGAGACGGCGCCATCTCGGTGTACAACGGTAAAGGGGCGACGCCGACCGAGGCCGAGGTCTCCGCGATGATGGAGGGGATAGAGCGCTACTCGGCCGAGATGGACGGCATGCCAACCCTGACCGGGACATACAGGGAGATGCAGAGGGAAGGCAACCCCATCGACCCGGCAGATCTCATCCTCCCGCCGTACGCAGACCCGGAGAGGTGCATCCCCTGGGTCAGGGGCTATGACATCGCCGGCAACGAGGACGTTCTCCTCCCGGCCCATGCCGTTTTCCATCCCCTCGGGCACGAGCACGGTGACCTCTTCAGGACCAACACGAACGGCATCGCCTCGGGCAACACCCGCGAGGAGGCGATCTTCCACGCCCTCATGGAGATCGTGGAGAGGGACGCCTGGTCCCTGGTCGAGGTGACCAGGAACACCGGCCCCGCGGTCACCGGCATCAGTGACGGGATTGCGGGTGACCTCCTCGCAAAGTTCGCCGCGGCAGGCGTCGAGGTCCACCTCAAGGACATCACGAGCGACATCGGCATCCCGACAATGGCGGCGGTCGCCGACGACGTGGTGCTCAAGGACCCGGCCCTCCTGACGATGGGGATGGGCACCCACACGAACGCCGGCATCGCGGTGCTGCGGGCTCTCACCGAGGTGGCCCAGAGCCGCCTCACCCAGATCCACGGCGCACGCGAGGACACCGACCAGGCCGACTTCAGGAAGAAGATCGGCTACGAGAGGACGAAGAGGCTGAACAAATACTGGTTCACGGACGACGGCGAGGAGGAGATCGACACGGTCCCGTCCTTCGACTCAGACGACTTCCTCACCGACATCGGCCATGTCGTCGGTCGCCTCAGAGAGGCAGGGATGAACAGAGTGATCGTCACCGACCTGACGCGGGCGGAGATCGGCGTGCCTGTGGTGCGGGTGGTCGTGCCCGGCCTCGAAGTCTTTGCGATGGACAGGGAGAGGGCAGGAGCGCGGTGCCGGCATGCCGGAGATCATCGTCTTTCTCGGTCCGAGTCTTAACGTGGAGGAGGCCCGCGTCATCCTTGACGCGGACTTTCGTCCCCCGGCCGCACGCGGCGACATCAAGGCCGCGGCCGACGAGGGGGCGCGTATCATCGGTCTCATCGACGGGGTCTTCTTCCAGGCGTGCTCGGTCGCCCACAGGGAGGTGCTCTATGCCCTCCGCAAGGGGGTGAGGGTCCTCGGCGCGTCAAGCATGGGGGCCCTCAGGGCCGCAGAACTCGACAGCCTCGGCATGGAGGGGGTGGGCGAGGTCTACCAGGCGTACAGGGACGGGACCCTCGTCTCGGACGACGAGGTCGCCCTCGTCTTCGACCCTGAGAGCGGGACGCCCCTCTCCAAACCCCAGGTCAATATCAGGTGGACGATCAGGAAGGCCGAAGAGGAAGGAGTGATCGACGCGGCAGAGGGTGCGGCTCTTCTGGAAGCGGCGAAGGCCCTCTATTTCCCTGAGCGGACGTACGAGGCCGTCTGCGACGGGGCGACAGCGGCGATCGGAGAGGAAAAGGCCGGGCGATTCCTCGCCTTCGCCCGCACAGACGGCGTCGATAGGAAGAGGGAGGACGCTGTACTCTGCCTCCGCCGTATCAGGGAGATCGCGGGGCAGGGTTAGCCGTGCACATCGATCTCGACCTCGATCCCTCCTGACGCCGCAAAGACAAGGTTATAGATGACGGCGGCGATGCACCCGCCGATGAACCAGACGATCGCAAAGACAAACGCACCGGCCACGGCGCTCAGCGCCACCGCCCCAACCGAGGCGATCGTCCCCATACTCATCCCCGGAATGATACCGAGTCCGGTGACAAGACCGGACAGAAGCCCGTAGATCGCTCCCAGCACGGCGAAAAACATCCCGACAGAGACCACGCCGAGCCTTTTGACGGTAATGATCTGTTGTGTCATCTGCATGACTCCGCAGGGGGATGATGCACCGGGGGATATAATCATTGGGTCGGGGGAGTTTTTGCTCGGGAACGGCTGGAGTTGGAGTTTTCGGGGAATATTTACAATGATCTTGAGCTCGCTATCTTTCGCAACCCGAAAACCTATGATTTACTAACTCAGGAGAATTCCTGTTCTGGCATGCTTATGCCGGGGGACTACCGCACCCCTCAGCGAAAACCTTCGGTTCGTGGCACATCGAAGATGTGCCCGAATAGGAAAATCTTCGATTTCCATACATGGCACATGGAACATTTGCCTGCTCAGAGAATCCTTGATTCTCTGTGTTCTCGAACTCGCTGACGCTCGTTCAGCGAAGGTCTTGACCTTCTTGACCTCACTCCGTTCGGTCCTCAAAGACTTCATCTTCTTGACCGTGCTACCGCTCGTTTCTTGAAAATCAAATATATTCTCATGCACCCTTCAGTCGCACCGCCGGACCCCGGCCATGAGGATGGAGACGGAGATGATATTTTCCCTTTTTCGAACTCTGTAGAAACACCCATCCACTAGTCGATGAGTCTCCTGATCCACAGAGGTGACGAGTGGATCAACACCCCTCCCCCTCAATTGAGACCGGGCACTTCAGAAAAGGATTTCTACACAGCCTTTTTTCGAATGATCGATCGCCGCAGATGATCGTCCTATCTTCCCTGGCATGAATATTTCTGTATCTCCAGCACCCCTCACACCACCTTCATTTCCCAGAGACGGCGGCCGGAGATCCCTTTTTTTTCGAGGTGCTCCAGTTCGTGCGCTACATTGAACGCGGTCGACCCTTCGTAGGCGAACTCCAACCCGGTCACCTCTTCGGCAGCGATCTCACTCCTCTCCGGGTCGACACGCACCCGCACCGCCCTGTCGGCCCGGACCCTGATCCTGAATGGCCTTGTCACGATGAGCCTCTCGGCCTCGTTCCCACACTTTTCAAGGCGAGAGACGGCCCCCTCCTCTGAGAGGACAGTGGGGTTCAGCAGGAGGGTGACCTCTTCGAGAGTAACGCCGGTCTTCGTCCTCTCATCCCAGAGCGTCCTTTTCCGGACGACAGAGACGGACCGCCCTTCCTCTGTCGCGTAACTCCATGCCCCACCAAAGCGCAGGGAGAAGAGGAGGGGCAGGATCGTCTCGGCAGGGAGGCCGAACCTCGCTGCAATGTCTCTTTCAGCTGCAAGATACGCGAGAACCTCCCGCATGTCCCCGGGCCCGCAGACAGGCATGTGAGGGCAATCGTATCTCTGGCAGAAAAAAGGTTCGGTTGACAGAGATGCCATGGTGGCACTCCCTCTCGGACCCCTGCAAAATATATACCGCAAAACCCTGTATGAAGGACCATGAAACTCGCACCGGCCCTTGCCGCCCTGGTGATCACAGCCTTCATCGCCGGGTGTGCCGGCGGCCCGCCTCTCAGGCCGCCCGAGGTCACGGTGACAGGCATCACCGTCACCGGCCTCACCCTGGAGAGCATGGACCTGGAGGTCATCCTTGCCGTGGACAACCCGAACCCCGTGGGGGCGACGATCCAGGACGTGTCCGTGAATGTCTCCTACTCGAAGAACGGAAGAGAAGTGTTCCTCGGGTCAGGGAGAGGTGAAGAGATATCTATCCCGGCACTCAACAGGACCGAGGTCGTCATCCCGGTCACCATGGACAACCTGGCCATGCTCTCCGCGGCCAGCACCCTGATCCTCTCCGGAGAACTGGAGGTGACGGCAGAGGGTACGATGACCGTTGATGCAGGCATCGTCTCATTCGACGTCCCCTTCGGGAAGACGACGACGGTCTCGGTCAAGGGGAAGTAGGGCCATGCCTGCGGCCGCAAGCCTTATCAGCACCCCCCGCCCCTCTTCCCCGTGCAGCCTGCAAGCGGGATCGCCCGGCCCCTTGACCTGTCCTATCAGACGAACCGCACCATAGTCCTCCTCGCCCTGGCCGCCCTCCTCGTCTCGGCCACAGTATTGGCCCTCGCCGGCACAGGCATAGTGGAGACATTGATACGCGGCTCTGCCGCCGCTCTCGCCGTCTTTCTTGCCTGGGCCCTCTGTCGGGAGGTCGATCCCGACCACGAAGTCGCCGCCCTGCTAGCGGCGGTCATGACGACCGGCGCCCTCCTCATTCTGCCTATCCCCGACATCCTCACCCTGCTCTGGGCCCTCCTCGTCATCAGGGTCGTGAACAGGACGACCGGCCGTGCTGCCACGACGACCGACCTTGTCCTCGTCTTCCTCCTCACCCTGTGGCCCCTGTCACGGGGCTTTCTCCCGGCAGGCCCCATCGCCGCTGCGACATTCTTCCTTGATGGCCGATTGAAGGATCCCGCACGGAACCGTCTCCCCTTTGCCGCCGTCGCTCTCCTCGCCACGGCGGTCGCACTCCTTGCAACGCCCGTACACCTCGACATACCCTCCCCCGCGGCAGGCATCGGCATCGCCGCCGCGACTGTCCTGTTCATCCCGGCCATCGCCGCCTCAAAGACCGTTCATTCAAGAGAAGACAGCGGAGACCGACCCCTCGACCCGGGGAGGGTGATGACCGGGCAGGGCATCGCCCTGACCACGGGGGTATCGGCCGCGACAGCCGATCCCGGAGCACTCGCACCCATCTGGGCGGCGATCCTTGCCGTTGGGCTCTGGCACGCCGGCCTCGCCGTGCAGGGGAGGTGACCCGCAGCATATATATCATGCAGCAGACAGTAGAGGCATGCTCGGATCACTCCTCGGGATCGTCCTCGCCGTCCTCGTCGCGGTGCTGCTGTACTACTTCGTCAAAAACGTCTTCGCCCTGGTCATCAATGCCGTCCTCGGCGTCATCGTCCTCTTCCTGATCAACCTCTTCAACCTGATGGGACTCTTTGGCAAGCCCGACATCCCGATAGACATCATCACGATCCTGATCAGCGCTCTTGGCGGGATTATCGGCGTGATCATCGTCGTCGTGCTCCACCTGCTCGGCGTCCCCCTGTGACGCCGGTTCGGAGACGGCACCGAAACGCAGGAGGACGGGACAGTCCGCGTCCAGGCAAACCGGTAGATTTATATTTTTATTTTTAAAAGGCAGATGCGATAATCATGCCCTTTATATATTACGGCCAGGGTGTGGCCGATTGGTACGACGACTTCCTGGAACGCCTGGTATCCCATCTCGCCCTTGAAGGGACCGAGATCACCGACGAGAAGAGGAACGGCCAGACCGCCACGATGGACGTCAAAAGGACAGGCGAACAGGGGACACTGCTGGTGGCGCCGTCCGAGAAGAACGTGAAGGTCACCTACACCGTCGTCCGGGAGAAAAAAGAGGTCGCACGGGGCCTGATGGGAGCCCTCGTCGGTGCCGGGGTCGGGAGCGTCCTCGGCGGCATCATGCGGCGCGAGGAAGGGAGCATCACCGACGCCCTCGGCGGGGCCGCCGCCGGCGGGGCGTACGAGGCGTATCATGGATACGAGGACTCACGCGAGGACAGGACCGCCTTCGCCGCCCTCCTTGCAGAGAAGGTGAAGGAGGTGGAGGACGAGATCTGGGAGATCAAAAACGCCCAGGCAGAGGCACAGGAGGCGGCCCGCGAGCGGACACGGGAGAAGAGGGCCGAAGTCGAGGCCGAGGAGGACGAGGTCAGGGCCGAACTCGAGGAGATCTCCGGCGACCTGCTGACGCTCAGGGAGGAGATCGATCTTCTCGAAGAGGACGGGCAGAAAGGGAAGGTGAAAAAGGTGCGGGCACGGACCGAACGGGCCGAACGCTTCTATACCGAGGCCGAAGACGCGTGCGACGGCGGCGAGTACGGTGCGGCCAGGTCGAAGATCCGGGCGGCACGCTCGATGATCGAAGGGGCGATGGCGGCACTTGAGGAGGAGTGACCGTCACCCATGGAACCCAATATCAAGACCGCTGTCTGCGGTGTGATCTGCGACGAGTGCGAGCACCGGCAGGAGTGCGGCGGATGCGACCATGTACAGGGGCGGCCCTTCTGGACGGCTTTTGTCGGCGCCGAGATCTGCCCGGTGTATGCCTGTTGCACGGGCGAACGGCACTTCGCCCACTGCGGCGAGTGCCCGGACCTGCTCTGCGAGCGTTTCACCCGGTACAGGGATCCGGACGTGGGCGAGGAGGAGGCCAGGGCCGGGCTTGAGACGAGGAAGGCGCGGCTCCTCGCCAGAGGGAAATAGAGAGGCTTTCCTCAGCCCTTCCTCTCAAGGTTCCGGCGCGCCGTCTCGGCGACCTCGCCGATCGCCTTCTCCAGTTCGGCGCCGGCCGCTCGCGCCTTCTTCTCCAGGTGGTCGCGTCCCTCTTTTGTCCCGAAGAGGTGTTTGCCGAGGTGGACGACGTCGTCGATCGCTTTTTTCACCGAAGTCGAGGCCTCGTGCACCATCTCATCCACCTGCGGGGCCTTCGGCGTTTCAGGGGCCTCCGGGGCGGCCGCGGGTTCTCTGTCCTCGATCCACCGGCCTGATTCAAAGTGTCCCTTCTGTTCGCTCATGGTTCTCAGGGATAGGTTTCCGCGGGGGAAATAAAAAGGGATGCATGGTGTTCCCGGCCAGGAACAGGGGCAGGCCTCAGGAGTGGATGACCAGGTTTACGATGATCGCCACCGCCAGGACACAGGCCACCTCCTGGCAGAAGACATGATCTATCATCAGATCCGGGGATTGTTACTGCACAGGATATATTTTTCGAAAAATATTGCACCATATAGACAATAAGCACCATCAGAGACATAAAATCAGACAAAACACGAATCAAAAAGTATATCTTCAGTCCGAACGATCGGGAGACACAGGGATACGATGGGACAGGACCTCCTGAAACTGGGGATCGGATCGGCATGGGCGGCGGCAGGCTGCCTCCTCCTTATCGGGCTCGGCAGTTATGCCATGACCGGGAGGGCCGAGGTGCTGGCCAGGTACATCTCCTCTCTCTGCGTCGTCACCGCCCTTATTGCAGCATGCAGCGGCATTGCCCTGACAGGCAGGGCATATTTACGAAGATGATCACTGGATATTCGAGATCCGCCCCTTGATCTCGTCGAGACTGCAGTGCTTCAGTTCCATCAGGGCTGAGAGGACCGCATCAGAAAATATGAGGGACGTCATCTCGAAGAGCGTTCCGAAGGGAGCGAATTCAGGAGAGACGGAGCGATACTGTCCGGTGAGTTGCCGCACCTCGTACTGTCCGGGAGTCTCGGGAACAGGCGGCGCCGCCACGCCAAGGTCCACGACGATCTCGGCGATCCGGCCGAGGGTCGAGTCGGGCGTCGCAGTAAGGAGGCAGACCCGGCCGCCGAGGGCCTGCGCCGTTTCGCAGAACTCGACGATCGAGTGCGTCTCCCCTGACCCGGAGAAGGCGACAAGGAGGTCGCCCTTGCGCAGGGCCGGGGTGATCGTCTCCCCCACCACATAGGCCTCCATCCCGAGGTGCATCAGCCGCATCGCAAACGCCCGGGCGACAAGGCCCGACCGCCCGGCACCCACCACATAGATCCTCTGTGCCGCAAGAATGGCGTCGACAAACGCGCCCGTCTCGGTATCGTCAAGAACTCTCGCCGTCTCGCCGATCTTGTCGGTCATGAGGAGCATGAGGTCGGTGATACTGTAGCATCCCTCTGGCATCACCATCCCTTCGACCGCCCCCCACATCAGCGTGCCGGTTCTTCAATCGCCTCCTTCTTGGCCTCTTTTTTCGCCCGGTAATCCTTGATCGCCTCGTGCAGGGCGTCGGCCGCCAGGTTCGAGCAGTGCATCTTCACCGGCGGCAGGCCTTCGAGTTCGTCGGCGACGTCCTGCCGCGTGATCTTCAGCGCCTCGTCGATATGCTTCCCTTTCGCCATCTCGGTGACCATGCTCGCGGTGGCGATCGCCGACCCGCAGCCGAAGGTCTTGAACTTGATCTCGGTGATCACGTCGTTCTCCACCCTGATCGAGACCTGCATCAGGTCCCCGCAGACAGGGTTTCCCACCGTCCCGATGCCATCGGCGTTCTCGATATCACCGACATTGCGGGGGTTCATGAAGTGGTCCATCACTTTTTTTGAATAGCCGATCTGCGGCCTGTCCTCCATATCCCACACCTCCATACATTACAGGGGAGAGATCGATCGCAGCCTCGTCACCGTCTCCTTCATCGCTCGGCCGACGAGGGGCACGTCACCCATGGTATTCGACCGCCCGAGGCTCATCACCACCGACCCATGGGCCTCCTCATGCGCGAGGCCGATGGCCAGGAGCACATGGGACGGTTCCAGGGTCCGTGAGGTGCAGGCCGAGCCTGTCGCCACCTGGATGCCGAAGAAGGTGTCCAGGTTCAGGAGGATGCTCTCCCCCTCGATCCTCGAGAACCTGAAACTCGCGTGGTTCGGGAGGCGGAAGTCGGGGTGGCCGGTGAGATAGGAGTCCTCAATCGTCAGAACCTCCTCGATCAGACTGTCCCGGACCACCTTCTCCCGTGCCATCTCATCCTCCATCTCCAGGGCGGCAATGCGTGCCGCTTCCCCCATCCCCGCAATCGCAAAGACGTTCTCGGTCCCCGACCGCAGGCCCTTCTCCTGCCCGCCACCCGGCATTACGGTCTGGACCTTCACTCCAGGCCTGATGTAGAGCGCCGACGCACCCCTGGGCCCGCCGAGGTCATTGCCCGAGAGGGTCAGGAGATCGATCCCGTCCTTCTGCACGTCGATCGGGATCCGGCCCGCGGCCGCCGTGGCATTGACATGGAGATACGCCCCCTTCTCGTGCACGATCGCGGCCGCCTCCCTGATCGGCTCCACGGTCCCGATCTCGTCGTTCGCATAATGGACCGAGACGACTGTCGTCTCAGGCGCGAGGTGCTCCTCCAGGAAAACGAGGTCGACGACCCCGTACCGGTCCACGGGCACGAAACCCAGGTCGAACCCCTGCTTCTGGAGATCTTTGGCCGGGTTCAGGACAGAGACGTGCTCAATAGCACTGACAAGGATGCTTTTTCCTTTTTTCCGGTTCCTGAGGGCCGTCCCCCTGACCGCCAGATTGTTGGACTCGGTGGCGCTGCCGGTAAAGACGATCGTGGACGGCGTTTCTGCATGGACCAGGGCGGCCACCCGCACCCGTGCCTCTTCCACCGCCTGCTTCGCCGAAAGGCCGAGCGCGTACAGGGACGAGGGGTTGCCGTACTCCTCCTTCAGGTATCGCCCGGCAAAGGCAAGGACGCGGGGGTCGACAGGAACAGACGACGCATGATCCAGATAGACCATCCTCCCCTCCCTCAGAAGGTCATCACCGCGTCGGCGTCCAGGGCCAGGTCGTTGAGAGTCGCACCGCCGGCGATGGTCCCTTCAGGGATGAAGTCTCCCCTCGGAACCCCGAGGAGTTGCGTGCTCTGTTCGCAGATGTAGATCTTCACCCCCGCGTCGACCGCCTGCCGCATCGCCTCTGCAAGCGTCGGGAAGGCCCCGATCCGGATCTTCTCGGCCTCGCCTCTCCTGACCGCGGTGATCCCCTTGATCATGAAGAATATCGCCGCTTCCACTCCCATTGCTGCGGCGGTCGCCCCCAGGATAAAGGGGGCGTACAGCCTCTCGGGCGTGTCTGTCCCGCTTGTCTGGACATAGAGTATCTTTGCCATTTTTCCGCCTCACTTCGTCCTTCGGATATAAAACGTCAGAATTCCCTCTTCTTTTTCCAATTTCACAATCTCATGGCCCATCCGTTTCGCCCACCGCGTGATGTCCTCCTCCGCGGCCGGGTCGTCGGCCTCTACCTTAAGAACCTCACCCACCCCGATCTTCTCGATCTCCTCCTTTGTGCGGGCGATCGGCATCGGGCAGTAGAGGCCGATGCAGTCGAGTTCTCGGTCTGGCGTGATCTCTTCGGTCACCCTCTCCCCTCCGCTATTGCAGTCCGCCCATGATGCATGACACAGTCCCCCTGTTCACCCGTCGGTGGATGCCGGCACGGATATACCTAACCCATGGTGGGCAGAGTGCACGGAGAGTACAATTACGAAAAAACCCCGGAAAGGATATTGCCCCCGGACTCATGGCGAGCAGTGCGGATCCCCCGACCCCACCCCTGTGGCGCCGTGGCAGACGCGCCCGGACCAAATACGCCAGGATCTGCCTCCAATCCGGGAGTCATACCACCCATTCAGGGCCATATCAAGGAGATCCGGCGATACGGGCGTACCGGAGTCTGCGTGCAAAACAGGATGAAATTCGGCAGGACTCAACGCCCCGGGGCCAAGCGTATGAGCTCAGGTAATGTTCTCCCCTTCCCGGTCCCCCTGATACCAGGGAGAGAAAGGGAGAGAGGCAGGGAATCGTTCCGATATCGGGCTCTGCGGATATCCTCCAGAGCCAAAAAAGAGAGAAACCGCCCCTCATGTCGGGACGGCGAACTTCTTCTCGATCTGGTTGGCGGTGATGGTCGTCACCGTGACCAGGAAGAGGTAGACGACCGCGATCACCGCAAAGGTCTCGTTGAAGAGGAAGTACTTCGTCGCCACCAGTTTTCCGGCCCCGGTCAGTTCGATGGCCGTGATCATGAACGCGAGTGAGGAGTACTTGATCAGGTAGATGAACTCGTTCGTCATCCCCGGGATCGCACGGCGGAGGGCCTGCGGGAGGATGATATACCAGATCGACTGCCAGCGGCTCATGCCGAGGGCCTGGGCGGCGATCATCTGCCCTTCCTTCACCGAGAGGAGGGCACCCCTGATATACTCAGAATTATAGGCCGAGTTGCAGAAGACGAACCCGATCACTGAGGCAAGGATGGGAGAGAGCCTGATCCCGAGAGACGGGAGTCCGAAGTACAGGATGAAGAGGAGCAGGAGGAGCGGACAGCCCTTGATGAAGGCGACATACCCCCGCAACAGCAGCGAGAGCCAGCGGCCCCCGTAGGTTCTCCCGAGGGCGACGCCGATCCCGAGGATGGCACCGAAGGGCGCCGCTGCCACGATCAGTTCGAGGGTCACGATCAGCCCTTCGAAGAGGGCCGGCAGGAGGATCGTTGTCAGAAAGACGAAGGTGTCCATTTTCTCGCCGTTCAGTCCCCGTTATAGTCTCTGAACTTCCCGATGAAGTTCTTCGTTCTCGTAAACGCCGCGTCGTTCATGAGCTCTGCAGGGGAGCCGCGCTCCGCAACCTTGCCATGCTCCATAAAGAGCACCTCGTTTGCCACCGACAGGGCAAAGCCCATCTCATGAGTGACGACGAGCATCGTCATGCCCTGGCGTGCGAGGTTCTTCATCACTTCGAGCACCTCGCGGGTCAGTTCCGGGTCGAGGGCCGAGGTCGGTTCGTCGAAGAGGATCACGTCGGGGTCCATCGCAAGGGCGCGGGCGATCGAGACGCGCTGTGCCTGACCGCCGGAGAGTTCGGCAGGGTAGTGGTCGGCCCAGTCCTCCATGCCGACTCGCCGTAACTCCGCAAGCGCCTTCTCGCGGGCAGACGCGGCGTCCATCTTCTTCACCTTCAAGAGCGCAACCTCCACGTTCCGCACCGCGGTCAGGTGGTCGAAGAGGTAGAAGTTCTGGAAAACCATCCCGATCTTCTGCCTGAAGTAGTTGATGCGGGCGCCGGAGTTCGTCACCTCCTCGTCGTTCAGGAAGACGCGGCCCTGGTCAGGCAGGGTCAACTGGTTGATGCACCGCAGGAGCGTGCTCTTGCCCGTGCCGGACGGCCCGATAAACACCTTCGTCTCCCCCTTCCGCACATCGAAGGAGACGCCCTTCAACACCTCCCGGTCGCCATACGCCTTGTGGATCCCTTCCACGCGGAGGATATACTTGTCTGCACCCATTTTTACAGAGCTCCTTTTCCAAATCCGGGGATGCTGGTCTTCTTTTCAAGCACGTTGAGCGCCTTCATGCCGGCATAGTTCAGGAGGATGTAGACCCCGGCTATGGCCAGATAGATGGGCATCGTGATGTAGGTCTGCGCCACCATGTATGTCGCCCGTGTCAGGAGTTCCTGCACCCCGATTGCATAACAGATGGCCGTATCGGTCAGCACCGTCGGGTACTCGTTCGACCATCCGGGCAGGGCGATCCGCATCGCCTGCGGCAGGATGATGTGCCGGATCGCCTGAAAGCGGGTCATGCCCAGGGACCGCGCCGCGGTCATCTGCCCATCGCTGATCGACTGGATCGCACCCCGGAAGATCTGGGATTGGTACGCCGCCCCGCGGAGACCGAGTACCACGACGGCCACCAGCAAGGGGGGAACACCGCTCATGTTCAGAGACGGGAAGATGCCGAAGAAGAAGAGGAAGAGGAGCACGATCACCGGCAGACCCCTGAAGAACCAGACATATACCGAGATCACACTTTTTATCAGCCTGTTCCCGTAGATCTGGCCGAGAGCCATGGGAAGGCCGAAGATCAGCCCAACCCCAAGAGAGGCCAGGACAAGACCAAGTGTTTCCAGGAGACCCCAGAAAAGGTAGGGGATCCAATCCAGCAGGATAGATATGAAGTCCATGTTCAGTCCCTATCGGCCGTGTCCAGGATCGGCCTGACCCTTAGAATTCTGGAAATGGTTTCGAATACTCATACTTTGCCCGCATTTAAGAAAAGGTTTGGGGTTTGCCGTTGCGGTCGGTTGGCAAAAAAGGGATGATGGCGGGGATACCGCCTCATTTCATCTCGTATTTCTCAAGGAGTTCCTGCCACTTCGGCGAGGCCATCAGTTCGGTGAGTCCCTCATTGATGGTGGTGAGGAGTTCGGTGTCATCCTTGCGGATGGCGACGCCGTAGTTCTCGCCGGTGTAGATCTCGCCGATGATATGGGCGGGCTTGCCCTCGATCGCACTCAGGTGGGGGGGCCGGTCATAGACCGTGGCATCGATCCTCTCGTTAACGAGGTCGGTGATGGCCAGCGGGAAGTTGTCGTAGAGTATCAGGTTCTTCTTCGGCATCTTGCCGGTCGCAATCAGGTTCTCCTCGACCCAGTAGGCGCCGGTCGTCCCGCGCTGGGCACCGATCACGGCCTTGCCCGCCTCGATGTCGGCCATCGTAACGGCGGAGTTGTTGCGGATGGCAAAGGACTGGTTGATCGTCAGGTACGGAATGGAGAAGTTCACCGCTTCCAGGCGCTCGGGGGTGATGGTCATGCCCGAGTAGACCATGTCGATCTTGTGGGCATTGAGTGCCGGGATGATACCGTCCCAGTCCATCGGCTGGATCTTCACGCGGAAGCCCTTCTTCTCAGCGATCCACTGGATAGACTCGACATCGAGACCGGTGATCGTGCCGTCCTTCTGGATGGATGCATAGGGCGGGTACGCCCCGTCGACACCGACCACATAGAGGGGCGTCTCATTGGCGCCGCTGGTTTCAGAACCCGGGCCCGCAGGAGTCTGGCTACCGGTACAACCTGCAAAACAGGTTGCAACGGCGAGCACAAGCACCAGCAGGACACCGTACATCTTCGCGTTCATTGATGATGAGTTAGGCATGAGGTTAATTTATCCTTTATGACTTGATGAGAGACAGGCCCCGCCAGGCAGCAGGGGAGAGGAACAGAGAGATTGTCCGAAGATATGGCAAATTGTGCGATATAAACATAAATAAACAGATATTTGAAGAGCAATGAGCAGAAAATCACGCGAAAAAGAGGGGGAAGAAAGGGTCAGTCTGAGGCCTTCTTCTCTGCTTCCACGCCATTGCAATTCCTGAGGGCGTACGAGACGAGGACAGAGAGGACAGGGAGGACGATGACCACCGCCCAGCCGACGAGGTTGGCAAGGAGAGGGTAACTGCCGTCGCCATAGGGGTTGGCGATCCCGTCGATAGTGTTGAGCACGATGGCGGTCCCGAGGAAAAGCGGGAGGACGACCCAGATACAGAGGTCCCACCAGCGCCCGACCTTCCAGTCGGAGAACCTGTTGACGAACTCGCGCATCTTCGGGGCGCCGTAGATATAGCCGATGACAATAGCCTCGCAGAGGCCGATGAAGAGGATCAGGAAGTTGTTGATGTAGTGGTCGATGATGTCAAGCCAGTACAGACCTGCATTGGTCATGAAGAGCAGGCCGACCGCAAAGGCGGCGACGCAGATGATCGCGTTGAGGGTGCCGCGCGACAGCCGGGTATAGTCGGCGATCCCCGCGCTGACCGCCTCGACCAGGGAGAAGGCCGAGTCGATGCCGAGGGTGACGAGCATTATGAAGAAGAGAACACCGAAGAGTTCGGGCAGCACCGGGAGAGCGCTGATGATGGCCGGGTAGGTCACGAACGCAAGTTCGATCCCGCCCTTCACAACCTCGGTCACGGCGACGCCGTTGACATGGGCGAGGTAGCCGAGGGTTGCAAAAACGGCGAGGCCCGCGACGAACGAGGTGACGCTGTCGGCGATCGCGATGATGACGCCGTTCTTCACGACGTCTGAATTATCGCCGAGGAAACGGGAGTACGCGATGACGATCGCCATCGCAACGGACATCGAGTAGAAGACCTGCCCATATGCCGCAATCCAGACGCCCGGGTCAAAGAGTGCCGAGAATTGGGGTGTGAGATAGTAGGCAAGTCCGTCCATCGCACCCGGGAGGGTGACGCCGCGGACGACGAAGACGAGGAGCAGGATCCAGGGGAGGGTGACAGTGATCCAGACCATCTTCTCGACCGACTTAACGCCCTTGAAGATCGCGAAATAGATCCAGAGCCATGCGAGGACCGCACCGGCAAGGACAAAGAGGTTCACCGTTCCGAAGGAGAAGACAGAGTCGGATATCATCAAGAAGTCGTTGTAGAAGAACGCTCCCGGGTCAGATCCCCAGGCAAGGGAGAGGGAGAAACCCGCGTAGTCGAAGCTCCATGCGACGATGATCGCGTAATAGGTGACGATCAGGAAGGCCATGAATACGGCGACCCAGCCGAGAGCGTCGAAGCCCCTTCCGAGCAGACGTTTGAACGCCAGGGGGGGCCTGCACGGGTTCGGTAGCCGACGCCGGTCTCCAGGATCAGAAGGGGAATGCCGGCGGTCAGGAGGGCGATGAAGTAGGGGATGAGGAATGCACCGCCGCCGTTATCATAGGCGACATACGGGAAACGCCAGATATTCCCGAGGCCAACGGCAGAGCCGACGACCGCGAGGATAAACATGGTCCGTGAACTCCAGTACTGATTGTCTGCCATAAATATACCGGAAAAGAGGTTTTCGTCACACTACGATAACAATTCTGATTTTACCCGGTTAAACAGAGAAAAACAGGGAGTTCATCTCCCGGAAAAACCCGGGATGGCAAGTTTCTTCTCCAGGACGCCGGCCGCGACCGTCGCAATGCTGACAAGGATCAGGTAGAAGATCCCGACGAGGGTAAATGCCTCGAAATAGACGAAGTACTTCGCGGCGACGATCTTCGCAGCCCCGGTCAGTTCCGTGACCGTGACCAGGTACGCGAGGGAGGAGTACTTGATCAGGTAGATGAACTCATTGGAAACACCAGGGATCGCACGGCGGAGGGCCTGCGGGAGGATGATGTACCGGATCGCCTGCCAGCGGCTCATCCCGATGGCCTGGGCTGCGATCATCTGCCCCTCCTTCACCGAGAGGAGGGCGCCCCTGATATACTCGGAGTTATATGCCCCGTTACAGAGGATGAAACCGATCACCGCCGCCACAAAGGCCGGGAGGGTGATGCCGAGAGACGGGAGTCCGAAGTACAGGATGAAGAGGAGCAGGAGGAGCGGACAGCCCTTGAAAAAGATGATGTAGCCGCGACAGAGGCCGGAGACGATCGGGCCGCCGTACGTCCTGCCGACGGCGATGGCGATCCCGGCCATGAGGCCAAAGGGGGCGGCAAGGGCGATCAACTGGAGGGAGACGATCCCGCCCTTCAGGAGGGCGGGGAGAAGGACCTCCGTAAAAAAAGCAACGTCAGTCATTCTCTTGTCCAGAACCTTCTCCGAAATCTCCGAACTTCCCGATGAACTTCCGCATCCGTGCAAATGCCGGGTCGTCCCTGACCTGTGCAGGGGAGCCGCGTTCGGTGATCTTCCCGTGCTCCATGAACAGGATCTCATTTGCCACCGACAGGGCAAAACCCATCTCATGAGTGACGACGAGCATCGTCATCCCCTGGCGTGCGAGGTTCTTCATCACCTCAAGCACCTCGCGGGTCAGTTCGGGGTCGAGGGCCGAGGTCGGTTCGTCGAAGAGGATCACGTCGGGGTCCATCGCAAGGGCGCGGGCGATCGAGACACGCTGCGCCTGACCCCCGGAGAGTTCGGCAGGGTAGTGGTCGGCCCAGTCCTCCATGCCGACACGACGCAGTTCAGCAAGAGCTTTCTCCCGCGCCGATGCGGCGTCCATCTTCTTCACCTTCAGGAGGGCGACCTCCACGTTTCGCACCGCGGTCAGGTGGTCGAAGAGGTAGAAGTTCTGGAAAACCATCCCGATCTTCTGCCGGAAGTAGTTGATACGGGCACCGGAGTTCGTCACCTCCTCGTCGTTCAGGAAGACGCGGCCCTGGTCGGGCAGGGTCAACTGGTTGATGCACCGCAGGAGCGTGCTCTTGCCTGTCCCCGAAGGACCGATGAACACCTTCGTTTCCCCCCTCCGCACATCGAAGGAGACGCCCTTCAGCACCTCCCGGTCGCCATACGCCTTGTGGATCCCTTCCACGCGGAGGATATACTTGTCTGCACCCATTTTTACAGAGCTCCTTTTCCAAATCCGGGGATGCTGGTCTTCTTTTCAATCCGGGCAAAGAGCCACATCCCGCCATAGTTGAGAAGGATATAGATCACCGCCGCAATGAGAAAGACGGCCATCGGTTCGGCGGTATTCGAAACGAGCTGGTACGACTTTGCCAGGATCTCGGCCACACCGATCGCGTAGCAGACGGCCGAGTCGGTGAGGAGGATCGGGTACTCGTTCGACCATCCGGGCAGGGCGATCCGCATCGCCTGCGGCAGGATGATATGCCGGATCGCCTGCGGCGTGCTCATGCCAAGAGAGCGCGCCGCGGTCATCTGCCCCTCGCCGATCGACTGGATCGCACCCCGGAAGATCTGGGACTGGTACGCCCCTGACCGCAGGCCGAGCACCGTGAATGCGACAACAAAGGGGTCGTCGGGAAGGCCGAGCATCGGGAAGATCCCGAAGAAGAAGAGGAAGAGAAGGACAAGGTTCGGCAGACCCCTGAAAAACCAGACATACACCCCAATGAGAGCCCTGAGGGGTCGAGGGCCGTAGACCTGCCCGACGGCCATCGGCACTCCCATCAGGAGACCGAGCAGGATGGACGCAAGGACCAGAGAAAGCGTCTGCACTATACCCGGGGCAAGATACAGAAGAGTCTGGACAATAAAGACTGATACGTCGGTCACCCGGCTTCACTCCACTGCCAGGCGGCTTGGTACACACATCATGGCGGCACTACTCACGTTAGATTATAAATTGGGCACCATCCTTGAAAAATGTAGAGGGGGAGGTCCGGCCGGGCCGGTCTACTCCATCTCGTACTTCTGCTTCAGCTCTTCCCACTTCGGAGAGGCCATCAGCTTGTCCAGGCCTTCGTTGATGGTGGCGAGGAGTTCGGTGTCATCCTTGCGGATTGCAACGCCGTATTCCTCGTCGGTCTGGATCTCGCCGAGCATCACGAGGGGCTTACCCTCGATGGACTTCTTGATCACCGGGACATCGTACATCACAGCGTCGACCCGCTTGTTCTGGAGGTCATTGAGAGCAAGCTGGATGTTGTCGTAGAGCTTGAGGTTGTCCTCAGTCATCTTGCCGGTCTGGACCAGGTTCTTGTCGAACCAGTCGTGGGCGGTGCAGCCGCGCTGGGTGCCGAGGACGACCTTGCCCTCCTTCACGTCGTCGAGGGTGACGGTGGCGCCCTCGCGGACGGCGACGGCCTGGTTGACGATCCAGTAGGGCTTGGAGAAGTTAACCTTCTCAAGGCGCTCGGGGGAGATGGACATACCGGAGTAGACCATGTCGATCTTCTTCTGGAGGAGCGACGGGATGATGCCGTCCCAGGCCATCGGCTGGATCTTTACGTCAAAGCCCATTTCATCGCCGATCCACTGGATGGACTCGACGTCGAAACCGATCGGGTTGCCCTTCTCGTCCATGTACGAGTACGGCTTGTAGTCGCCGTCGATGCCGACGATATAGAGGGGCTTTTCGGCAGGAAGGGTCACGTTTGCCGCGGGGGCAGTCGTGTTTGCCACAGGGGTGGTGTTCTCCCCGGGGGTGGGGGTCGGCACGGGAACCTTCGTGTCCGTGCCGGTGCAACCGGCGACGGCGAGCATACAGAGGATCGCCACAGAGATCAGGGCGGTCAGAATCTTCGCGTTCATAAAGTAAGTTCTCCCCATGGCCATATATAGTCATTATGAATCTTTGGCGAGGATGAGGACGCCGTAAAATGAATCACATGCGAATAAACACCCAATAGTTTCCCATCCCGCGGGTACTGGAACGGGGAGCAGGCCGGCATCGATAGGCAAATGCTATCTTTCCGCAGGCCAAGGGAGGGGTATGCTCATCGGGATCATGGCCGACACTCATGACCGCCTCCCCCTGATCGAAGAGGCGGTCAGAGTGCTGAACGAGGCGGGAGTGGATCTTGTCCTCCATGCAGGCGATTTTATCGCCCCTTTCACTCTGGACACTCTGGCCAGATTGAAGGGAGACATGGTCGGGGTCTTCGGGAACAATGACGGGGACCGGGTTCTCCTGTCGAAGAAGGCCGCGGAGTATGGCAACATCGATCTGCATAGCGCATGCGCAGAGGTCGATGCAGGCGGCCTGGCCATTGGTCTCGTCCACGGGGACGACCCCGCACTCCTCGCCGCCCTTCTGGAGGACGGGTCCTACGACGTCCTGGTCTCTGGCCACACACACCGCCCCCTTATCGGGCGCTATGGCCGGACCCTTGCCATCAATCCCGGGGAAGTCTGTGGCTATCTCACCGGGACGCCGACCGTCGCCCTCCTCGACACCGCGACGAAGGAGACACGTCTGATCAGGCTGTAAGGGTTTCGCGCGGGTGTCTTTCACTCTCTCGGGTGTTCTCCATTGGGCCAGAAAGGGGAGAAGGGGTGGTCTGGGTGAAACCTCTCGCCGGGAAGACGGTGAAAGAGGTGCGGGAGGTGCGAGCTTGAGAAAACCAGTAGGTTTTCGAGCATCAGTCCCCCGGGGGGCGAGGCCACCCGGACCCCCCATCATTATGATAAGAGGGGATGGCAATCTCCCTTCTCAAAGCAGAGACGATTATACCCAGAAGAGAATTAACCCTGCCTTCTCCGCGAAAGAATCCCGACAAGCCCGACCGCTACAAGAGGGAGCAGGGCCGGGAGGGCCAGTTTTGTCGGCGCCGTCGTCACCGGTTGGGTCGAAGGTTCAGGGAAACCGATCGGCGGGTTCACGACGACGACGAAGCTCGATACAGGCTGCGGGCCCGGGGGGATGATCTGCCCGCCCGAGCAGTCGTACGCCGACGCCTGTCCTCCGAGGAAGGTGACAGAGATGCTGGAGTTGTCGTTCCTCCCGTTGAAGAATGCGGTCTCGCCCGGAGCAAGGGTCTGCTGGAGCACGGTTCTCCCCTCGCTCGTGATCGTGACATTCGCTACCGTTGCCGGGCAGACCGATCCGGTGCAGTTCGCACAGTCGGGACGCGTATCATAGCGGAGGGCATAGTCGCCGGCAAGGGAGACAGGCAGTTTTGCCGGGTCGCCGACGATCATGGTGGCATACGGCACATCGGCCGACTCGACGGTCCTGCCCACGGCGATCCAGGGACCGCCCTCAGCATTGACGGCGGTGGCCGCGACTGCATCCCCCACGTGAAACGCAGAAAAGACACGGGCGTCAGGGACCGCACCGGTCACCAGACGTCCAGACACCGGCGACCAGCCGCACAGGCGGGTTCCGTTCTCGTACCTGCATTCGTACACCCCATCAGGGGCGAGGGTCATCGTGCCGTTCTCCGTGTCGAAAGATGCAATAGACCCTTTCTCTTTCACTTCAAGAAACACCGCCGACACCGGTGCCAGGAGGCACAGGCAGACAGCGGCGGCGATCAGGGCTCCGGGCAGGGCACAGGCCAGCGATCTTCGCCAATTCATCATACCAGCGATGTCGACCTGACGTCTCAAAAATGCGATGGCCCTGATACGGGGCCCCACCAGTACTTCATCAGATATAGAGCCCCATATTCCCGGGATGGAACAGGCAGTACGCGGCGACACCGTCCGTGTCACCTACACCGGGACACGGGAGGACGGCACTGTCTTCGACAGGTCGGAGGAGCCGCAACAGATCGTCATCGGAGACGGGACGGTCAACCCCGCTTTCGAGGAGGCGCTCGTCGGCATGGCGCCGGGCGAGACAAAGACCGTCTTCCTCCCGGCGGAAGAGGCCTACGGCCTGTACAGGAAGAGACTGGTCTTCAAACTGAAGAGAAAAAACCTCACCATCCCCGGGGAGTTGATACCCGGCGGGATCGCCAGGATCAGCCTGACAAAAGGCAACACTTCCCTCGTCACCATCAAAGAAGTCACTGAAAAGTGGGTTATCGTGGACGCAAACCATCCCCTTGCAGGCCACGACCTCACCTTCGCACTCACTCTCGTCGGGATCGAACGGAAATCCGGGGAGTGAGGAGGGCGCGGTGCGGGGCCGCAACACTTATCCCCGGCCTGCGAGGAAGGGGTGCGATGGACCAGATAGAGACCGTCCGCATCTACGACGCCCTGACCGGCGAGGTACGCAAGAGGCAAAGGTGCCGCCTCACCGAGGACGAGTGGCAACAGAGACTCTCCCCCGGGGCATTCAGGGTGGCGCGGCAGGCCGGGACAGAACCGCCCTTCACCGGCCTGTACCACGACTGGAAGGAAAAGGGACTCTACGCCTGCATCTGCTGCGGGACCCACCTCTTCTCCTCGGCGGCAAAGTTCGACTCTGGCACAGGCTGGCCGAGTTTTTCCGCACCTGTCTCTGGCCTCAACATCAGGACACAAACAGACCGGAGCCACGGGATGGTGCGGACCGAGGTGCTCTGCGCCCGGTGTGACGCCCACCTCGGCCATGTCTTCGACGACGGACCCCGACCAACAGGCCTGCGGTACTGCATGAACTCGGCCGCGTTCAGGTTCGTCCCGGCAGACAGGGAGATATATAACCAGAAATAGCGATTTTCTTCTGACATGGACACAAAAGGCGGCAAAGCAGATACCCTCAGGACACGGACAGAGGAGGCGATCAGGGAAGCCGAAGCCGACCGGCAGAAACTCCTGGAGCCGCACAGAGTCCACACCATCGAGAACATCATCCTTGTGGGGAGCGTCCTCCTCTGTCTCATCCTCCTTCTCCTCCTCCCTGCCTTTCACCTCTTCTGGATTGTCGCAAGTTTCCTCCTGTACATGGTCCACCCCTTTGTCATGTTCATCCCCTCCGGCGGGACCGGGGCACGCCCGAAAAAGGAGGACATCCTCGCGTATACCCGACTCCTGAAAGATATCGGGGCAATAAAAGATAGCGTCAGGGCCAACACGAGCGGCATTGCCGAGATATTCTGGAACCTCTTCTTCGTCAACAGCCAGCCCCTGACACCGGGGTTCATCCTGATTTATGCCGTCGACGTCCTCGTCGCCCTCATCCTCTTTATACGGGGCGAGTTCACCATGAAGCTTGCCGCCCTGATATCCCTGCAGGCCATCGCAATCATCGCGTTTTACGGTGTCATATGGGGAATGAAACCCTACTCGCCCGGGTTCTTCAAAAAACTGATCAACCTCCACCATGACCTGAAGACCGAGTTTGGCGGCGGGGCATGGACCATCCTCCCTGTCCTCCTCATCATCGGTGCAGGCGCCGCCTTCTCCGGCACCATCATCATTGCGGCGATGCTCCTCCCGGGCATGACCTTCGGCCGCCTCATGGACGTCGAGGAGATCACCATCCTCGGTACCCTCCTCCCGGTCGTGCCTATCCTTCTTGCCCAGTTCGTGATCGTCCGTTCACTCCAGGGACGGTACTCCCGCGTCCTCCTTGAGACTATGATCGCAGACAAGATCCGGGTGCTAAAAGAGGAGATCCTGCCGGAAACAGAGGGGGGGCGGGAGATCAGTCCCGAAGCCCGGGAGTCGCTCGGGAGGGACGTGACCGCCCTGAGGGCGTACCGACCTGACACCCACCATATCGGGGGATATTTCAGGGTTTATATGATCGTCCCGAACATCAGGCTGATCTTTGAGCGAAAGAGTGAGGAGAGCGGAACAGGCCGCCTGAAAGAAAGGGGCGCCTGACCAGTCCCCTGATCAGTAGGCATCAAGACGGTCGAATTCGTCCTCGTACCCATCATCTTCACTGTCATCACGCCGCCAGTCCTGGTCTTCATAGCACTCGGGACAGAGGTCCTGCGGCCAGCGGTCGGTCCTGTACGGGCGTTCACAGTACGGGCAGATCCTGACGTAGGCACGGCGACACTCAGGGCAGAGAGAAGAGCCCTCATCGTCATCTGATCTGGGTGTGAATGATTCTCCGCAGAGCTCACATTGAACCTGCCTTTTGGCCGCCTGCCGATGGCTGCCACAGCCTCCGGCCGCCTCACACCCACATGCCGAAAGACCGTCTCCATCCGTTGTTCTTGCTTTTCGTGGCATAAATTCCATGTACCTCTCAAATTTTTCCCGGTATTAAAGTTTTCATTCAGAAGGAGGGCGGATCTAAAAAAAGAACAAAGAATCATGAACAATTCTCATCCCTGCCACAAAAATTACGGCGCTCCGTGGCCGTACATCCCCCTGCCGTCAGAGCGCGTATCTGTCTCGCTCCCACCCACCGCAAATTCCACATACCAGGGGCGCATATCGACCCGCACCGATGGCCGGAGAAGGGAATACGGTGCATGGGGCAGGGGCGGTAGCCGGGGGCATCCACCAGAAACTCAGGAGGAGAAAATATCTCATCCTCACCCTCTCACTTGTTCTCCTCCTCGTTCTCTATCCCTATATCGGGACCATCACCCAGGCGAACGCCTTTCTCAAGGCCCTCACCTCCGCGGTCCTCGTCGCCGCGGTCTATGCGGTGAGCGAAAGGCGGGGGACATTTATCATCGCCATCGTCCTCGGCGCCTTCGCCTTCATTGCAGGGTGGTCGGGTCTCCTCATCCCTGCAGAAGAGATCAAAACCGTGGAAAGCATCATCAACCCCATATTTTTTGCCTTTGCAACCGTGGCTGTCCTGCGATCGATCATCAGGGGCAGGGTGACCGACGACGTCATCTACGGGGCGATCGCCGTCTACCTCCTCCTCGGACTGACATGGGGGTCGGCCTACACCTACCTGGAATCCGTACACCCGGGGTCCTTTCTGGTCGCACACGCCACAGAGGCCGGAGGGCAGCCCGGCTTCTCCGACCTCCTGTATTACAGTTATATAACCCTCACCACCGCGGGCTACGGCGACATCGTGCCTCTCACCTCCCAGGCCCGTTCCCTTGCCTTTCTTGAATCCGTATCAGGCGTCCTCTTCATGGCCGTCTTCATCTCACGGTTGATCGGGGCGCTCTCCTCCTCGAAAGATACCGCCAGTGAAGAAAGGGAAGAGAAGGATACGGATCAGAAAACAGAACGATAATAACTGCGAATTTTTTGGAAGTCTTGGGAAGATATTTGTAGCCGCACGACCGACTACAGCTGATTATCATGCGGACACGAACCATTTTCCTCTGTGCCGCCCTCATGGTGCTGCTGGCCGCCGGCGTCTGGAGCGCCAGTGCCGCGACAGACAACGCACCTGAGGAGCGACTGATCCATGCCTCGGGGACCGGCGAGGTCACCACAACGCCCGACCGCGCCGTCATCTCCGTCGCCGTCGAGAACGAGCACACCGATCCGAAGGAGGCCCAGGCCGTCAATGCCCGCGAGATGGCGAGAGTGACCGATGCCCTCAAGGCCGCGGGCATCGCCCCCGAGGACATGAAGACGACCGGCTACTCCATCTGGCCCGAGTACCCGGAAAACGACAAGCCCTTCAGTTCCCAGAAAGTGACCTACCATGTCACGAACACCCTTGAGATCACCCTGAAGGACGTGACCCGGGCGGGCGAGATCGCCGATCTTGCCGTATCGAACGGAGCCAACCGCGTCAACAACGTCTACTTCACCCTCAGCCCGGAGAAGGAACAGCAGTTCAGGGGTGAGGCCCTGACCAATGCCGTCCAGAAGGCGAGGGCCGATGCCGACGTCGTCGCGGCGGCCTCGGGCGTGAACATCACCGGCATCCAGGACATCTCCATCGGCGGGATCTATGTTCCCTTCTACGAGAACACGCAGTTCAGGGCGATGGATGCAAAGGCGACGGGTGCCCCGGTACCGACGCCGGTCGAGGCAGGCACCATCAAGGTCACCGCCTCGGTCACCATCGCCTACATCATCCGCTGAAAACCTCCCTCCCCCTTTTTTTCAGATTTTCAGAGGGCCGGATGCATGATCTCCCAACCCCCGGCAGGCAAGTCTGTGCCCCTGCACCTGAAGACAGAAATGCTTCATACCCGGATGAACTCCCAACCTTTTTTAGCGCCCTCACCCACAACATATATAGGAAAACTGTCAAGAAATCTCTACAAAATACGGGATTCGAATCGAAATACAGATACAATCATCACAGATCAGGGATTTTGAACATGGAAAGAAGCATTGGATTCAAAGAAAGACGATATATCGAGGAGTTGAGGATCCTCACCAGATCTGTTGCGGTGGACTGCCTCGTCGACGAGAGGTTCGACCGGATCATCTACGTCATAAAACCCGGGGACATGGGCCTTGCAATCGGTAAAAAAGGAGAAAATATCAGGAAGATGCAGAAGGTGCTCGGCAAGAGGATCGAGATGGTCGAATATGCCGAGGAGGAGAAAGACTTTATCACCAACATCTTCAAGCCCGCAGAGGTTGTCGATGTCCGTGCTGACGAGACCGGCGAGAAACTGGACGTCTTCGTCGGGGAGAAGAGCCATCTCGGCATCGCGATCGGGAAGGGAGGGAGCACCGTGGAGAAGGCGCGGATGCTTGTAAAACGCTTCTTCGGCCATGAGATCGGGGATGTCATCCTCAACGAGGAGGAGGAAGAGGCATGAAAGACCTCGCCGTGATCGAAGAACTCTGGGCCGTGATCAATGACCGCGCCGCACACCCGTCGCCTGACTCCTATGTCTCGTCCCTCCTGACCCACAGGAAGGGCATCGACAAACCCCTCGAAAAAGTCGGGGAAGAAGCGACCGAGTTCATCCTCGCGGTCAAAAACGGCGTCGACCAGAGAACCGTCGAGGAGGGGGCCGACCTCTTCTTCCACTTCCTCGTCGCCCTGAAAGCCGCGGGCATAGATTTCGAGGACGTCCTCGCCGAACTGGAGTCCAGGCGGAAGTGAGGGTTGGGAAAGCGCTCTGTGAAAAATGCCGCGGGGCATATTCAGGGAGCCCGATCACCCCCCTTATTGATGATATTTTATCCTGAAAGAATTCAATTTCAGGAGTGCCGGAGAGGTTTTCCGCGAAGATCGACTCTAAAAAACCCCAGAGAAGTATCACTTCCCGGAGAGAACTCTGGAAATTTTCTGTTCTGAAGTGCTGATGGCAGGGGACGAACGCCCGGTTATCTGAAGAAGAGAGGGCAAGTCCACCCCCGTCCTAAAGTGGGGTGGGGGACGAGGATTTCCTATTCTGTCTTCCCTGGTCCTATCCTGATTGAGGATGACCAAAGGGAGTCAAGAAAATCTTTGATTTTTGAGTTCTGTAGATATTCCCCGGATCTGATCTCCATGACGCCTGCATGTCAGAGCGTGAGGGCGTGGGCCGCGGGACACGGCGGACCAAATACGCCCGGATCTGCCTTCGAATAGGGGATCCCGCCTCCCATTCGGGGTCATACCGGGGAGATCCGGCGATCCGGGTGTATCGGCGTCCGTGCGCGAAACAGAATGAAATCCGGCAGGACTCAACGCCCTCAGGTCGCCGATATGATTGCGGGTAATGTCCCCTTCCTCCCGGCCCCCCTGGTGCCGGGGAGGAGGAGGGAGCGGGGCTGGAAAATGCCCCGATCCGGGCTCTGGAGATACCCCGATATAAGGGTTTCAACAGAGCCGATTTTTCAAAAGTCTCTCCTTCAGGAGAGATAGGTGGCAAGGTCGACAAAACCCGGGAGATCTGCCTCTTCTATCCCTGCATCCGTGGCCACCCTCTCCTCGACCGAGATCGGCGCTCCGGCCCGCAGGGCGATCGCGATCCCGTCGCTCGGCCGGCAGTCCAGACTCTCTTCGGCACCTTCCCGTGCCGAGATCAGGCGGGCATAGAAGATACCCTCACGCAGGTCATCGATGTGCAGCCTGACCACCCCGATCCCGAAGCATTCCAGCATCGCAAGGAAGAGGTCATGGGTCCCCGGGCGCGGGAGGACGTCATGGTTCAGGGCATTGTTGATCGATATCGCCTCCCACAGGCCGATATAGATGGGAATCGACCTCCCCGCCGAAAGGGCGAGGAGGACGGCCGGCACAGCCCCGGCCGCTCCGGTCGCCAGAAAGACCCCCTTCACCTGCACCTCCATCGTGCCCATAGGAGGGGGAACATCCTCATCTGAGTTAAGGGTTGTGGCAGGTCAGTGCCTGGCCACCTCGCGCTTGAGGATGCCGATGCTCGCCGCAAGGCCGACGGCGATATTGAAGTAATAGAAGATCATCCGCCAGAGGAGGACGAAAACGCCGACGATCGACGAGTTCACGAATATCCCGTAGATCGAGGTGGCGCTCACCTCGGCAATCCCGGACCCGCCCGGCGTCAGGGGGATCATCATCAGGAGGGCGATGATGATCTGGGCGATGAACGACTCCACCAGGTACGGCTTTTCCCCGAGGCCGACAAGGATGATCGAGGCGATACCAAACTCCACGATCCAGAAGAGGGCCGTGAAAACCGCTCCCCAGACAAGGCCCGCCTTCCCGTGGTTGACAAACTTGCTCAGGCCGCCATGAAAGTTATCGACCTCGGTATCGATCCGCTCAAGGAGGAGGTTCAGTTTCTCCACGTTCCTCCTCGACTTCCTCCGCTCCAGCCACACCGAGATCCGCCGCAGCCAGCCCTTCAACACCTCCGGATTCCTGACAGAGTAGACAAAGAGGAGGACGAGCGCGGCGATGATCGCCCATGATGCATAGACCAGCGTCGAATTCCCGCCCCCGAGGCTCTGCCACTGCTGGCCCAGAAGGACCATCGTGACAATGCTGATGGCTGCAAGGACCACACCGTCCAGGATCCGTTCCATGATCACGACCGCTGTGGCATCGCCGAGGCTCACACCGGCACGGTAGAGTTCATGGACCCTGACCGGTTCCCCTCCGGCCTGGGAGGGCGTGATCGCTGCAATGAGGAGGTTTGCAAAGACCGCATTGAGACAGTGGAAAAAACCGACATCATACCCGAGAGACCGGGACATCGCCTTCATCCGCATGGCCCAGAACCCGAGTGCGACGATATGGGCCAGCAGGGCAAGGAGAAGGTAGAACGGATTGAGCCGTGCGAGGTATTCCAGCGTGGTCTCGTCGAATGTAAAATACAGGACAAGTATGAGCACGATAGTGCTGAAGGCAATGGATACCCCGAGCCACTTCCACTGAGACTTTTTCATCCGGCCTCCGCAAGCACCCCCGAAATCAGCAGGGTACGGTATTTGCTCCTCTAAGTTTACGGGACGGTACTATAAACCCTTTGAGGATTGACGGCACAAAACGGGCATTCATACCGTGAATATCTCCCGTGAGCCGGTAATCACAAAGAGGCCGGCCTGAACCCCGGCATCAAGCCATCCGTACCCGTACGAATACCACCCAAGGGCCTCAGCACGTCGCCCGCACCCGGCATGGCCCTGCCCGTCTGCAAGGGCCGACCGACCTGCCTCACGCACCCGGCATGCGGCGGAGAACATCGGGGTCTCCGCGTCGGGGGCCGGTTCGACAGACGAGAGGGCCTGCGAGAGGAGACGCTCGTACCGGGCAGTCTTCTCCTCAAGGTGGCCGGCAAGGGACGGCGGGATAGGCGCCGCAAAGTCGTACGAGGAAGGGACAGCCCGCCCGCCGTACAGGCCGAGATATGCCCCGGCGTCCAGCCAGCCGAAGGCATAGGCAAAACTCGCATGGGCATTCACGAGGTCGCCCCGCTCCGCAAAGACCCGCCCGTCGGAGAGGTACGACTCGGCCATTCTGAGGACACAGGCCTCGACCTGTGCAAGCGCCGATCCCTCCGGGACGGCAGGGACAATCGCACAGAGAGCCGCCTCCAGGGCGTCGCCGGAGAAGGGAGAGGTCATAGGCCAGCAAAGGCCGAGAGATATTCCCTCTCCATCACGTGGAGTTCGCCCGGGACGACGAGGATATGGAGGGGGCCGCCGAAGTCCACGCCGGCAAGCGCCTCAGCCGTACCGGCCGCGACGACAGGCGCAGGCGACCCGGCCCGCGCCACGCCGATATACAGCGGGACCGAGATGCCGCGGTCCGCTGCCATCTTCTCCAGCATCGCCACCGCCTCAGGGACACGCATGTACCGGTCCGGCTGGATGTCCAGGTACACCAGGGTGTGGAGATTTTCGGCCATATTGTGCTCGATCACCTCGATCGGCGTCGTCGGCGCCCACTTCCCGTAAGGGAACGGAAGGGAGCAGGACTTGCCGAACCGGTAGTTCTGCAGCCCGGTCAGCCCGCAGACCGCGCTCACGATCGAGGCGCCGTGGATGATCGCCGTCTCGACCCCCATCGCCGCCGCCCTGATCCGCAGGTCGATGTGAGTGGTCGAGACCATCGGGTCACCGGCCGTCAGGAAAGCGACGTCCTCGTCCTTCGCCAGCGCAAGAAAAGACTCCGGATGTCCCTCGACATCGTCACGGTACAGGTACCGCACCTTCTTCCCGAAGAGTGCTTCCATCTTCTCGGGCGTCGCCCCGGTCAGCACCGAGGTATAGTGTTCGAGAAAAACATGATCAGCCCGCCTGATCCGTTCCAGACCCTTCAGGGAGAGGTCGGTCTCGTCATAGAGGCCAAGTCCGATAAATGTCAGCATAGTGCATCACTCATGGGGGGTACAGGGCACATCTATCTTGTGGAGAGGAGGGAGACGCGGCCTCACGCCGGGTCTGTGCTCCGGGTGATCAGACAGACCAGGGCGTCGAGCACGCCCATCGCCCCGTCCGGGTCCAGGGCCGAGAAGGGATGGAGCGGCGTCTCCTCAGGGAGAGAGAGGGCCACCCGCAGGTCCCGGTCAGGCACCCTCTCAGGAAGATCGCCCTTGTTCACCGCCACGACAAAGGGCGCGTCCATCTCCCTGATCTCGTCCAGGATCGCACGCGCCCGGCCGAAAGACGCCGTGCTGGTGCCGTCCACCATGAAGACGACGCCGGTCGCGTTGGTGAGCAGGTGCCTGATGATCGGCCCGAAGTGCTCCTGACCGGGCGTACCCATCAGGGTGAGGTCAAAACCCCGGCAGGTGACATGGGGATGGCCGACGTCCATCGCCACCGTCGTCGGTGACCCCGAGACACTTATCCGGTCGGACGAGACCGACGTCTCCGAGAGTGTCCTGATGAATGTGGTCTTCCCCGCGTCCACCGGGCCGGTGACGACGATCTTCGGGAGATAGGGGATGAGGTAGCCGTCGTCCCCGACCACGAAGGGGAGGGGCATGTCAGGGGCGCGGGTCCAGGACAGGTGTTCTATCCTGAAGTGGTTCAGAAAAAGGAAGTTCTCAAACCCCTCGCCCACCGAGAGCACCAGGTCGAAGGGAATGCCGGCCGAAAGCGCCCCGAGGTGGTCGCGGTCATAGAGGTTGAGGTATTCCACATAGAGGGTCAGACCGAGCCTGCGGCACACCCCGACAAAGAGGGCGAGGGCCTCCTCGGTCCCGAGGGCGTCGCAGATCCGGTTGCAGTAGAGGAAGACGGTATCGATCCCGCAGTCCGCGGCAAGGGAGGCGACGAGGTCATCCCACGCCGCCGCCTCAGACAGGGGAGTGGCCGCCCTGTTCCCGTGGATCTCGTCGAAGACGGAAACGTCAAGGAGATCGAGGTGTTCCTCCGGGGAAAGGGCATAGGGTGTCCCCGAGAGGTCGGCACGATAGGCACCGGCCGTCGTGTACGGGACGATCACAAGGCAGCGCCGGCCCAGGTCGTGCGCACTCCTGAGGGCGCTGTACAGTAACTGCTGACCGTCGACGCCAGGAGCAAGGGAGAAGAGCGCCAGACCTCCCGGCGGCATGCCGCCGCCCAGCAGTTCGTCGAGCGCCGGGATACCAATCGGGATCATGGCTCCACCACCAGGTCGTCGCCTTCAAAGTGGTAGCGCACCCGCGGGGAGACCCTACCCGAGAGGTCCTGATAACGCAGGGCATGGACCCCGGGGTCGCCGTCACATGCCTCCACCTCGATGATCCCGGTCATCAGTTGCTTCAGGGTGGAAACCGTCTTCTCGTCGACAGATTCCGGATTGAGGAGATAGACCCCGACGCCGTTCATCCTCCTGATGCGGGCAGAGAAGATGTGGAAGAAACGATAGATCGCTTCGAGCTTCGTATAGATCAGAAAACTGGAGAGGGAGTTGACACAGACCCTCACCTGCCCGGGCGCCGCGTCCCCTGCATCCCCGGCCCTCTGGACACCGTCCAGGATCTTCGTGAACTTGATCCCTATGCCTGTCAGGTCGGCCGGACTGCCGACGTACTTCACCCATTCGGTGTCGGTGGCGCCAGGGACCACACTCTTCGTGATGCAGTCCAGGACCCAGACCCGCCCGGCGTCCTCGCCAAAAGCAGTGCAGACGCTCGGCGCGTCCTCGTCTGTGGAGATGACGACAGTATAATCGGTCTCTGCCGGGCGCACCAGGGCATAGGCGAGGCGTTCGGCGTCGGAAAATGGCGGGGCAAGGAGGAGAATATTGGAGGGCGGCCTGATCTCGCCGATCCGACCATCTATCTCCCTGACACCTGCACAGATCCGGTCCATCGCCACTTACCCTGTGATCAGATGTATGAGTGCCCCGACACAAAATCCGATCGCAATCGTGTAGGCCGAGACCGCGACCGTCACCCTCGCACCCATCTCCTTCAGGAGCACGGCGATCGTCGAGATGCAGGGGACGAAGAGGACGCTGATGACGGCGAAAGTATAGAGCTGGACCGCGCTCATCACCGAGGCAAGGTCCGCGGTCCCGGCAAGGACGGCAAGGGTCTCAAAGGCCATCTCCTTCCGGAGGATGCCGAAGAGCAGGGCGGTCGTGGCCGATGCAGGCAGGCCGAACAGGCCCTCGGAGATCGGGGTGACAGCCTCGGAGAACGCGGCGACCCAGCCGAAGTAATCGAGGGCGCCAAGGACGACGCTCCCTGCAAGGAGCAGGGGCATGGCAATGAAGAGGAACTCCTTGATCCGCTGCCAGGACTTTTTGATGACGAGCGCAGCGTCGGGCCGCCTGAGAGGGGCCATCTCCAGGATCATGCCGTACTGCCCGCCGGGGATCGAACGGGCAAGGAAGATGCCGGTCAGGATGATGAGGGTAAGGACGATGAAATAGACCGAAAGCGCGGCGCCGAGGCCGACGAAAGCGGCGACGATCCCGGTGATGATCACTGTCCGCGCAGAGCAGGGAACCATCGTGATCAGGAAAGCGGCGATCGTCCGTTCCCTCGTCGTCCGCAACTGCCCGGCCGCCATCACCGCGGGTACATTGCAGCCGAAGGCCATCACCATCGGGATGATGGCGCCGCCGTGAAGGCCGAGGCTGTGCATCGCACGGTCGGCAAGGAAAGCCGCACGCGTCAGGTAGCCTGAGTCCTCGACGATGGAGAGGAGGATATAGTAGATGAAGACGAAGGGGAAGGCGATCCCGAGGCCGGCGACAATGGCAAGGAGCGCCGCCATCACGATGGTGTGGAGGAGGGGAGGGAGGGCGAGGGCCGAAAAGGGCTCGATCAAAAAGACGGAGAAGGCCTCCACGATCACTCCCTCGATGAACGATCCGGCGGTAAAGACCACGAGGAGCATCGAGAGGAGGACGGCAAAAAGGATCGGGATCCCGGGAAAGGACTTCGTGAGTAGCCGGTCCAGGGAAAAACGGCGGTCCGGTTCCCGCGCCCCGACCACCTCGCCGCAGATCTGCCGGGCGCAGAGGTGGCGGTTGGCGGCGATGATCTGGCCGGGTGCCATGTGATTGCGCGACTCGATCTCTGCGGCGATCGCCCGCGCCCCTTCGAGGAGGCTGTCGTCGTGTCCGATCCCCTGAAGGGCCTGAAGGGCAGGAAGGCGCGGCGCCCCGTACATCTTCTCCATGCTCCGCACGGCCGCCTCGATCTCAGGGGTGTACGGCACGGACAGCCCGGAGACGGCCGCATCATGCACGGCCGCCGGCACGATCCGGTCGATGTTCTGCCCGAGAGAGGCGGCGGTCTCGATCACCGGCAGGCCGAGCAGTTCGGAAAGCCGCTCGCGGTCAATGGAGAGACCCTGCTCCATCGACTCGTCGATCATGTTCAGGACAACGACCGTCGGGATCCCGTACTCGGCCAGCTGGAGGAGGAGGTAGAGGTTCCGCTCCATCCGGGTGGCGTCGAGGACGGCGACCACCCGGTCGGGAGGTTCATTGACGAGGTACGAGCGCACCAGTTCCTCTTCCTGCGAATCGCCGTCAAGAGAATAGATCCCGGGGAGGTCGACGACCTCCAGAGGGAAACGCCGGTAACAGAGTTTCCCCTGCAACAGCTCCACGGTCGTGCCCGGATAGTTCGAGACCTCGACGCCGAGGCCGGTGAGCTGGTTGAAGATGAGCGACTTGCCGACGCTCGGGTTCCCGACGAGGGCACACTTCATGCCGTCTTCTCCGCAAAGATCGTCGAGGCAATCTCGGGCGATAGGGCGATGTCGGCACCCTTCACCGTCACGACGACGGCATTGTTCCCGAGTTTGCGCTGAAGGACAATCTTTTCACCGGGAATGACGCCAAGATCGATGAGCCGACGGTTCTTGCCGATACACCGGATCATCGTGACCTCCACGGTGTCCCCCTCGGCGAAATCAAGGAGCGTGTGCCTGGAGTGTCGACCGGCACCTGCCCCGGCCCCCCGCCGCATCGCCCTGTGGCGGCCCGGGTCCTGGATATATGTCGAGAGACGGTCGATCGTCTCTTCGGAAACGCCGTGTTCGAGGACACATGCCTCCTTCGAGGCCGCACCCGTGTCCATGCCGAGCATCTCGGAGAGGAAGCACTCGAGGACGCGGTGTTTCCTGAACACAATCTCTGCAGCCGTCTTCCCCTGCGGGGTGAGCAGGTAGCCGCCGTCCTGCAGGACGATGTCCTCGTCGGCGACGAGCGTCCGGAGTGCCGCCACGACCTCGGCGGTGTCGGCATCCACCGCTCCCCCGATCCCAGCTTCGCTCACAGGCCGGCAACCTTTGCCGGAGAGGGTGAGGATCGCCTCAAGGCAGTCTTCCCGGACAGAAGAACTCATACATACATTGTAGGGGCCAGTGATTTTATGGATTTGCTTCCCTGCAGAACCAGAGCCTCCGCCAACCCCTATATAGGGAGGAGGCCATCCTGTTGCATGGCGATGGCGAACCGGCAGGTGGCCGCGGTGCTCGAAGAGATCGGCCAGTTGCTGGATATCCACGGCGAGAACCCGTACAAGGTCAGGGCCTATGCAAGGGCCGCCGAACTCATCGGCATGCTCGACCGCCCTGTGGCGGCGATGGACAGGGAGGAACTGGAGACGATCCCCGGCATCGGGAAGGCCCTCGCCGAAAAGATCCGGGCGATCGCCGCGACCGGAACCTGCCCCGAGAGGGACCGCCTCCTTGCAGCGACGCCGCAAGGTCTCCCCGCCCTCCTCGCTCTCCAGGGCGTCGGCCCGAAGACGGTCGGCCGCCTCTGGAAAAACCTCGGCATCGAGGGGATCGACGACCTGGAGGCGGCGGCACGGAACCGCCGGCTCAGGGCACTGAAGGGTTTCGGGCAGAAGAAGGAGCAGGAGATCCTGCGAGCAGTCGAGGAGGCCAGGAAGGGCGCGGAAAGGATGACCGTCGCCGAGGCCAGTGCGATCGCCGCCGCGATCCTCGCCGTCCTCCCCGGCGAGGCGCGTGTTGCCGGGAGCCTGCGCCGCGGCAGGTCCACCATCGGCGACATCGACATCGTCACCACCGCACACCCCGGCCCCGCGAACCGGGCCCTGCGGGCTCTCGCGGAGAGCGTTGTTGAGGAAGGGGAGAAGAAGACCTCCCTGCGGATGCGGGGGAGGCAGGCAGACATCAGGTACGCCCGCACCGGCGAGGAGGGGGCGATGCTCCTCTACCTCACCGGTTCGAAGGCTTTCAACATCCGCCTCCGCGAGATCGCCCGGACACAGGGGATGCGGCTGAACGAGTACGGCCTGACAGAGATGGCGACAGGGCATCTGTCTGTCTACCGGACAGAAGAAGAGGTCTTTGCCGCCCTCGGCATGGCGCCTGTGCCCCCTGAACTGCGGGAGGACCGCGGTGAGATCGAGTACGCCCTCCGCGGCGCCATCCCCTCCCTCGTCGACGAAGCCGATATCAGGGGCGACCTCCATGTCCACTCTGACTGGAGCGACGGAGCCATGAGCCTCGACGAGATCGCCGCCGCGGGAGAGGAGAGAGGATACGAGTATGTCCTGGTCCCCGACCACTCGGCAAGCCTCGGGGTCGCGCACGGCCTTGATGCCGCACGCCTGCAGAAACAGCAGGAAGCGATCAGGAGGGTGAATCACACCGCCGCCTGCACCCTCCTCTCAGGCGTTGAGGTGGACATCCTCGCCGACGGGAGGCTTGCCCTGCCGGTGGCCGTCCTCGACGACTGCGACCTTGTCGTCGCCTCGGTCCACTCGGCCTTCAGGCAGGACGCCGATAACATGACCCGCCGGGTGATCGCGGCGATGGAACACGAGCAGGTGGACATCATCGGTCACCCGACCGCGCGACTCATCGGGAGGCGGCCGGCCACGGCGATCGATATGGCACGCGTGATCGATGCGGCGTCGGCGACAGGAACAGCCCTTGAGATCAATGCCTCGCCGGCGCGCATGGATATCGATGATATTTATATCAGGCAGGCAAAAAAGAAAGGCGTGAAACTGGCAATCGGGACTGACGCGCATTCTGCCGGCGAACTCGGCCACCTGCACTACGGCGTCGCCCTCGCCCGGCGGGGCTGGTGCGATGCCGGAGACGTCCTCAATACCCGGCGGCCTGCCGATCTACCGGGGCGGTGCCGGTGATCAGGTGGCTGTACGAGCAGATCCTTCGCCGCGACCTGGAAAAACTCCCCGGCCAGATCTGTTTCATGATCACCGGCGAGGACATGGTCGAGGCCCCGGAGAAGGTCTTCGAGGTGAGCGAGTGGTGCCGTGAGATCGGGCTTGGCGGCGCCACCTTCCATATCTCGACACAAGACTCCTCCGAGATTGTGCCCTATCTCCCGGCCATAAGAAAGATCGCGACGATCGCCTGCCTACGCCTCCATGTGGGCGACCAGATCGAGACGAGCGGAGAGGGAATGTGCGTGACCGTCGCGGCGGGCAAGAGCGGGCGCGAGGAGATCGCCGAATGCATCAGGAAGATCGCAGAAGAGGGAATCACCCCGGAGGCGATCGACGAGGAAACGATCGAGCGCCACCTCACCTATCACTGCGCCCCCGACCTCGTGATCAAGACCGGAGGCAGTCACCTTACCGACTTTCTCATCTGGCAGTCGGTCTACTCGGAATTTTTCTTCTCAGACGTGAACTGGAAATGGTTCAGGAAAATCGATTTTCTCAGGGCCCTGAGAGACTTCCAGGCACGGGCCAGGCGCTACGGCGCCTGACCTACCGGGAACCCCGCATCCTCTGGTCGTACACCCTGATCGCACGTAAAAGGTCGATCTTTCTGAAGACCGGCCAGTAGGGCGCGCAAAAATAGACCGCACACTCGTTGCCGTTTGCCATCCAGGGGAGGAAATTCGAAGTCCGGCGTTCATTCCCTGTCCTGAGGATGAGGTCGACGGGAGGGAGATGGATGCCGTCATAGAGGTTGCTCTCCACGGTCTGCGGGGTGATCTCGTCAGGGGCGATGCTCCCGTCCTGCACGCCGGCGGCGATCTTCCGCGCGGCATGGACGATCTCGTTCCTGCCGCCATAGGCGAGGGCGATATTCAGGTAGTACCGACTGTAGTTCCTCGTCGCCTCTTCCGCGGCCTCGATAGTCTGGAGGAGGTCGGGCGGGAGCATCGAGCGGTCGCCGATCATCTGGACCCGGATCTGGTTTTTGTGGACGCGCTCGTCGGTTTTCAGGGCGGCGAACTTCTCCTTGAAGAGTGAGAAGAGATACTCCACCTCGGCACGGTCGCGGTTGAAGTTCTCGGTCGAGAAGGAGTACAGGGTGATCGTCCGGACACCGATCTCCCGCGCCCATTCGAGCACCCTCTCGGTCACCCCGGCGCCCGCGCGGTGGCCTTCGATGGTGTCCAGGCCGAGAAGCCTTGCGTACCTCCGGTTGCCGTCCTGGATGATGGCAATATGGCCGGGGATCTGGACGCACTGCCACTGGAGATAGCGCTCGTACAGGGGTTCGACCCTCTCCCTCAGGCTCAGAGTGGCGTCACCTCCAGGACGATACCACCATTCGGGTAGCGCTCCACGATCTCCTTCTTGCCGGGGAGGCGTTCCCTGAGTTCGGCAAGCACCCACCAGGCCATTTCCACATGGGTACCGGAGACTTCGAGATCATAAATATCTTCCTTGAGGGCCTGCGGGACCTCCCCGCCCTCGATTTCCAGGACGCCGTAGACGATCGTGCCGTCGTCGGTGATCTCGTCGAAGGGCCTGGCCGTGTTCTCCGCGATCCTCTTCAGCCTTTCCCGCAACTGGACCGAGTCCTTGAATGCCGACGAGCAGACGTGGACCTTCTCATCGCCGAGGAGAGGGGCGGCCCATGCCACCGCACCGCCGACGGCATTGTGGAGGCCGTCCTCCAGATCGAGGTTCCGCTCGCGCATGGCATCGGCGTTCGTCTCGCTCCACTCCAGTTCATTGATATTGAGAAAGTCGAGTTCAGGCAGGATCGCGGCGAGGGCTTCGAGGCCGGGAAGGGACGGGACCTCGATCCCGATGGAAAAGCCGAGGTCACGGGCAATCCGCACCGAGGCGGCGTACGGGCTTTTCAGGATCCCGGCCCAGGCCTCCTGCGGCGGGTGGAGGCGGACCTCGTCCACAAGCCCGCGCAGGGGTTCGAGCTGCGCTTTTTTTGGGGCGATACCCGTATAGAGGTGGATATGGTGGTCGGGCCCGAAGTGCTCCTTGAGGAGACGACAGTACCTGACGACGTCGTCGAGGACCAGGAAGGGTTCGCCGCCGGTGACGCCGGTGCCGAGCGCGCTCATCATCTCAGCCTCCTCGATGATGTCGTCGAGGCTCCCGACCAACCGGTCGTTTGCATAGACGACATCCAGATTCCGGCGCGTGTCTGAGAGGGGGCAGTACCAGCAGTTCCTGCCGCACCGCCCGGTCACGAAAAGGACCATCTTGGCCCCTTCATAGCAGAGGACGCAGCCGTCGGCAAGACGTGGCATCCGGTCGTCAGGTTCGATCATATCAATAGTCTCCAGAGATCAGATGGAGCATATATGTGACCGCGTGCAATCTTAACGCTATCCCAGCAGGCAGGTGCACTGTTCTGAAAGACATATATACTCTCTCCGGAAAAACGCGATCCATGCATTCCCCCCAGGACGAGGACGCTCTCTCCGAGGTCGTCGGCTTTGTGCTTCTTCTCGGCGTCCTTGTCCTCGCCCTCTCTGTCTATCTGCTCTATGCGGTGCCGGCAGAGGGGCGGGAGAACGAGATCGCGCATATGAACATGGTGAAGGACAGGTTCACCGACTACAAAATCGCGCTCGACTCCCTCTGGATAAATAAACAGACGGGTGTCACCCTCTCGACGGCCTTCGACCTCGGGACCGGCGCGGCGGCGACGGAAGGAGGAGGACTTGCCCTTCCCCTCCTCAGTCCGGTGAGGTCGTCAGGTGCGGTCGAGGTCAGGTCTGACGCGGGAGCTGTCACGATCGCCACCAGCGACAACCCCGACGGCGTGAGGATCCCCCTCGGCCTGGTACAGTATGTCTCAGGGAACAACTACTGGGTCGACCAGACCTGGACCTACCAGATGGGGGCAGTGTTTCTGACGCAGGACGGGGGAACGACCGTCCGGGTGGCCCCTCCTCTCTCGGTCTACAACATCAAGAATACCTCGGCATCCGTGACATTCGCCCCGGTGAACATCACCGGTTCGACTCTCCTTGCCGGGTCGGGGCCTGTGCGGATCGAATCGAGGCTGCGGGACATGCCGTCGTACGGCCTCGACGGAGTCTATGAGGATGTAACGATCGCTATCGAAACCGGAGATAGCGGAAAGGCACAGGCCCTCAAGCACGTCTTCCGTGAAGCTGCCAGGAACGGCGGGGTTCCTGCAGCGTGGTACACGGTCGGCACCGGCGCCGGAGGCACAGTGTCTATCCATGTCATCGGCCCGGAATCCGACGAAACACCAGACGTCGCTCTCCGCGTCCCGACAGCAGACTATGCGGTGACGATCTTTAATGCGGCGTCCCTGATCGAATGAGGTGATGAAGATGAGAGACGGGCAGACTGAAGACGGCGTATCTGAGGTGATCGGGAGCGTTCTTCTGATCTCTCTCGCGGTGCTCGCCGTGGCGGTCGTCGCGGCGACACTCTTCTCCCTCCCCCATGCCGCAGAGGTGCCATACGCGAGCATCGTCGCGGGAAACTCCAGCAACGGTTCATTTGTCCTCTTCCACGAAGGCGGCGACCCCCTGAGCAGGGATAAGTACCGGATCTATGTCGATACCGGCACCGGGCTTGAGGACCGGACAGCCGCGTTCACCCCCGCCGGGAGCGACGAAGTCTGGTCGATCGGCGAAACCATTGCGTATACCGGCCCCATTACTCCAGAGATGGCCGTCATTTTGGTCATTGACTCCGGGGGCGGCGAGATCGTCATTGCAGAACCCTCCTATCGGAGAGAGGTCGTGGATGCAGGGGGACCGGTGGATGCAGGGGGGTCGGGCGTGGTACCAACCGCGACACTGACGACGATACCGACAGCAATCCCAACAACCATACCGACCACAATACCGACGACGCCGCACCCCGCAGAAGGCCACGACATCACCCTGATCACAGAGCACCCGAAGGAGGGGGTGATCATGGGCGGCGGTTCCTTTGCGTTCAGAGTCACCGGCCTGTGGTCCTCCATCCAGATCGGCGAAACATATCTAACACTCTCCCCTGGCGACCGCGTCAAAATCACGCTCCTGAACGATCAGAAAGGTCGCATCTTTATCGGTGCGTCATCGATCAGTTCCTTTGAGTTCCCCGACGTCAGGGTCACGGTCAACGACGAGGTGCTCGGAGAGGGTGCGATCGACTCCATCATGGTCAGCCAGTACGACAGCCCGATCTCCACCCTTGTCCTCTCGGTCGATTCGAAGAACAAATGGACATACTTCGTAGTCGACGACGAGATCGTCATCGACGGCTGGAAGGACAGGAGAGAGATCGTCCTCACGCACCTCATACCCGACTCATTTGGTGCGATGAACCTCGACCTCATCGGCATCAGCCATACCGACAAATCCGTGTTTTATGATGGCGGGGCGGAGGACTACACCTGCTCTTAGCCGTGAGCATGAGGAGGAGGATACAATGCACAAAGACACCGCCGCCAGCGAACTCATCGCCGTCATGGCCCTCATCGCCATCTTCGTGACAACAGCGGCGATCGTCGGGGTCATGCTCCTCTCGAACCCGCCCGGCGACGACGCACCCGCGATGCTCGCCCATGTCGAGGAGGAAGAGGGGAACGTCTACCTTTACCACGACGGCGGCGACCCCCTCGATAAAGACCATTTTGCGATCCAGGTCGATGGCGTGGACAGGACCGGAGACTTCAGCCTCATCGATGCGTCGGGAACAGAGTACGGTCCTGGCGGATGGACGTCCTGGGAGGCCGGGCAGGCCCTCGTCCTTTCAGGCGTGTCTTCGGCGGCAGAGATCAGGATCGTCGCCGACGGCGTCGACCAGAGAGGAGGCTCCTGGCTCCTCTTCGAAAACGGCACGGCGCCGAGCGGAACGCCCACCATCACGACGACACCGACCGCTACGATGACAGTGCCGACGACCGGACCGACCCCGGTGCCCATAGGCGCCGGCTTCACCGCCAATATGACGCTGGGAACGGCACCCCTGACCATCGGCTTCACCGACCTCTCCACAGGGTCGCCGACCGCATGGTCCTGGAACTTCGGTGACGGGGCAACGTCGAACGAGCAGCACCCGACCCACACCTACACGGAGGCAGGCACCTACACCGTCTCTCTCACTTCATCGAAGACCGGGAGTTCTGACACCGAGACAAAGACTGCATACATCACTGTCGGCACCTCCTTCATCGATTACGTCATCGACAAAAATGTCTTCGTCTACGGCAACGCCCTCAGCTTCGGCGGAAACACCGTCACCGGCACGGGAGCAACAGTCGTTGTCACGGGAGGGCTGGATACCGGGGATCTCAACGGCGGATCTTCCATCGCCGTCTCCGACATCTACATCGACGGCGACGTGGCCCTGGACGGAGGGAGTGCCGGCCTCGGATCGGCAATAAAACCGGGAAATATCTCCATCAACGGAGACCTGACATTGAAAAGCGGCAGCAGAGACATCTACGGCGACGTGTACGTTGCCGGAGATTTCTTCCTCAAGGACGCCAGGATCCACGACAACGTGTACGTCGACGGGGACCTGACACTCGACTGGACGCCGGTGATCGATGACGACGCCCGTATTTACTATACCGGCACGTTCACGCATCCGGCGTCTATGAATGCAGACATACTATCGAAATGCATCCACCAGACAACCGTATCTGAAGTCAGGATGCCTGACCAGAAGATGTCGTCCGCAAAATCCGCCGACTGGTACGCGGCAAGAGGGTACGTCTCAGGCGGAGCCCTGACGAGCACCATGAAGGTCTATGCCGAGAGGTACTCGTCCACGTTCTGGAGCAAAACAGCGACTGACGTCGTCATCGTTGCATACGACGGCGACATCACCATAACAGGAAAGGGAGGAAGCGGCGTTACCGGCATCTTCTTCGCACCCAGGGGGGAGGTAACCTTCGAGGGTGCATTCATAGAGGGGGTCGTCATCGCTCGCGACGGCTTCTTCGTCACGAGCGGCGGAACGGCAGTCACCTTCAAGAATATCGAGGAATACATCAGCAATCCGGACGATTATCCATTCTAATCAAATAGAAGTCACCTGCCGCAACCGCATATGCAACAGAATGGACGATGCGCACACGACTCCGCACCCATCATCATCGACACCAAGAAAAAACCCCCGTACAGGAAAGGGGGAATGAGGTCAGGAGGCGCTAAGCCGACTGTCCGGCACCATTTTTACCCCGAGACTTCCATAAACTCTGCCGGCACCGGCATGTCTGTCACCGGCTCTGTATAGTCCTCGAACCAGAGGGCCGACGGGTTCCGGCGGAACGCCATAAACTTCCCGATATTTGCCGGGTCTGCTGCCTGGTGGTACTTGAAGAAGGCACACCCCTCTGTCAGACCCGCGATCTCGATCTTCCCGGTCGCATGAGACATCACAAACCGTGCCCTCTTCGCGAGCCCCGAGACCCGCCCTTTGGCAGCCTCGAAGATCTGGTACCCCTCCTCCACCGGCACCTGGAACATCCCGTTCCCGAGAGTCGGGCGGCACTGGAAGACATAGTACGGTGGCACCCCGATGAACGAGAGTTTTCTGAACAGTTCTGCAAGGACATCCGGGTCGTCGTTCACCCCACGCAGGAGAGGCGTCTGGTTCACGACGATCGCCCCGGCCTTCTGGAGGAGGGCGAGCGCCTCCACCGCCTGCGGCGTCAGTTCCCGCGGGTGGTTGAACTGGGCCATGATATAGATCCGCTTCTCGTCGGTCGAGTACTTCCCGATCATCTCCAGCAGGGACGGGTCGTCGATGATACGATACGGGTTGAAGGCAGGCATCTTCGACCCGATCCTGATGATCCCGACATGGTCGATCGCCCGCACCGATCTGACGATCGGTTCGAGTTTCGACGTCGCCATGATCAGGGGATCGCCGCCTGTCAGAAGCACGTTCGTGATCTCGGGGTGGTCCCGGATATAGGCGACCTCCTCGGTCACGTCCCTCGTCACCTCCGCACCCCGGTCCATAAACAACCGTTTTCTGAAGCAGAAACGGCAGAAAGTCCCGCACACATCGGACACCAGGAGAAGAGACGTCTCCCTGTACTTGTGCTGAAGACCCGGAGCAACCGTGTAGTTCTTCTCCTGCGAAGGGTCGAGCACCCCCGTTTCCTCACATTCCAGCGGGCTTGGAACCGCAATCCTGCGGATCGGATCCAGAGGATCGTCCCAATCAATCAAAGAGAGATAATAATCGTTCGAGCGGAAAGCGAACTTTTCTTCCACCTTCCTGAGGGCGGCCTTCTCATCCGTGCTCAGCGCGTCGATCTGGTCAACTCGTGTCAGGTATTGTGGTTTCATGATGTTCACCTCTATCAGTCCCGGTCAGATCCAGAAAGGAGTTCAATGCAGAACCGGGCATCACGCGGCGTCAAAAAATATCGGCACAAGGACATCTCTGCCGCGTACTGAGTGAGCACTGATCCTATGGCCCCACCATATAAAAAAGTATAGATCCCGGGAAAACCGTAAGAAATAATATTTTTATTGCTTCTTTTTGCGTTTGCCCATAGAGAAGATGTCGACAAAGTACTTCCCTTCCTTGCCGAATCCAACGACCATCTCCTCATCCCGGGCCAGTTTCTCGATATTCAGTTCATAGGTACCGGGCTCGAGGACACGGATCGCCTCGACCTGATCATACCTGTCTATACGGTCCCGGACCTCCTCTGTCTTGCGGGGCGGGGAAGGTGTCTCGGGAACCTCAATCTCCTCTGTATCGGTCTCCGAGGCGAGCTCTTCGATCGTCTTCCCCTCAAGCACGTCGTCGTGCCTCTTCGATTCTCCAATATAGAGGAACTTCTTCCCGCCGCAACTCGGGCAGCCCCTCAGGATCTCGGTTGAGCCGTCTTCAAACTCCCTTCCGCATTTGGTACACTTATGGGGCATTCCACCTCACCGTGACGAAACCCAGGCGCGGATCAGGTTCTCATCCTTCTTGATCGTCTTGAGCTGGTTCGCCGGCCCGATCACCGTGAGCCTGGACTCAGACTTCTTGCCGACAAGTTTGGAGAAGAAACCGCCGAAACCCTCTCCTCCCCCCTTCACCGGATAGGTTTCAAGTTCGATCCCGGAGAATCCATCGGGCCTGATCTCCATCATCGTCACCTCGATGAGTTTACTCTGCTCGTCCGGAGCAAGCCCCTTCTCCAGGACGACGATGTTTCCGTCCCGTACGTCGTCAAGGATCAGCCGGACCTTCTCCATCATGGTCAGCCGATCCATCCTTTCAGCCGAGAGGAAATCGATCTGAACTCCCTGAATCATCCTGATCACCTGAACGTCTCAGCCATCTTTTCATAGAGCATCTCGATATTGTCTCCTTCCATGCCGGAGATCGGAACGACCGGGTGCTGTGGGAAGGCACTCCTGATCCGCTGGGGCGCGGCGTCGGGGAGGTCGATCTTGTTGGCGACAATGACAACCGGGAGTTTCCGGCTCTCGATGATCCCGATCATCATGATGTTCACCTGCATAAAGGGATCCTGCGTCGAGTCCAGCATGTAGATGACACCGTCGATGTCGTCCCGAAGCCAGTGCATCGCTTCGGCAACACCTTCCGTCGCCTCTCTTGCCCGTATGACCGCTTCGTCCTTCTCAAGACCGTACTCGAGGAACTCGTTGTAGTCGATCTTCGTGGTGACGCCAGGGGTATCGACGATGTCGATCATGATCGAATTGCCGTTCGAACCGGAGATCGTGATGTTCTCCTTCCGCCGGGCCCGCCGGGTCTCGTGGGGGATCTCGCTCACCGGACCGATCGCATCACCAGTCCAGTCGCGTACAATCCTGTTGGCAAGGGTGGTCTTGCCAGCATTGGGAGGGCCGTAAATTCCAATCTTCGACTTCTTTTTGCGGAAGAAGGCATGGAATAAATTAGATACCGTCAGCTTTGCGCGAATAAGAAAATTCATGCTTCATCCCCTATTCAAGACTTTTCAGTTGCTCATTAGATGATTATCCACCCCGGTATAAATATCCCCCTATATTGGGTGAATATCACCCGGGCGAATATATGTTCGAATTTGAAAATACTCGCCAGTATTCTTTTATAGGGGAATCTCCTAGGTAGTGGTATCTGGAATCATCCAGAAAACAGCGACCCTACGGGGTGAACTCATGGCTAACGCACGAGACACCATATACGTCGAAACACGGGTTCCGCTGAAGGAAGTAATGAGAGGCAGCCCCACCACCATTGAGGCCGAGGCCACGGTCGCAAAGGCCGCAGCTCGCATGTGCCGGAGCGAGGTGGGAAGTTGCATCGTTCTTTCAGGGAACGTCCCTATCGGGATCGTCACCGAACAGGACATGAACTGCAAAGTCGTCGCCAGGGACCTCAAGCCAAGTTCCATCTATGTCAGGGAGATCATGAGCACGCCGCTCATCACCATCGATTCTGAGAGAACCGTGGGGGAAGCTGCACAGATGATGATACGGCACCGGGTCAGACGACTCCCGGTCGTCGAGAACGGCAAAGTCACCGGCATCGTCACGGTCAGGGACCTCCTATCCGTCGCCAACGAGCTCAACGAGATTATGTCAGACCTGATCGTCATCAACCGGGAGGAAAATTATTCCATGGGCGTTTGCGACCGTTGTGGCAAGATGAGCGACAGCCTGGTCACCATGGACGCGATGATGCTGTGCAATGATTGTAGGGAGGAGGAGCGCTTGAGATGAAGGTGGCAGACGACGTGAGAGTCAGGATCCCGGTGCTTACCACGGCGGATCCGATGACCAGGGCACGCCAGATCCTGCGGGACGACACATTCCGCGAGATCGCGATCACCGATACGAAGGGGCGTTATGTCGGGTATATCAATATCACCGATGCCCTGAAAGTCACCACCACCAAGTCGGACGTCCAGATCGAGGGTTTTGTCCGGGACGGTGCGGTGGTGAAACCCGATGATTCGCTGATTGTCGTTGCACGGGCAATCAGGGAGAAAAAATCCGACTCGGCCGTGATCACGAACAACGATGGGCAGGTCCTCGGGGCGGTCTTGCTCTCGGAGATCTTCCCGATCCTCTGTACACGGGAAGAACTCCGCGGCACCGTCGCCGATCACATGCACCGGAGCCCCGGAGTCTGCGAGGCCGACGACCCGGTCAGCAGGGTCTATGCAAAGATGATCGAAGAAGGGATCGCCGCCTTCCCGGTAATGAAGAGCCGGCACCTCATCGGCATCATCTCAAGGAGAGATATCTTAAATAGCGGCAGGGTGAGAAAGACGCTGGAGAGCGGCGGAAAGGTGCCGGTCGAAAGCGTGATGGTCACACCCGTGATTGCCATCGGGCCTGACGAGAGTCTCAGGTCGGCGGCAGAACGGATGGTGGAACATGATCTCTCCCAGATGCCGGTCCTCGACGGTGATGTTCTTGTGGGCATGATCGACCGGCATGGCGTGCTGAATGGTCTCTCTGCAAGGGAATGATGCTATGCATAAGAATAATCAGACGATGAAACAGGGCGACAGACTGCTGAAAATGCCCGGCAAACTCGACCGCGGCCCGATCGAGTTCAAGTCGCGGATCGCCGGGAGCGAGGGCGAGGTGATGGGGATTGCAACCCGCGGCGTCATCTCGGTCCCCCAGACGATGACCATCATCGGTGCTGTGGAGACGATGACGGCCTATGGTTTCCGCCGTCTTCCAATCACCGATGCAGGCACGCACCGTCTTCGCGGCATCATGACCGCACGGGACATCATCGACTTCCTCGGCGGCGGCGACCGCTTCAACCTTGTACGGGTCAAGCACGGCGGCAACCTCCTCTCGGCGATCAATGAGAGTGTGCGGGAGGTCATGACACAGCGGGTGACGACAATGCCGCATACCGCCACGATCGCCGGGGCCGCCGAGATCATCGTCACGAAGAAGATCGGCGGCCTCCCGATCGTGGACGAGGAGGAGGCCCTCGCCGGGATCGTCACCGAGAGAGACGTGATGAAGGCCCTCGCCACCGAGGACACGGACGTGACCGTAGAGGAAGTCATGAGCACGGGCCTCAGGGTGACCGGCCCTGACACTCCCATCGGGTCGGTCACGAGAGAGATGATCACCCACGGTTTCAGGCGCCTGCCCCTGGTCTCGGACGACGTGCTCTTCGGGATCATCTCGGCGTCCGACATCATGAAGTACCTCGGGTCAGGGGAGATCTTTACCCGCCTCTCGACCGGCGACGTGGCCGAGGTGATGGGTCTGCCTGTGCGCACCCTCACCGGGGCGGAGTTGTATACCACGACCCCGAACACGAACATCAATGATGCAGCGCTGAAGATGCTGCAGAAGGGGGTCGGCGCCCTCCCTGTCATCGAGGAAGGGAAATTGATCGGCCTGATAACCGAGTTCGACCTTGTGAAAGCATTTTATGAGGAGTGAAAGGAGATGAAGGCAGAGGATGTGATGTCGTCCCCGGTCAGGGTAGTTTCGCCCGAGGATACCGTCGCCTATGCGAGAAACCAGATGATCAAACACAAGATCTCCCGCGTGCTGGTGATGGACGGCGGGAAACTCGCCGGGATCTTCACGAAAAAGGACATCGTCTACCGCCTCAGGCAGACCGAACCGATCTGGCGGAGACGGCCGATTGACCGCATCCCTGTATCTGTCCTGATGACGACAGAGCCCGTAGCCGTCGGCCCGGACACACCCATGCGAGAGATCGCCGCCCTCATGCTCGACCGGTCCATCAGCGGCATCCCGGTCGTAAACGACGGGGAGGTGATCGGCATCGTCACCAAGTCGGACATCCTCAGGTCGGCAGCGGCACGCTCGCTCACGACACCGCTCTCCGACCTTATGGAGAACCCGGTGACGGTGAGCCGGTACCACTCCCTCGACCATATCATCGACCTCCTCTCCGAGAGGGACGAAAAACTCATCGCCGTGAACAATGACGGGACTCTTGCCGGGATCATTACCGAAACGAACCTTGCGTTCTTCATTTACCGGAACGAGTCAGGCGGCATCCCGGAAAGAGATATAACGATGCTGAGAAAAGAAGCATCTGGTGGAAGAAAGGCATACAGGTATGTCCAGGAGGCCTCTGCGGTCGCCGAGGACGTGATGACACACCCCGTTCTGACCGCACCCCCTGAGACAAGCGCCGCGGACGCGGTGCAGATGATGATCGACCGCCGCATCAACAGCGTGGTCATTGTTCGAGGATCAGAGGTCCTCGGGATCGTGAAAAGGGACAATATATTACAGGAAGTGGCAAAATGAGCGAAGAGCTGTACATCCACATCAAGGACATTATGGCAAAGCCGGTAACAATCGCGAAATCAGCGCCCATCACTGACGCCCTTGACAAGATGCTTGACGAGAACATCGACCCCCTGATCGTTACCGACAACGGGACCGTCGTCGGCACTATCTCCCGGCAGGCAATCGCCGAGACGATCGGCAAGAAGAGGAATGCCACCATCCCCCCGACAAAGATCCATGTCGCAAACACCGTGGAGGGAGAGTTTACCGCGGCATACCCCGACCAAGGGATCGAGATCCTGCCCACCCTCCTGCAGCACGCAAAGATCGTCGTGGTCTTCGACGAAGACCACAAACTCATCGGCCAGGTCAGTTACGGAGACCTGCTGAAGGTGGTGCAGCCCTCGAAACAGGTGAAGGAGATCCTGGAGCCGGCCTCCACCATCAATGTCGAGGAGCGGGTCGTCCACCTCCGCCGCCGGATGATGGACGAGGATATTGCCAGATTCCTCGTCACCGACGAGAATGGAGCGCCGATCGGGATCGTCACCGAGACCGACGTCGCCCGCGCGATGGTCGCCTTCAGGGAGGTCGTGGAGGGGAAGTATCAGGACCACCGGATCCGGAACCTGCTTGTCCGTGATATCATGTCCGCACCCCTCATCTCAGTGAACGCCAGCATGCCGGTCGGCGAGGTGATCGACACGATGCTCACCAAAAAGATCAGTTCCCTGCCCATCACCGATGGGAATGGCCACATTGCAGGCATCGTGACCCGCACATCCCTGATCCAGGCACTCTGAATCTCATTTCCACTTTTTTTGGCTCTGTTGAAATCCCCATATCGAGAGTGATGTCTCTCTCGACTGCGTGGAGAGATGCGCGGACTCCTTGCCTTCCTCGCAGAGATACCAGAGGCTTTCTCGAAGGTCTTCGAGCTGTCCCCCGGCGGAGAACGGGGGAGGGGATCACTGCCTTCCCCGCAATCGAGACCGGGGGCAATCGCCGAAAATCAAATCCAGGAAGCAGGGTTCGAACCGGACATGCGGCACGCAAAAGATCGTCTCAGGGATGCCGACGGCAACCGGTCGCCAACCACGACCCTCCACAGGAGAATCTTATAGAGAGGGCCGGACACAGCGCGCAGGGGTGGACTGTGAGGGACGTCAAAGGGGAGCGGAACAGAGATGCACCAGCCCAAGATTGGGTCGGGAAGGAGAGATGAAGATCATGATGATCTACCTTAATGCAGGGGACGACCGAAGGGAGTCGAGAATATTCCTGCCATCCCCCACACCCTGATCCCTCCATCTCCAGATCATGAATACACCTCTCTTTCCTCCATCTAACCCAAACCAATGGATTAATCTGATAGAATTCCGATTATAACTCAGGAGAACAGCCATGGACATGAACCCACGCCGTTCCGTCTGTCCAACGACAGATGTACCATCACTTGTTGCCGCAATGAGCGAATCCGGTTTTCAGGGAAGAAAACTCGGCGAGTCAGTCAAAATCTGGTCAGAGATGATCCAGGACCCAGACTGTACCATCCTTCTCGGCCTCTCAGGCGCCATGGTGCCTGCCGGCATGCAGGAATGCCTCATCGAACTGGTCAGGCACAGGTACGTCGACGCCATCGTCTCGACAGGGGCCAACATCTTCCATGACATCGCCGAACACCTCGGCATCAACCACTATCTCGGCCACCACCATGTCGATGACGAGTCCCTGTACAGGCAGGGGATCGACCGTATCTACGACGTCTTCGCCTATGAAGATGAGTTTCGGAGCGTCGACCGGCGCGTCGCGAAGTTTGCCGCGGAACTCGCCCCCTACCATGCCTCCTCCGCCGACTTCCTCAACCGTCTCGGCCATCACATAACAGAAGTCGCCCCGGCCGGGCGCTCGATCCTCGCCACCTGCACACAGATGGGGGTGCCGGTCTTCGTCCCGGCCCTCGGCGACTCCTCCCTCGGCATCGCCCTCACCGTCGCCAGGCGAGAGGGGGTGGATATCGCCATCGACCAGATCGCCGACGCCGACGAACTCACCCGGATCGTCGAGATGTCAAAAAAGACCGGGGTCGTCTATATCGGCGGCGGCGTCCCGAAAAATTTCATCCAGCAGACGCAGGTGATCGCCTCCATGCACGACCGCGACCTCGGCGGCCACGCCTACGCCGTCCAGTACACCACCGACGCCCCGCACTGGGGCGGACTCTCCGGGTGCACCTTCGAGGAGGCAATCTCCTGGGGAAAAGAGTCAGTCGAGACAAAGAGAGTCCAGTGTTTCTGCGACGCCACCATTGCAATCCCGATCGCCGTTTCCGCCCTTATCGGCAGCGGCCTTGTGCGGCCATACGCCCGGGGGGACTGACCACAACCCTTATTACTCTCTCAACCTAATATAACTGAACATCATTCATGGAGCAGCGCCATGCGTTGCGAGTATCCACGGATGCGACATTGACAAGTTGAGGTAGCCAAGCCTGGTATGGCGCAGGTTTGCTAAACCTGTGTCCCCCTGGGACTCGAGGGTTCAAATCCCTCCCTCAGCGCTTTGACCACATCTAATTGAGGCGATTGGATGGATCAGGAAGAAGAAATAAAGTACTTCGTCAGGATCAGAGACACTGATCTCGACGGCACAAAAATGGCCCTCATCGCACTCACCGGCATCAAGGGAGTCGGGAGGCATGCCGCGACCTATATTGTCAACAAGGCACAGGTCGACTCGCACGCCCTTCTCGGCAAGATGTCGGACGAGGACGTTGAGAGGCTCCGTACAGCAGTCGACGAATTCTCGGAAAGCGTCCCCTCGTGGATGCTGAACCGGCCCATCGACGTTCTTTCGGGCAAGCCCCGGCACCTCCTTGCAAGCGAGGTCGACCTGACGCTTGAGGAAGACATCAACACGATGCGCAAGATCCGCAGTTACAGCGGCATCCGCCACGAGACCGGCCAGAAGGTCAGGGGCCAGCGCACCAAGTCCACCGGCAGAACCGGCACGACCGTCGGCGTAAAGAGAAAGAAGGACTGAGTGAGGAGGCACGATCATGGGATATCCAGGAAAGAACCACAAGCAGTACTCCACACCAAAGCGCCGCTTCGAGAAGACGCGCCTTGAAGAGGAGGCAAAGATCGTCATTGAATTTGGTCTCCGGAACAAGCGTGAACTCTGGAAGGCCGAGAGCGCCCTCCGGAAGTACCGCAAGGCCACCCGTGAGATTCTTGCCCTTCGTTCCGCCGGTACCGACCTGAAGCAGGCCGAGACCAAGAAGGCGCAGCTCCTCAACCACCTCGAACGCTACGGCCTTCTGTCAGGCGAAAGCGACATCGAGGACATCCTCGCGCTGAAAAGCGAGCAGGCACTCGAACGCCGTCTCCAGACCCTCGTGTACAGAAAGGGCCTCGCCCGCTCACCAAAGCAGGCCAGACAGCTCATCACCCACGGCCACATCATCGTGAGCGGCCACCGGGTCACCATCCCCGGCTACCTCGTCCCGAGGAGCGAAGAGGCGTCCATCGGATACTACGCCCACTCACCACTCGCCGCCGAGTCGCACGCTGAACGCAGCAGGATCACCGGGAGGTAAACATGGCAGCCGATAAGGAAAAGTGGGGCATTGCACACATCTTTGCCTCGTTCAACAACACCATCATCACCGTCACCGACCTCTCCGGGGCCGAGACGATCACCAAGAGCAGCGGCGGCATGGTTGTCAAGCAGGACCGCAATGAAAGTTCGCCCTATGCTGCGATGCAGATGGCAATGAACATCGCCAACTCCGTCAGGGAAAAGGGCCTCATCGGCCTTCACGTAAAGGTCCGCGCACCCGGTCAGGGGAAGCAGCGCAGCCCCGGCCCCGGTGCCCAGGCGGCCATCCGCGCCCTTGCCCGTGCCGGCATCCGCATCGGTAAGATCGAGGACGTCACCCCGGTCCCGCACGACTCAATTCGCCAGAAAGGCGGGAGACGCGGAAGGAGAGTCTGATGCAGATCGAATTTGCCAGAATTGATGATGACGCCGCCAGGTTCGTCCTCAGCGGCGCCACCCCAGCGTTCGCGAATGCACTGCGCCGCACCATGATCGGCGAGGTACCCACGCTCGCCATCGAAGACGTAAAGATCTATGATAACTCTAGCGTGCTCTTCGATGAGATTCTGGCACACAGGCTCGGACTAATCCCAATAAAGACCGATCTTTCAAGATTTGTCAAGCAAGAGGACTGCTCGTGCGAGGGTGCCGGGTGCCCGCTCTGCTCGGTGACCTTCACCATGAGTGTCGAAGGCCCGGGGATGGTATATTCCAGCGACCTCATCCCGGACGACCCCGAAACCCGACCAGTCCTCGACAACGTCCCGATCGTCAAGCTCTTCGAGGGCCAGAAGATCGTGCTCGAAGCGCGCGCCACCCTGAACACAGGGAGAGTACATGCCAAGTGGGAACCGACCACCGCCTGCGGGTACAAGAACTACCCGGTTGTCACCATCGGTGAGAACTGTGACGGGTGCGGCATGTGCATCGACGAGTGCCCTCGCGGCGTGCTTGAGATCAAGGACAGACAGGCACACGTGGTCGATGGAAAACTTGAGGCATGCTCCCTCTGTAAACTCTGCGAGAAAGCGTGCCTGACCACCGGTATCGGCACCGAGCCTGCGATCACCATCAGGTCCGACATTTCAAAGTTCATCTTTGTCGTGGAAAGCGATGGTTCGTTGCCTGTTCTGACAATCATCGAAAAAGGACTTGAATACATCAGAAAGCAATCAACGGATCTCTCAGAGACGTTGGTCGAGATAGCCGGAGTGAATTAGATGGCAAAGGGAACATACCAGAAGACGAACCCCCGTCTTTCGTATCTCGTTGCGCTGCTCAAAGAGACGGCACGAGAAAACGACGCGAAGGTCTGGCGGGTCATCGCACAAAATCTGGAAGCACCCAGCAACAACTATGCTGAGGTCAACATCGGAAAGATCAACCGGTACGCCCAGGACGGCGAAACGATCCTGGTCCCCGGCAAGGTGCTCGGAAGCGGCGTGCTGAACCAGAAGGTCTCGGTTGCGGCACTTAGCTTCTCCGAGTCCGCGATCGGCAAGATCACCGGCCTTGACGGCTCGTGCATGACCATTGAAGAACTGGTCGCACAGAACCCGAAGGGTACAGGCGTGAGGATACTGAGGTGAGAATCATGGTGACGATCATCAATGCAGAAGGACTGCTCCTTGGGCGGCTTGCAAGCAACGTCGCACGGCGCTCACTTCAGGGTGAGAAGTTCGCCCTCGTGAACGTTGAGAAGGTAATCGTTTCCGGCCACCGTGCCATGGTGCTCGGCAACTACCACCACAAGCGTCAGCGCGGCTCGCGCGAAGGCGGCCCGTTCTTCCCGAGAAGACCGGACCACATCATGAGGCGGACGGTTCGCGGCATGCTCCCGTACAAGCGCCAGCGGGGAGCCGAGGCATTCAGGAACGTCATGGCCTATGTCGGCGTCCCGGTCGAGTTCCAGGGCAGAGAAGCCGAATTTGAGACCATCGAACAGGCAGGGATCGAGCGGTTGAACAACCCGAGATATGTCACCCTCGGTGAGATCAGCACCACGCTCGGGGCCAAGTACTGAAGGTGAGTAAGATGGCAAAGGTCGTAAATACAAGCGGTAAGAGAAAGACCGCAATCGCACGGGCAACCCTCAAGGAAGGAAACGGGCGGATACGGATCAACTCCGTACCCCTCGAGATCTACGCGACCGAACTGGTGCGCATGAAGATCTCCGAGCCGCTCCACCTCATCCCGAACACCATCGATGGCGTTGACGTCTCTATCGAAGTGAGCGGGGGCGGGATGATGGGTCAGGCCGAGGCTGTCAGGACCGCGCTTGCTCGCGGCATCCTCGAATGGACCAACGATCCCAAGGTCAAGGACACCTTCATCACCTATGACCGCACTCTCCTCGTCAATGACTCGAGGCAGAAGGAAGCCAAGAAGCCGCACGGCCGTGGCGCACGCGCAAAGTTCCAAAAGTCTTATCGGTGAGCCAGACAAACACCATAGAGGAAAATCGAGATATGATCCCGGTCAGATGCTTTACATGCGGCAAAGTGATCTCCTCTACCTGGGTGGAGTTCAAAAAGCGGCGGGATGCAGGCGAGGATCCCAAAAAGATCCTCGACGATCTCGGTTTAGAACGCTACTGCTGCAGACGGATGCTGCTCACACACAAGGAGATTGTGGACGACATCAACCCGTACCAGTGAGGGGTCGTGGGGTAGCCTGGACTATCCTAGGGCGTTCGGGACGCTCTGACCTGAGTTCGAATCTCAGCGACCCCATTATCTATTATGTGTTTTGAGGATGCATCATGGACCAATATACTCGCTATGAGAAAGCACGGATCGTAGGAGCCCGCGCGCTCCAGATCTCGATGGGTGCCCCGGTCCTGATCCAGACGAGCAATGTTGATCCCCTCAACATCGCACTTGAAGAATTCGAGGACGATCGGATCCCCATTACGGTAAAGAAAAAGGCGTGATCTGATGACCGATATTGAACAGATCGTACTGAGGACTATTCTGGACAGCAGAGGGAACCCGACCGTCGAGGCAGAGATCTATACCTGTTGCGGCTTCGGCCGGGCAGCCGCACCGAGCGGCGCATCCACCGGGACGTGGGAAGCAAAGGTCAGATCACCGCGCGAGGCGGTTCCCGCCGCACGCGAACACCTCATCCCCACACTCGTCGGGCTCGACGCCGCGGATCAGGCAGGTTTTGACAGGACCCTTCACGAAGCCGATGGAACAGTGGACTTTTCGAACATCGGCGCAAACGTGGCCGTCGCACTCTCCCTTGCATGCGCGAAGGCTGCGGCGAACTCGATCGGCATCCCGCTCTTCCGGTACCTTGGCGGGGCCTTCGCCCGGAAGACACCCCTGCCCCTCGGCAATGTCATCGGCGGCGGGGCACATGCCACAAATGCCACCGACATCCAGGAGTTCCTGGTCATCCCGACCGGCGCCTCCTGCGCGGACGAGGCGGTCTTTGCAAACGCCGCCGTCCATAAAAAGGTGAAGGAGTTGCTCGTCAAGGCAGGCAAGGGCTGTGGCAAGGGCGACGAAGGCGCGTGGGCACCGAGGATCTCCGACGCAGAGGCGTTCGAATTCCTGAACCAGGCTATCGGAGCTGTCTCCGACGAACTGAACTTCGCGATCGACATGGGTATCGACGTCGCATCCAGCGAGATGTGGAACGGAAACACCTATGTGTACAGTGACATGAAGAGGACGACCGAAGACCAGATCGCCTATATCACCGAACTGGTAGACCGTTACAACCTCGCCTATGTGGAAGACCCCCTCGTCGAGGAGGACTTCGAGGGCTTTGCCAGAATCAACAGACAGGTCGGAGACCGGTGCCTGATCTGCGGCGACGACCTCTATGTCACCAATGCCGAGCGGATCATGCGCGGGATCGAGACAGATGCCTCGAACTGCGTGCTGATCAAGCCCAACCAGATCGGGACGCTGACCGACACCTTCGAGGCCGTCCATCTGGCAAAATCCCACAGCATGGACACGGTGATGAGTCACCGGTCCGGAGAAACGACCGACGAAACTATCGCCCATCTTGCCACCGCATTCGAATGCAGGTTGCTGAAATCGGGGGTCGTGGGCGGAGAAAGAATCGCAAAACTGAATGAACTGATACGTATTGAGGAGCTGATCTAAACATGGTTGAAGAGACTGAGATGGAAATTGTGCTGAACGAGCCCCTCGTTCCGGTGGAAGAGTACCTCGCCGCAGGAGTCCACATCGGCACGCAGCAGAAGAGCCAGGACATGATGAAGTTCATCTACCGCGTGCGCGGGGACGGACTGTACATCCTTGACATCAGAGCAACCGACGAGCGCATCAAGACCGCGGCGAAGTTCCTTGCCAGTTACGACGCCCCGAAGGTTCTCATCGTCGCTTCCCGCCAGTACGCCCAGTACCCGGCAAAGAAGTTCGCCGACGCCATCGGAGGCACCGCGGCTATCGGGCGGTACATCCCCGGTCTCATGACCAACCCGAACTTCCACGGCTACGTGGAGCCCGAAGTCGTCGTCGTCACCGACCCGATGGGCGACGCTCAGGCGATCAAGGAAGCGATCCAGAACGGGATACCAGTCATCGGCCTCTGCGACACGAACAACATGACCAGCAACCTCGACATGGTCATCCCGACAAACAACAAGGGCAGAAAAGCACTCTCCCTCGTCTACTACCTCCTCACCAGAGAGATCCTCCATCTCCGCGGTGTTTCCACCTCCTATACCCTCGAGGACTTCGAGACCGAACTGTAAGGAGGAAGAGAGATGCAGACGAGGGCATGCACCGTCGCAGGCATGTTCTATCCGGGAGACCCCGCTCATCTCGAGCAGTTCCTCGGCATGGTCACCCCGGAACCGGTGACCGACATGCCTGCCGCCCTCGGTATCGTCGCACCCCATGCAGGTTATCCATATTCAGGTGCCGTGGCGGCCCGGGCTTATGCCGCCATACCACCCTCTTTTGACGGGACATTCATCATCATCGGGCCAAGCCACCACGGTTTTACGACCTCCGCCTCGGCGATACCATGGGAGACCCCACTTGGCATCGTGGACGTCGACGCCGACCTCGTAGAGAGGATCGGCGTGCCGATCGACGACGACGCACATGCCACCGAACACTCGATCGAGGTTCAGGTGCCTTTCATCAAGTACCACTTCCCGCGGGCCAGGATCGCACCGATCATGATGGGCGACCAGAGCCTCAGGAGTGCGGAGAAACTTGCAAAGGCGATCGTGGCCGCAGTCAGGAAGACCGGCCGTGAGGTGCGGATCGTCGCCTCCAGCGACTTCTCCCATTATATCCCGGAGGACCTCGCACATCATGTGGATCTGCAGGCGATCGAGGCATTGAAGACTCTCGATGTCCCGGAGTTCTACCGGAAGATTGAGTTTCTCGACGTCAGCGCATGCGGGTACGGCCCGATCGCGACGATGGTCCTTGCATGCAAGGCATTCGGCGCGACCGAAGGGAGGTTGCTCACCTATACCACGAGCGGAGAGGTGACCGGCGACCCCCTCGTCGTCGGATATGCTGCCATAGCGGTGGTGTAGAGTGGCGACCTGGAGCGCCCCCGGTAAGGTATTTCTTTTTGGAGAGCACGCTGTTGTCTATGGGAAGCCAGGCGTGGCGATGGCAATCAAGCCGCGCGTGGCGGTGACGGTGAGGAGGGTAAAAAACCCCGCACCTGTCCGTTCTCCCTATATAGACGAGTGTTTCCGTTCGACCGGGGTACAGGGGAGCGTCTATATCAGGTCGCAACTCCCGAGTTCGTCAGGGCTCGGGTCCTCAGCAGCGGTGACCACCGCCACCCTCGCCGCCATCTCAGACGAGTTCGGCCTCGGCTTTACAAAGGACGAGATCGCAGAGCGCGCCTTTGCGATCGAGAAGAAAGTCCAGAACGGGAGAGCGAGCCCGACCGATACCTATGTGACGACCTTCGGTGGGATCGTGCTCATCTCCCGGGGTTCGAAACGACGCCTGCCGCCGCAGAGCCTCCACCTCGTCATCGGCAATACCCTCGTCCCCCATTCGACCGCAAAGATGGTGGAACACGTGGCACAGATGCACCAGAAGCATCCCGCCATCGTCAACCCGATCCTGGACTCAATCGGGGCGGTGACCACCCAGGCGATCAAGTGCATGAACAAACCGCAGCAGCTCGGTCACTGCATGGACGTCAACAACGCCCTCCTTGAGGCACTCGGCGTCGGCCACCCCGCCCTCTCCAAACTTGTCCTGACCGCCCGCGCGGCCGGGGCCTTCGGCGCGAAGATCACCGGCGCCGGCGGAGGCGGGTGTATGGTGGCGCTCTGCCCGAAGCACGCAAAGAGCCGGGTCGCAGGGGCGATGGACGCCACAGGCGCAAAGTCGATCATCACCACCATCGACACGACCGGCATACGCAAAGAGAAAGATGGATGAAAAGGTTATTCTGCTAAAATTCGGCGGGAGCATCATTACCGACAAGGCCGGAACCGGCGCCGTCGATCATGCCCGCCTTGCCGCTCTTGCCGGAGAGATCGCACAGCGGCCCGGCCTCAGGCTTGTTCTGGTCCACGGGGCCGGGTCATGCGGCCACCCCGAAGCCGCCCGATACCGTCTCCAGGAGGGAGTCGGCCCCGCAAACAAAGAAGGGATCGCTGTCACCCACGAGGCGGTCACCGGCCTCAACAGAGCGGTCGTGGCCGCACTGCGTGAGCACGGCGTGGACGCCGTTGGCATCCACCCCCTGGCCGGATGCCGTGCCAACAACCGACACCTCATATCCTGTGAGCACCTACCTATTGTACAACTGGTGCGGCTCGGCATCACCCCGGTCCTCCATGGGGACGTGGTGATGGACGCGAGTCGTGGTGCCTGCATCATTTCAGGCGATCAGATCATCCGGTACCTTGCCGTAGCCCTCGGGGCGGCCCGCGTCGGTCTTGCGACCGACGTGCCCGGCGTCCTTGACAACGGTGCGGTGGTCCCGGTGATCACAAGGGACACAGTCGGACGTCTGTCTATCGGGTGTTCAGGGAACACCGACGTGACCGGCGGGATGAAAGGGAAGATCACGGAACTCCTCGCACTCGCAGACGAGGGTATCGAATCACACATATTCCATGTCTCCCGGACGGCCGCATTCCTCGATGGGAAGGGTCACGGCGGCACGATAGTCAGAAAGTGAAAGAAAAGAGAAGGACAGGGACAGGCACACCAGAGAACAGGAGGAATTCATATCAAAGAGAGTACACAGACGTCCTCACGGAAGCTGGACCACCTGCGGATCTGCTGCGATAAGCAGGTCGAGGTCGGCAGCGCAGGCTTTGAAGACGTCAGACTGGTGCATGCCGCCCTTCCAGAATGTGACCTTGATGCGATCAGGCTGGAGACCAGGTTTCTCGGCGCACGCCTTGCGGCGCCGCTCTTCATCGCTGCCATGACAGGCGGCCACCCTGCAACGACCGAGGTCAACAGGCGGCTCGCACGGGTTTCGGAGAGATTCGGCCTTGCAATGGGCGTCGGGTCGCAACGCGCGGCCCTCGAACACCCGGATCTTGCAGAGAGTTTCTCCGTCGTACGGGATGAGGCGCCTCATGCCTTCATCTGCGCCAACCTCGGCGCGGTGCAGTTGCGGGAGCACGGGGCAGAGTGGGCCGAGCGCGCGGTGGAGATGATCGATGCCGACGCCCTCTGCGTTCACCTGAACTTCCTGCAGGAGGCGATCCAGCCCGAGGGCGACCACGATGCCCGCGGCTGCCTCGCCGCCATCGCCGACCTCTGCGAGGACTTCAAAACGCCGGTGATCGTCAAGGAGACCGGAGCAGGCATCTCGAAGGAGACGGCCGGCCTGATCTGGGGCGCGGGCGCCGCGGCGATCGACCTCGGCGGTTTCGGCGGCACCTCATGGGCGGCGGTCGAGGTCGAAAGGGCTGAAGAGGAACACCTACGGGCCCTCGGAAAGACGTTCCTCGACTGGGGCATCCCAACAGCGGTGAGCCTCTGCGAGGTGGCGGGAAGCGGCCCGGTGATCGCCACCGGAGGCGTGCGGAATGGAATAGACATCGCGAAGGCTCTCGCACTCGGGGCCGACCTCGGCGGGATGGCCCTGCCCCTGCTGAAACCCGCGATGGACGGAGAAGAGGCGCTTACGGCGGTCGTATCAATGATCCTGCAGGAACTGCGGGCCGCCATGTTCCTCACCGGAGCCGGCAGCGTTGCCGATCTCAGGAAAACACGGGCTTATATTACCGGTACGACCCGGCAGATGCTCGAAGAATAGGATTCATACGGAGACAAAAAATGGATACAGAAATTGTTGCAGTGGGCGGCTATAACGAAGTCGGCCGGAACATGACCGCCGTCCGGTGCGGAAAAGAGATCGTCATCTTCGATATGGGCATCAGGCTCGACCAGATCATGATCCACGAGGACGCGGAGATCGAGAATATGCACTCCCTCGATCTGATCGAGATGAAGGCCATCCCCGACGACACCATGATGAACACGGTGGAAGGGAGCGTGAAGGCGATCGTCTGCACGCACGGCCACCTCGACCATATCGGGGCGATCCCGAAACTCGCGCACCGGTACAACGCGCCCATTATCGGAACGCCGTACACAGTCGAACTGATCAAACAGCAGATCCAGGGCGAACAGAAGTTCGGGGTCACCAACAAGATCCAGGTGCTCAAGGCGGGCAGCAGGTACAGGATCTCCCCGAACCTTACCCTCGAGTTCGTCAAGATGCAGCACTCGATCATCGACACGGTGATGGCGGTGCTCCACACGAAAGACGGCGCCGTCGTCTATGCAAACGACTTCAAGCTCGACCGGACGCCTGTGATCGGAGAACCGCCCGACTTCGCCCGCCTCCGCCAGATAGGGAAGGAAGGGGTGCTCGCCCTCATCGTCGAGAGCACGAACATTGAGAAGAAGGGCAGGTGTCCGAGCGAACGGATCGCACGCGACCTTGTCAGGGACACGATCACCAGTTACGAGGACGACAAGAACGCGATCATCGTCTCGACCTTCTCTTCACACATTTCACGTATCAAGACAATCGCCGAGTGCGCCCATGAGATCGGAAGAAAGCCCGTCCTTCTCGGCCGCTCGATGGAACGGTATTCGACGGCGGCCGAACAGCTCAAACTGGTCGCATTCCCCCAGAGCCTCTCGGTCTTCGGGAACAGGCGGACAGTGGACCGCACCCTGCGACATATGATGAAGACCGGGAAGGACAAGTTCCTCCCGATCGTCACCGGTCACCAGGGCGAGAGCGGCGCCATCCTGACGCGGATTGCCCATGGCGACACGCCGTACAAGGTCGAGAAAGGCGACAAGATCCTCTTCTCGGCCAAGGTGATCCCGAACCCCATGAACTTCGGGCAGCGCCATCTCGTCGAGACCCTCCTGAAGATGAAAGGGGCCAGGATTTTCGATGAAATCCACGTGAGCGGCCACGCGTACCGTGAAGACCACTATGAACTGCTCCATCTCCTGAACCCCCAGCACATCATCCCGTCCCACGGGAACATCGACATGACCGGCGAGTACATGCGGTTTGCCGAGGAGTGCGGTTACACCCTGAACAACGACGTCCACCTGCTCAGAAACGGGCAGAGGGTCCTGTTGAAATAAACGAGGTTTTGTCATGAGTGATCTGAAGACTTATCTTGAGAAAACCGCCGAGCAGGTCGACATCGCGCTCGAGCGGAATTTTGGAGACGTATTCGGCGACCTCTATAAGGCGAGCGCCCATCTCCTGCTCGCGGGCGGGAAGCGCCTGCGCCCGGCGGTGCTGCTCCTTGCAGCCAACGCCGTGAAACCCGGTCGTGCCGACGACCTGATCACCGCGGCGATCGCGGTCGAGATGACCCACACCTTCACCCTCATCCACGACGACATCATGGACGGGGACGTGACACGGCGGGGCGTGCCGACGGTCCACACGAAGTGGGACGAACCGACGGCGATCCTGGCGGGCGACGTGCTGTATGCGAAGTCCTTCGAGTACATCACCCATGCCCTCGCCGAGGACAGGGCGCGGGTGAAGGCGGTGACCCTCCTTGCCCGGACCTGCACGGAGATCTGCGAGGGGCAGCACCAGGATATGGCCTTCGAGCAGAAGGGCGCGGAGGTCGAGGCGGCCGACTACATCGAGATGGCCGGGAAGAAGACCGGTGCCCTCTATGCAGCGGCGGCAGCGATCGGCGGAACCCTTGCCGGCGGGAATGCCATGCAGGTGGATGCTCTCTACCAGTACGGCATGAATGCCGGGATCGCCTTCCAGATCCAGGATGACCTCATCGACCTCCTGGCCCCCCCGGAGACGAGCGGGAAGGACAGGGCATCCGACCTCCGCGAGGGGAAGCAGACCCTCATCGCCATCACCGCACGGGAGAAGGGCCTCGACCTCTCGAAGTATCGCCATACTCTCACCGGCGCCGAGATCGACGCGGCGATCGCAGAACTCGAAGAGACGGGCGTGATCGACGAGGTGCGGCGGGCCGCGGAGGAGAGGGTCGCTACGGCAAAGCGCTCTCTCTCTGTCCTGCCCGAATCGATGGAACGCACATATCTTGAGGAAATCGCAGATTACTTCCTGACACGGAGTTTCTAAGATGGAGACAGAGATCAGGAGAGTCCTGTATATCTACGCGCTCCAGAACGCGGTAAAACATGGCAATGTGCCGAATGCAAAGGCAGTGATGGGAAAGGTGCTCGGCGCCCACCCTGAACTCCGCCCACATGCAAAGGATATCCCCGCCCTTCTCGCGGGCGTGCTCGACGAGGTCGCGGCCCTGCCAGCGGAGTCATGGCAGGCAAAACTCCAGGAGATCGCCCCCGAACTTGTGGCCGAGATGAACGAGGTCAGGAAGGAGACAAAGAAGGAGCTCCCGCCCCTCGAAGGTGCCGAAAACGGCGTCGTGATGCGGTTTGCGCCCAACCCCTCCGGGCCCCTGCACCTGGGGCACGCTAGGGCGGCCTTCCTGAACGATGCCTATGTGAAGAGGTACGGCGGGCGGTATGTGTTGCGGATCGAGGACACCGACCCGCGGCGGGTAGACCCCGAGGCCTATGAGATGGTCCAGGAGGACATCAGGAATCTGGGCCTTGGCATTACCGATATCGTCTACCAGAGCGACAGGATGGAGATTTACTACGATCTCTGCCGGCAGCTCATCGAACTTGGCGGGGCATATGTCTGCACCTGCGACGCGGAGAGGTTCAGGGAACTGAAACTCGCAAAGACGGCCTGCCCATGCCGTTCCCACACTGTCGAGGAGAATCTGGAGCTCTGGGACCAGATGCTCGCCGGGAAGTTTGCCGAGGGGCAGGTGACAGTGCGGGTGAAGACCGACCTGACACATCCCGACCCGGCGATGCGCGACTTCTCCATCTTCAGGATCGTCGACAGCCCGGCCCACCCGCGGATCGACGCCCGGGTCTATCCCCTGATGAACTTCTCGGTCGTGGCCGACGACCACCTCCTCGGCATCACCCACGTGATCCGGGGCAAGGACCACATCGCGAACACCCGTCGCCAGCAGTACATCTACGACTACTTCGGCTGGAAGGCGCCGGTGTACCGCCACTACGGCAGGATGGGTATCGAGGGGGTTGTCCTCTCGACCTCGTCGATGCGCGAGGGGATCAACGCCGGCACGTACACGGGCTGGGACGACATCCACCTCGGCACCCTGAGAGCGATCGCACGCCGGGGCATCGAGCCCGAGGCGGTGAAGGAGGCGGTCCTCGATATCGGTATCGGCGAGACCGACATCTCCTTCTCCTGGGAAAATCTGTATGCGAAGAACAAGGCGATCGTCGACCCGTCATCAGACCGCTTCTTCTTTGTCCCCGAACCTGTGCGGGTGACTGTCGAGGATGCACCGGCACAGACAGCCGAGGTGCCCCTGTACCCGGGCAACGAGGCGCGGGGTGTGCGGAAACTTGCCTTCGAGAGTGCAGTCGTCCTGCCAAAGGCCGAGGTCGCGGGGGCCGGGATGATCAGGCTGAAAGATCTCTTCAATATCGAGATGAGAGGCGAGGGGCAGGCAGTCTATGCCGGCGACGACCTGGCGGCGGCGCGGGCGGCGAAGGCCCCGATCGTCCAGTGGCTCCCCGAGGGAACGGGCATCCCCTGCACCGTCCTCACCCCGGAGGGCACGCTCACCGGACTCTGCGAGGCCGCGGTCGCTCGCTATGCGGGAAAGACCGTCCAGTTCGAGAGAGTTGGCTTTGTCCGGATCGACCGGGCCGACGAAACCGGCGTCGTCGGCTACTTCTCCCACCGGTGAAGAGACCTCTTTTTCTTTTTTTGGGCTCGGAAGAATTTTTTTTGTTCTGTGAGAGGAGGCTACTCTATGGATCCCGGGAGTTTGTCCAGAGCAGGGGACAGCAGAATCGTAAGACAAGACGCCGATCCACCGTCTTCAATCGAGATCGGGGGACTACGCCCCCGGACAGCGAAGACCTAGCGGTCTTCTCGAACTCGCTGAAGCTCGTTCCCCCCTCAGGATTGGACCTCGGGTGGGTGAAATCCTGCATTTTGAAGAGGAGACTGCCCTCCACCCTTATACTAATGGCAGGGTGCGAACGAAGTGAGCATGAGAAAAACGGAGGTTTTCGAGGGATCGGGGGGCGGCAGCCCCCCAGCAGAGGCACTCCAGAATAGGCTTTTTACAAAGCCAATTTTTTCGAGTTTTGAGAGGGGCGAGCATCGGCAATATCGAGAAAGCCATAAGACTTGCGATTATTCCCCGCAGGAGGATCGATTCTTTGTTCCAGGGTTCACACCCCCGCACACCATATATACCCTCATCTCCCATGCACCCGCATGCGAACTCTAACCCTCATCCTCATCGCGGTGTCCGCACTCCTCCTCGTACAGGCGGCAGCGGCGGCGGCCACTCTGGAGATCGGAGAGGTCGGAAAGGATCCTGACGGGACCCTCACCGTCAGCGGGACGACGAACATCGCACCGGGCAATGAACTTCTCGTCGATATCGTCTCTTCGGGTTTCAAGCCGACCTCGAAGGATACGGGGGGTGCATTCTACGGGTCAAGCGGCACCGTGACAGTGGAGGCCGGGGACCCGTACAACACCTGGTCCTACACCTTCGAGGTGCTCCCGCCTGAGACCTACACCATCACTGTCGAGTGGGTGGAAGGGGACGCCACGGCAAGCGGGACCTTCATGATCACAAACGAGACGGTGAGCGACGTCACGACGGCCGCGACGACTGCACCACCTCCGGCGACGACGCCGGTCCCGCCAGCGACACCGACACCTACGCAGGCACCATGGAGTGCCGCCGTGGTCGTCCTCGGCCTGGCGGCTGCGTTGTGGATACGCCGTTCTTAAATAGACAAAACCCGATATCTCCATCCATGAAAAAAGAGAATATAGCCAGAGCCCTCCTCCTGGCAACCTTTCTCTGTCTCCTCTGCGGGACAGCGGCGGCGGCAGAGGAATCCCCTGACTGGACCTACACGACCCAGGGGATCCTCCGGGGCGTCGCCGTCTCTGCAGATGGTTCGGCGGTCGCCGCGGGCGGTGACGATGCACGGGTCACCCTGCTCGACGCTTCCGGAAGTGTCGTATGGCAGAAGAATGCACAGGCGACCGTGAACAGTGTCTCTATCGCACCTGATGGGACGGCGGTCGGCGCCGCCGCCTCTGATAACAGGGTCTATCTCTACAACAGGTCGGGCGACCTCAGGTGGAGTGCGGTGCTGCCCGGCCGCGCCTATGCCGTTGCCGTCGCCAAAGGCGGGGAATACGTCGCCGCCGGGTGTTCGGACGACAGGGTCTATCTCTTCGATGAAGAAGGCAACACCCTCTGGTCATACCAGACAGAAGGTGATGTCTTCGGGGTCTCCGTGACACCGAACGGGACTTTCGTCGCAGCGGGTTCACAGGACGACAAAGTCTACCTCTTCGCACGGGACGGTTCCCCCCTCTGGTCGCAGGCGGCCCGCGCGGACGTACTTGGGGTCTCGATTTCTCCTGACGAAACCTTTGTAGCAGCGGGATCGGCCGATACGCGTGTCATCCTCTTCGATGCAAACGGCACACTCCTCTGGAGCGTACCGATGACGGGGTCGGTCACGGCCGTGTCGGCGAGCGAGCGCGGGGAGAAGATCGCCGCAGGGTCTCTCGACCAGAATATCTATATCCTGGACAGGACAGGCTCGGCGATCCTGAGCAAAGTGATCGGGTCGGCGGTGCGGGGAGTGGCCCTCACCCCAGATGGTACCACTTTCGCCATCGCAACATCAGGTGGTGAGGTCAGTCGCTACACCACCGCGCCGGAGCCCACCCCGACGCCGACCACTACCGTCACCACCACGCCGACGACCGCACGTATAACCGGATCGCTTGCAATCTCCTCGGTGCCGGCGGGCGCGGCCGTCCACATCGACAACCTCTATGTGGGCAGGACGCCGGTCACCGTGCCCAACATCGAGGCTGGCAACCACACCGTCCTCCTTGAACTCCGCGATCACGATACGTGGAGCGGGACCTTCTCTGTCGAGGCAGGAGTCACGGCCACGGTGAATGCCACCCTGGTGCCGTCGACAACGCCAGCGACGACGACACCGACCCGCGCCGCCGCCCTGCCGCTGACCGCCCTTGCAGGGGTCGGTATCGCTGTCGTTCTCCTCATGATGAGAAGACAATAAACCATCCTCTTTTCTTTTCCCCGGGGAATTTCCATGGAATAATGTCGATGATATAATTAGAAGATCATTTAAAGATCGCAGGTCCAGAGACAACAGTATGATCGAAATGAAACGATATAAGACCGGGATCTTCATCATCATACTCCTCTGTCTTGCATGCACGGCCGGGTGTACCGCACCGCCACAGTCGCAGACACGCGGTTATGTCACCATCGCCGACATGGATATCGTTATTCCCCAGGGCCAGCCCCCCTCGAACACCACCGCGATCGAAGTCATCCCCTATATCGAAGCCCTATACGGCGACCTGGAGAAGGTCGATGTCCTGGTGAGCGCGAAATATGCCGGCACAGATGTCGTCGTCACCGAGAGGCGCGTCTCGGACCTGAGCCTGGAGGAAGGGAAGACACACAGGGAGGTAATCCCGATGAAACTCGAAAACGGGCATAACTACGACATCTGGGCCTCGGTCTGGCAGGACGGGAGGAGACAGGTGACAGGGTCGGTCGCCGTCGCTCTCCCTGACCGCACCGCCCATGCGAAAACTATCGCCCGTTCCCTCCTTGCCGTCACGGCCATCGACGTGATGACCCCGGACCTGGAGGCCGACCCCATCACCCTGGATATCTTCCTTGGCCTGGAGAATATCGGGCTCTCTCCCTCGGGCCAGGTCGCGGCGAAGGTGAAGGCCTACAACCTGCAGAAAGGGATCACGGCGGCACGGGAGTCGGCGACCCTCGGGACCATCGCCGGGAATGCGTCTACGGAAAGGAGTATCCGCCTCACCGTTCCGAATGGCTATGACTACGAGATCGGGATCGAGGTCTTCGAGAACAGCGCCCTCATCACGGGCGGTACCGGCCGCGTGACCCTGGCCCCTCCACAGGGTGACTCAAAAAGCGGGGAGACAGGAAAGGCGACAAAACCGCCCACCCTGACCGTCACCGCCGCGCCGACACCTATACCCGGGGAGGTGCAGGTGGGGCAGTTCAGGGTCGTTGAGGGTGGCCGGGTCGGGCCGACTCAACCGGGATTTGCGGCAGTACTTGCCCTTCTGGCCCTCGGCGCAGCCGCGTATGTTGTCCGACGGGGGAGGCGCGAGGGATGAAGGGCGGGATCACCGCATGGAGGATGTACCTCTATGCCGTCACCTTCCTCTCCCTCCTGGTGATGGTCATCGGAGCGGTCGACGTCTGTACGGTCCTGCTGGAGGTCTTCGTTTACCCGCCGCCGGCACCGTACCCACAACCGCCCCCCTATTACGCCGGCCTCCCAAAGGCGGCGGCGATGCTCCTCGTCGGCCTTGCAGTCTGGGTCTACCACTGGCAGGTGCTCAGGAGAGACGAGAAAAAGTTGAAAGAGGGGGAAGGGGACGGGCATTCAGGATAGTGATGAGCACCGCAACGCGCGAACGCGAACCCGCCGATATTGGTGGGACCGGAGTCCCCGGCAGTTTGGTGCGAACGGCATCATCACGCACGAGGATCCGGGCCACGACATTCCCGGTCTTGACCCTCTTGTTCAGGGTTCACCCCGACGACGGTGCCTATCGCATAGCCCCTGCCCGCGCATACCGCGGGGATGAGAGCCTGCGAAAGAAAAAAGAGAGATTATCCGAGGAACTTCCTGACATTTGCCGCCCGCAGTATCCCTGACCTGACGTCTGCAGTACGGTTCTCCTTCAGGGCCCCGCGGATAGAGGCCGCGATCTCCCGGTGCTCTGCATCGGGTTCGACATCGACGAGGTCGAGGACGGCCTTTGCAAGGGACGGGGACACATACTCAGATTCAGGATCGAAGTACCGGGCGGCATCGGCAAGGTCGGCATCGAAATTGACATAGACCTTGCGGAGGAACTCGATCTCGTCCGAGTCGAGGGCGTCGAGGCCGAGGAGTTCGGGTGGGAGGCCGACCGAGTACAGCGCGGAGGTGAAGGTGATCGCCCGTGGGAGGGAGATGCCACCGGCACTCCGTGAGTAGCCGAAGAGGCCAATATGGAGTTTCCTCTTTCTCCTGCTCGGGACAAAAGTGGCGACCCGGTTGATGAGGTCGGAGAGACCGGTGATCGCCTGCATGTAGGCGTCGGTGTACTTCTGGATGAGGGCGACTGCCTCTTCTTCGTCTATTTCAGGTGGAACCGTGGTGTTCTGCCCTTCGAGATCGGCGACCGCCCGGCGGACCATGTCCAGGGGATAGTCGTACTTGAAGGCCGACTGGATGGTGAAGGTATGCACGCCGGGGTACTCGGCAACACAGCGCTCGACTGTGTCGGGACGGAGGTTGCCCCTGAAGGGCGCGGAACCGACGCCGATGATCGGGTACACCGGAACGCCCGTCTCCTCGGAAAGGAGGTGGAGGCGGAAGAGGGCGATCTTGTTGAGAAGGATTGCCGGGATCATGCCGTAGTTCATGGCCGGGTCAGAACGCGCGAGGAAGACGCGCTGGTAGGTGAGGTCTTTGTCCTGCATGTACCGCCCGACGATCCCGGCGGCGTTGAGCATGCTCGGTGCGTCCTCGAAGAGAGGGATGACATTGATCTTCTGCGGAGAGAAAGGACCGATCCATTCGGCGATGGTCATGTCCCTCCCGCCAAGGCGCTTATGCTGCTGTCCAACGACGAAGTCGCAGTAGTACTGATAGATGTTGTCGACAGCGACGTGCGACGATGTCATCGGGAGGATCACCTCATAGATCGGAGGGACGTCATTCCCGGAGAAGAGGCGGGCCACGTCGAAGGAGCGCGGAATGCTCTCCAGGGTTTCGAGGAGGATCTTCGCTTCGGCGCGTTCGACCTCAGGGTTCGGGACGCGCAGGGTGAGAAAGAGATCTTGTCCGAGCTGGTTGTCCCGGAAAAAGGATTCATACCTGGAGAGAAGTTTTTTGACGACGAAGTTGTCGACTTCTTTTCCCTCGCAGTCCCACATCTGCTCCCTGCATCCGAGATGGGAGTAACTGTAATACGCCTCCTGCACCTCGTCGTCGCCGCCGAGTTCGGAGGTCTCGGCAAAGAACGGGAGGTGGACATTGTCCGGGTGCTGGGTGCTCATGCACCGTGAAATTCGTGGAATATCTGCCATCTCTATCACCATACATCCTGGAAGCGGGACAAGCCCGCGGGGGGCCGGGATGCGGTCACGCCGGTCACATGGACAGCGTGCCAGATGATATGTGAGGATATACCAGATAATGGTGCCTCTCAAAAAGAGGAGGAAAGAGAGGGTCAGGCACCGGCAGAAGTAATGATCAGCGTGTGGTCCCTCTGTCCCGTAGGGGAAAGGACAAATGAATCGCCAGGATCGAAAGGACTGCCGTCAAAGATGATGACAGTATCCGGCCTTACAGGAATAGAATGCTCCATGCCATAGGCACCTCTGATCCTGATGATGTCTCCTTCATGCTGGACAGTACAGATAACTGCTGGTAGTACAAGAGTTCTTTCTTCTCCCGGAGGAATCGAGATCTCGGAATTGATGAGAGGAACATAGCAGACGAACACTTCGGGACGGTTGTTGATGATCGTCAGTTCAAAAGGTCCGCCTTCGAGGACTTCGGTTATGGGCGCACCTCCGATAACCAGGCCGGCACCAAGACTTATTGCAGCAGCCTGGGGAAGAAGTGTCTGGAATAGCGAACCTGAAGGACGTGCATAGGAGAAACGGATGGCAAGGATCATCAGGACCATCCAGCCGACCACAAAAACCAGTTCCAGAGGATTTTTTCCCAGGATAAAGCCGCCAAGAATAACTAGAACAACAATGAAGATCAGGCCCCATGCCAGCACCTTCATAACCCGCCGGGAGAGGCGCCTCGGGGCCCGGTCAGACCGTCGAATCGTTCTCAGGGCTGCAATGATCAGGCCTATGCCAAGGACGATAGAGAGTTTGCCCACATCGCTCATCTCTCCGATCATATCGAGGATAATACTGGACACCAGACCCCAGAGTACGCCAGGAAGAAGTTCGAGGAGAGAATCGAATTCTTTCTCCTGATCGCGCGAACCGGTCACCTCTTCGGGCATATAATCTCCCCCGTCGTATACACGTATTTACGGTATAAACATGTATGGCCGGGGACGTCCTGCCAGAAATAGGAATAACAACAGAGAAAAAACAGGCATTCATTCGCTGTATAAGAAGAATATAGCAGCGAATTGTTTTTCCCAAGTGCTCGCGCAACTCAGTACACGACAATACGTGAACGGGCTTAACTGCCGGGTTCGGAAAGAGTCCGGGTGTTTCCCCGCTGCTATGGCCGCTATACACTATAAAGTCAGCATAATAAGATATAAGGGTATGCACGAAACGGATTCGGGATACAGAAAGCCAGGAACAGATTCAGGAGAAATAGAAACGGAAACAGAAAAGACGGTCAGAACGTATATGATCCGACGGACGTATCAATATCAACAATCAGGGTACAGAACAAACATTTCAGAACAGACACAATACAAAGGAATCCAAGAACAGTCATAATTCATAAGGAAGGGGATAGCAGCGAATTACTTTTCCCAAGTGCTCGCGCAACTCAGTACACGGTAATACGTGAGTGGGCTTAACTTCTGGGTTCGGAAAGAGTCCAGGTGTTTCCCCACTGCTATGGCCGCTATCACCCAAGCCAAGGCCCGGAATCGAACCGGGATGTAGTTGATCTGCAGTCAACCGCGTAGCCTCTCCGCCACCTTGGCAGCCGTGTCCTCTATAATGTAACACATTATAGTGTTTAAAGGTATGCACAACGGGTTTCGTCTGGGTTCAACGGATAGTTGGATTTGGACGTTAGTACTTGCGGACTGAACATGTCGTGGTCTTCATGCGTACATCCCAAGCCTATCAAGCGGGTCTTTTACCCATGTCCTCAGCGGAGTCTCTTTTTGGGCCGGGTTTCAAGCTTAGATGCTTTCAGCTTTTATCCCTTGCCGCGTAGCTGCTCGGCATTGCCCTGTCGGACAACCGATCGACCAGAGGCGACGAAAGAAAGTTCCTCTCGTACTATTTCTTTCTTACCCTCAGACTCCATACACCCCAAATAGATAGTAACCGACCTGTCTCACGACGGTCT